>NZ_JBLWIF010000002.1:0-357161 GCF_048381575.1 Tepidibacillus sp. LV47
TCCTTCGTGAATTGAAGGGTTCGCTAAGCAGACACTGTTCAGTTTTCAAAGAACAAATTTCGTGACGACAGCAAGAAACATTCTATAACATTTTATTATCCCTTGTCAATAACTTTTTATTCCTTATTTTTATCTTGCCGTTTCATCCGATGATCTCGCAACGAAACGACATCTAATACACTATCATACCCTTTGATATTATGTCAATAAGATTTTTCTGGAGCTTTTTTGGTTTGCAATTAACTTAATGAAGTTACACAATTATTTCTTTAACAAATAAGTTCGTTTCTGTTTCTAAGTTAATTATCTGGTCATTTACTTGAATCAAAGGACGCGTAGGATGATTCGCACTTATAAATAGAATGGTTCCTTCTAAACCGTTGTTTAATATTACTCGTTTTCCAATCGTAATTTGCGATAACATCCTTACAAATGTTTGCACAATTTTAGGGTCTAACTTTCCAAAACTATCTTCCAGTAATTGTTCCAATACACTAAAGATAGGAATCCTTTCCCTATAACTTCTCTTTGAAATCATTGCATGAAACACATCTGCAATTGCAATAATTTTACTGTAGGTATGAATTTGTTCTTGTTTTAATTGAAGGGGATAACCTGACCCATCATTTCTTTCGTGATGCTGTAATACAGCAAGAATCGCTCCTTCGTTTAATCCTTTTATACCCTTTAACATTTGATAACCGTATACTGTGTGTTTTTTTACCTCTTCTCGCTCGTAATAATCAAGACTCGTTTTTTTATCAAGAATTTGATTTGGTATCCGACTCATTCCTATATCATGAAGAACACCAGCTAAAGCAAGTTGCGTCCATTTGCTTTGATCCATGCCTAACCAATTTGCTATAGAGTAAGATAACATACCAACAGATAATGCATGGACAATCTCGTATTTATTTAAATTTTCAAAGCGATGTAAAGTTAGTAATACTTTTGGGTTTTTAATGGTGTAATCTAAAATAGGTTGAATTGAGTTTCTTAACTCAATAAGTGGAATTTGTGGTTTTCCTTGTGCTGATCTTAAAATTTGCGCAACTAAGTAAAATGCACGGTTATAATTTTCTTGAAAAATAAGTTCTTGACTATTACTTTGATTATGAATTTCCTCTTCTTTTTTTGTATTTCTACTTATTTTCATTTTTTCTTTATCTTTTTTCTCATCAATGATTTGAATATGTGTGACTCCAAAAGCAAATAGTATTTCTTGATCTTGTTCTTTTAAAATCGTCCCCTTTTTATATAAAAGACCACCTAATCTGCTATAAACATCTTCTTTTAAAACCATACCTGGATAAATATTTTGGATGGAGATTAAAGTCATAGACATTTCCCCTTTTCTTTTCACTTATCTCCATTCTACAAATATTTCCTTTTTAACGACAAGATCTTAATTTTGTCTCTTTTATGAGATATAAAAAAAAAGAGCACTATTGAAGTGCTCTTTTAAAAACGGATATAATCTTTATTCTTCTTCACTATATTCTTCTTCATCATTAGTGTGTACTCTTGCAACAGTTGCTACAGCGTCATCATCCTGAATTTGAATCAGTTTCACCCCTTGAGTATACCTTCCAATTAAAGAAATTGCTTTCATATTCAGACGGATAACCATTGCACTAGTTGTAACAATCATCAGATCATCATCTTCTGAGACAACTTTCAAACTAACGATATAACCATTTTTTCTTGTTACATTTAAAGTTTTAATCCCTTTTCCTCCCCTTGTTTGTACACGATATTCGGAAGCTGGTGTCCTTTTCCCATAACCTTTTTCTGTAACAATTAAGACATCAAGATCATCACGAATAATATCCATGCCGATAACAAGATCACCTTCTGCTAGTTGAATCCCTTTTACCCCTGTGGCATTTCTGCCCATGACTCGAACATCTTGTTCTGAAAAACGAATCGATTGCCCCATCTTTGTACCTAAGATAATTTCTTGCTTTCCATCCGTTAATTTGACGCCAATAAGTTCATCATCATCTTTTAAATTGATGGCGATAAGCCCACCTTTCCGAATGTTTTCATATTCAGAAAGATGTGTTTTTTTCACGATTCCGTGAGCAGTTGCAAAAAATAAATAATGATTTTTGCTATATTCCCTGATTGAGAAAACAGCATTAATTCTTTCATTGGATTCGATTTGAATTAAGTTGATAATCGGTGTACCTCTTGCCGTACGACTTAATTCTGGGATTTCATATGCTTTTAATCGGTAGACTTTCCCTTTATTGGTAAAAAACATGATATAATTATGAGAACTTGTAATAAAGACATGTTGAACAAAATCATCTTCTTTTGTTCCCATTCCTGTAACACCTTTTCCGCCCCGTCTTTGGCTACGGTAAGTAGAGATGGGAAGCCGTTTAATATACCCTTGATGGGTTAACATGACGACAACTTCTTCTTCAGGAATGAGATCTTCTACATCAATCTCATTCTCTGCATTGGTGATCTTTGTTCTTCTTTCATCGTTATATTTTTCTTTAATCTCTAACAATTCTTCTTTAATAATGGCTAATATTTTTTGTTCATCGGCCAAAATGGCTTTAAATTCCCTAATTTTTACTATTAATTCTTGATATTCATTCTCAATTTTTTCTCGTTCCAACCCTGTTAAGCGCTGTAATCTCATATCTAGGATCGCTTGTGCTTGGGTCTCTGTGAGCTGAAATTTCGTCATTAGACCATTTTTGGCTTCATCCGTTGTTCTTGAAGCGCGAATAAGGGAAATCACTTCATCTAAATGGTCGAGTGCAATCCGTAACCCCTCTAAAATATGGGCTCTTGCTTCTGCTTTCTTTAAGTCGTATTCTGTTCTTCTGCGAATGACAACTTTTTGGTGATCGAGGTAATGGATTAGAATTTGTTTTAAGTTAAGAACTTTAGGTTCCCCATCCACTAGCGCAAGCATATTAATGCCAAAAGAAGTTTGTAAACTGGTTTGTTTATATAAATTGTTTAAAACCACATTGGCATTTACATCTTTCCTTAGCTCGATCACAATGCGCATACCATTGCGGTCAGACTCATCTCTTAAGTCGGTAATTCCTTCAATTTTTTTGTCCCGAACTAATTCAGCAATTTTTTCGATTAATTTTGCTTTATTCACTTGATAAGGGATTTCTTCAACGATAATCCTGCTTTTGCCGTTATTCATTTCTTCAATAAACGCTTTCGCACGAATTGTAATGGAGCCTTTACCTATTTGGTATGCCTTTTTAATGCCTTCTTTGCCTAAAATGATTCCACCCGTTGGGAAATCCGGCCCTTTAATGGCCGTCATTAACTGGTTAACATCCACATCCGGCCTATCAATCAACATAATGATTCCATCGATGACCTCACCTAATTGATGAGGTGGAATATTGGTTGCCATCCCAACGGCTATTCCTGAAGCACCATTGACTAACAAATTGGGAAATCGTGCAGGTAATACGAATGGTTCTTTTTCCGATCCATCATAGTTATCACCAAAATCAATGGTTTCTTTATTGATATCCCGTAATAATTCAGTAGAAATCTTCGACATCCGCGCTTCTGTATAACGCATCGCTGCCGCAGAATCCCCATCAATAGAGCCAAAATTGCCATGACCATCAACTAATACATAACGATATGAGAAATCTTGAGCCATTCGCACCATGGTCTCATAGACAGCTGCATCTCCATGGGGATGATATTTCCCAATTACTTCACCTACGATTCTCGCTGATTTTTTGTGTGGTTTATCTGGTGTCATTCCCAGTTCATTCATCGCATACAAAATTCTACGGTGTACTGGTTTTAAACCATCTCTTACGTCAGGTAATGCTCGGCTTACGATGACACTCATGGCATAATCAATAAACGAGTTTTTCATTTCCTGACTAATATTGACCTCTTTTATTCTTTCATTTGCTTCAAGCATGTTTTACCTCCATCACTTTATATATCCAGATTACGAACGTATTTCGCATATTCTTGGATAAATTCCCTTCGAGGCTCTACTTTATCCCCCATTAATGTTTCGAAAACATAATCCGCATCAGAAGCATCTTGCAAACTAACCTGTAATAAGGTTCTTGTCTTGGGATTCATCGTCGTTTCCCATAATTGGTTGGGATCCATTTCTCCTAAACCTTTGTAACGCTGGATAACTGGTTCTGGACGATCAGGGAGTTCTGTTTTAATTTTTTCTAATTCTCGGTCATTATAAGCATAACGAACGGTTTTTCCTTGTTTGATTTGATAAAGAGGTGGTTGTGCAATATATACATAACCTTTTTCGATTAACTCCCGCATATATCTAAAGAAAAACGTAAGTAACAAAGTACGAATATGGGCTCCGTCTACGTCAGCATCAGTCATGATAATAATTTTATGATATCTCGCTTTAGAAATATCAAAATCATCCCCAATTCCTGTTCCTAAAGCGGTAATCATCGCGCGAATCTCTTCGTTGGCAAAAATTTTGTCTAATCTTGCTTTTTCTACGTTTAAGATCTTCCCCCTTAGTGGCAAAATCGCTTGGAAGGTTCGATCTCTTCCTTGTTTTGCTGAACCCCCTGCCGAATCCCCCTCAACTAAATAAAGTTCACTAATGGAAGCATCTTTACTTGAACAATCGGCTAATTTCCCTGGTAATGAACTAACTTCCAATGCATTTTTCCTTCTTGTTAATTCTCTTGCTTTTCTTGCAGCTTCTCTTGCTCTTGCAGCCAAAAGGGCTTTTTCGATTATTTTTTTAGCGACAGAAGGATTCTCATCTAAAAAAATGGATAATTTATCCCCAAATATGGACTCCGTAATCCCACGAACTTCGCTATTTCCCAACTTTGTTTTGGTTTGTCCTTCAAATTGGGGATTAGGAATCTTTACACTAATCACCGCAGTAAGTCCTTCACGAACATCATCGCCTGATAGATTTGCATCCTGTTCTTTTAAAAGATTATTCTTTCTTGCATAGTCATTTAATACCCTCGTTAACGCACTTTTAAAACCAGACTCGTGCGTTCCCCCTTCATGGGTGTGAATATTATTGGCAAATGATAAGATATTGCTTGAATAGCTATCATTATACTGCATAGAGATTTCTAATTCGATGTTATCTTTGTTTCCTTTTACATAGATTGGCTTTGGATGTAAGACATCTCGATTTTTATTTAAAAACTCAACAAATGAATTAATTCCGCCTTCATAGTAAAAACGGTCCTTTTTTCCCTCTCCTCTTTCATCAATCAGCTCAATCTTAATTCCTCGATTTAAAAAGGCTAATTCCCTTAATCTAGATTTTAACGTTTCATAGTTGAACTCAGTCGACTCTTGAAAGATCTCGGGATCTGGTAAAAAAGTAACTGTCGTTCCTGTCTCATCGGTCTCTCCGATCACCTTTAAATCATATTCAGGAACTCCACGGCGGTATCTTTGCTTATGTATTTTTCCATCTCTTTTTACAATAACTTCTAACCAAGTGGATAAAGCATTGACAACAGATACACCAACACCGTGTAACCCACCCGATACTTTATACCCTTCTCCGCCAAACTTACCGCCAGCATGTAATACCGTCAAAGCAACTTCAACAGCTGGACGGCCCATTTTCGGGTGAATATCGACGGGAATGCCTCGACCATTATCACTAACCGTTACACTATTGTCTTTATGAACGGTAACGACAATATGATCACAATAACCCGCTAAGGCTTCGTCGATACTATTATCCACAACTTCCCACACCAAATGGTGTAATCCCCGTTCAGATGTGGATCCAATATACATGCCTGGTCTTTTACGAACTGCCTCTAGCCCTTCTAACACTTGAATCTGACTTGCATCATAATTATTGGAAACTGTCGCCATATATACCCCTTCCATCTTAATCACGAGTTTTATTATGCATAAGATCATTCTCTAAATGAAAAGCATTGGCTCTTTTTTTTAAGGTTAAAGAAGAAATAGGTGAAAAATAAATATGATTTGTTGTAATGACGATGGATTTCACATCCGTGTTTGAAATTCGTATGACAGGATGTGTTTGTTCCATTTGCTGTACATAGGATTTTCCTTTTTTTGATATTTGCTCTTGGTTACTAACATCAATAATCGCCACAACTTCTTTTGCTAAAACAACAAAATCTCCACCAATATGGATAAACACGATGTACACCTCAATCCTTTTTCGTTACCTTTCCTTGAGAAACGGAAAACATAGATGATTGATCTAAACGCTTGAAATCAATTCCTTCTGTTGTTGTTGTCGTAATCATGGTTTGTACTTTATTTTCAATGGTTTTGATTAAATGAGTTTGCCTTTTTTTATCTAACTCTGATAAAACATCATCGAGTAAAAGAATGGGATATTCTCCTACTTCTTCATGGATAAGTTCAATCTCTGCTAATTTTAAAGATAATGCCGTTGTTCTTTGCTGCCCTTGGGATCCATAAGATCTTACATCAATTTGATTGATATAAAAATCTAAATCATCTCGATGGGGACCGATCAAACTTGTACCTCGATCTAATTCATGTTTTATGTTTTTCTTGATCTGATCTTCAAACTTTCGCCTTATATCAGAATCCGTTTTTATCTCTTCTATTGGGATTGAACTTTTATATTGAATGGTTAAACTTTCCGTTCCTTCTGTTATTCCATCATGTACTTCTTGTGCCCTTTTTTCTAATTTTTTTAGAAATTCAAGTCGTTTAGCGATCACTTTTGTTCCATGTTCTACCATTTGTATGTTCCAAATTTCTAACATTTCTAATTTATTCTTCTTATCTTTTGTAAAATCCTTTAATAAATTATTTCTTTGTTGAATCACTTTTAGGTATTGGGAAAGATGATAGAGATAAGACGGGTGAATTTGTCCAATTTCCATATCAAGAAATTTACGGCGATATTGAGGACTGCCTTTTACTAAGGTTAAGTCCTCTGGAGCAAAAAGAATCACATTGAACGCTCCAACATAATCGCTTAATTTTTTTTGTTCTAAAGCATTAATTTTTGCTTTTTTTCCTTTTGTCGTAATTTGAATTTCTAAGTTTACATCTCCAAGTGAACGCTTTACATTACCTTTAATAACAGAAAAAGATTGGCCCCATTGGACCAACTCTCTTTCTTTTGACGTACGATGTGATTTTGCGAAAGCTAAAAGATAGATGGCTTCAATAATATTTGTTTTTCCCTGTGCATTATTCCCCTGAAAAATATTAATTCGCTGGTCAAAGTCTAAGTCTAGTTCATGATAATTCCGATAATTTTTTAGCTGGAGATGAGTAAGGAACATATCTTCTCTCCTGTTTATTGATTTCCGATAATTTGATATTCCCCATAATTTTGAATGCGAATGCGGTCATTTGGATACAATTTTCTACCTCGCCTGTTTTCCTTTTCTCCATTTACCCATACATCATTTTCTTGCAAAAAATGCTTCGCTTGTCCACCTGTATCAATGATCTTCTTTAACTTCAATAATTGGCCTAATGTGATAAATTCAGTATGAATGTTAACAAATTCCATCTTTCGATCTCCTTTGGTCATCAATAGGTACGAACAGGCAAGATTAAATGTAAGGCCCAATCGTGATCTAATGGCTTAATTACAAATGGACTTAACGCACCAGTAAAGTTAATACGGATTTCCTGACTATCGATCGCCTTTAACGCTTCTAATACATACTTTGCATTAAATGAGATCTTTATCTGATCTCCAGCAATTTCTTGTGCTTGAATTTGTTCGATTACATTACCTATTTCTGGAGAATTGGATGAGAGTTCAACCATCAAATTCTCTTGCGTAGTCAGTTTTACAATATTATTCTTTCCATCTTTTGCAATTAATAACGCTCTTTCTATAGCATCAGCAAATTCTTGTTTTGAAAGAATAAGATTCGTCTTGAATTTATCAGGAATAATTCTTGAAGTATCAGGATAAGTCCCATCTAATAATCGAGAATAGAATAACAAATGTTTCATTTTTACTAGAATTTGATTTTCTGTAACAACAATCTGAACGAGTCTGGGTTCATCTTCTAAAATTTTGCTTAGTTCATTTAGAGATTTTCCTGGTACGACAATATTATGAAATGTTGAATCATTAAGAGTTTCAACCATTGCTGATCTTGTTGCTAAACGATGGGAGTCAGTTGCTATAAATTTTAAAATATGATTTTCTAGTTCCCAGAGTACACCTGTTAAAATCGGCCTACTCTCTAAAGTATGAACAGCAAACAATGTTTGGCGAATCATCGATTTTAATAAATCACTTTGAATGGTAAATACTTGTTCTTCCTCAATTTGAGGCAAATTTGGAAATTCCTCAGCATCATATCCATTTAAACGAAATTCTGTTCGTTCTGAACGAATGACAACCGATAGTTGATCGATTTGTTTAAATTCAATTTCATCCCCTGGTAGTTTTTTGACAATTTCTACAATATATCTGGCCGGTAAAATTAGTTTTCCTTCCTGATAGATTTTCACATACTCTTGTTCTTCATCTATTTTGGGAATAAAGATTTGAATCGAAATGTCCGAGTCACTGCCAATAAGAGTTAAACCTTTTTCTGTAACTTCAAATTTAATCCCTGTTAAAATTGGGATCGTTGTTTTTAATGAAACAGCTTTACTAACATGTTGGATTCCATTAATGAGTTGAGATTTATCGATAATAAAATGCATATGAACCTCCAAAATGGTAATATTTTGTTCCATTGATACATATAATATATATTTTTAAGTTAAAAAATCGTAATAATAATAAGGGTTGTGAACATGTGAATAAGTTACAAAAGAATAAGGGTCGTCTATTTATTCACATGTTGATAACGTGTGGATATGCATTTTATGTTATTCACAATAACCATAATCAATGAAGGTTTTTAATTTTTTCTTTTAATATTTTAATCGCTTGTTGTAACTCAACATCAGTTTTTAATTCGCTCACAATTTTTTCATAAGCATGAATAACTGTAGAATGATCTCTACCACCAAAATCTTCACCAATTTTTGGGAGTGAAAGATCGGTTAATTCTCGCGAAAGATACATCGCTACTTGTCTTGGAAAAGCTACGGCTCTTGTTCTTTTCTTCGCTTTTAAATCTTCTAGTTTGATACCGTAATACTCCGCCACTGCTTTTTGAATGCTATAAATCGTGATTTCTTTTGGTTTTGATGAAGGAATAATATCTTTTAAGGCTTCAGCCGCCAATTCGACACTCATGTCTTTATTGATTAAAGAGGAATAAGCAACAACGCGAATTAATGCTCCCTCTAACTCGCGAATATTTGTATCGATTTGATTGGCGATATAAATCATCACTTCATTGGGGATATCCAAGTTTTCTGCTTTTGCTTTTTTTCTTAAAATGGCAATCCGCGTTTCTAAATCAGGGGGTTGTATATCTGTGATGAGTCCCCATTCAAAACGGGAGCGCAATCGGTCTTCTAATGTAGGAATTTCTTTTGGTGGGCGATCACTAGAAATAATGATCTGTTTACTTGCTTCGTGCAAAGCATTAAAAGTATGGAAAAATTCTTCTTGTGTTTGTTCTTTTCCAGCTAAAAACTGAATATCGTCAATTAAGAGAACATCAATATTTCGATATTTATTGCGAAATTCAACGGTTTTATTATCACGAATGGCATTAATAAATTCATTTGTAAATTTTTCAGAAGTGATATACAAAACTTTTGCGTTTTCATTGTGCTGGATGACATAATGGCCAATTGCATGCATCAAATGAGTTTTACCAAGTCCCACACCACCATAAATAAATAAAGGATTGTAGGCTTTAGCGGGAGCTTCAGCTACTGCGAGGGATGCTGCATGGGCAAAGCGATTCCCTGCTCCGATGACAAAAGTATCAAATACATATTTTGGATTTAAAATCGATTTATATTGTGTATCCTCATCTTCAGTAGGAGTAATGATCTTTTTTTTCGGAGTTTGGTCAGGGATGTAATCCATTTCATTGGTAGATGGTGGGATCGTAAATTTAATTTCGAAATGTTCCCCAGTAACTTCGTATAAGGTTTCTTGAATTAAGGTGGAGTAACGGGACTCTAACCAATCTCTAGCAAACTCATTTGGTGCGATAATTGTTAGTTGATCATTTACGAGAGATGAAATTTGCGTTGATTGTAGCCAAGTTTCAAAACTTGGTTTACTTATTTTTCCTTCAATAATCGATAAAGTTTTTTTCCATAAAGTTTGTAATTGTTCCACGTTAAACTCTCCCATACCGTTTTTCCACAGAAATAAGTTGATAGTGTGGATAAAGAATTGTTGATTCTTGGGGAAATGATCGAAATTTGATAAAATTAAAAGCGCATTTTGTGAATAAAAAATCCACAACCATGGATAATTGTCCACATAATTATCCACAGGCTGTGAATATTTTCTTTCATGACAAGAGTTATCCACCGATTTAATCAAAAACATAATATCAAATTGATTCAATAATATCAATGCTTTTCTTAAATTATCCACAATAACTACAAATTGTGTGCAATGATTATCAACAGTACTATATTTTGTGGATAATCTGTGAGAAATTTGTCGAAAACAGGTGGATTTTCATCATGAAGTTATCAACAAAAAATGATATGGTAGATTTTTGATTTTTTGATCGTTGTAGATATTTTATGAAATGAGAGGTGATTCATCACCGTTTCTTGACAAAAGGCTTTTTCCTTTAATATAATGTGAAAGAATTTCTTTACACTATGAATGATGGATCCTCAAGGGGAGGTGTAATGATACATGAAACCAACTTATCAACCAAATGTGCGTAAAAGAAAGAAAGATCATGGTTTCCGTAAGAGAATGAGTACAAAAAATGGTCGTAAAGTATTAAAGAGACGTCGTGCAAAAGGGAGAAAAGTATTATCTGCATAGGTCACATTTGGGTGGCCTTTTTTCTATATTATTTGAAAAACTTATTAAACTCATTGTTGTAATGTGTTAAAATGAGTTTATTCTAGATCATATTTAGCTATACTTTTACTTAGAAAATGTTTTGTTAACGCATTCAGAGAACGTGGAGGCAAGGTCTTGCAAAAAGAATTTCGACTTAGGAAAAGGGAAGATTTCAAAAAAGTTTATCAATATGGTCATTCCATAGCAAATCGTTCTTTGGTATTGTATGAATTGGATAATAATGAAACAGAATGTCATCGTTTTGGTATTTCTGTTAGTAAAAAATTAGGAAAAGCGGTTGTTCGAAATCGAGTGAAACGTCTTATAAAGGAAGCGATTCGTTCAATTATCAGTAAAAATGAGATTAAAAAACATAAAGATTTTATTATCATCGCACGAAAGCCAATCATAGAGATGGAATATGAGCAAATTGAAAAAAGTGTAGAACATCTTTTCAGAAAAATGAATTTATTTGTTAAGAAGTAAGGTGAAACCGTTTGATGAAAAGGTTCTTATTATCGTTGATTCGTTTCTATCAAAAGTTTATTTCACCAATCAAACCACCAACTTGTCGTTTTTATCCTACTTGTTCCCATTATGCCTTTGAAGCAATTGAAATTCATGGTCCAATTAAAGGTGGATGGTTATCAGTAAAACGGATATCTAAATGTCATCCATTCCATCCAGGAGGATATGATCCTGTTCCGAAAAAATAGCGATTATCTTTAGAGGGGGAATTTTGTTTGCGGAAACGCTCATTTGTTTTTTTCCTATTAATAGGATTCATGTTGATTACTAGCGGGTGTTCTACAAGAGGTGTACCTGATCCGAATAATGGAATTTGGGATCGATATTTTGTTTATCCATTATCTGAAACATTAGATTTTTTTGCAAAGCTTCTCTTTAACAATTATGGTTTGTCGATTATTGTCGTTACGATTATTATTCGCTTCTTAGTTTTACCCCTAATGATTACCCAGATTAAAAGTCAAAAGAAAATGCAGGAGTTGCAGCCAGAAATTGCAAAAATAAGAGAAAAATATAAGAACAATCCACAAAAGATGCAAGAAGAAACAATGAAGCTTTTCCAAAAACATAATGTAAATCCTTTATCCGGTTGTCTACCGATTCTCATTCAAATGCCTATTTTAGTTGCATTTTATCATGCGATTATGAGGAATCCGGACATCGCAAAACACGGTTTTCTCTGGTTACAATTAGGGGAGAAAGATCCATATTTTATACTGCCGATTTTAGCAGCTGTATTAACATATATTCAGACTGTGATGATGAACACGAATGTTGCGACAACTCCGCAAGCGGCTCAGCAACAAAAAATTATGTCGATTATGATGCCTTTAATGATTCTATTTATCGGTACCACATTACCATCAGCATTAGCTCTTTATTGGGTGGTAGGGAATATTTTTACGATTTTACAAACCAAATTAATTACATATAAGAAATAGGCTTAATGGGGGTTTTTAAAAAATGAAAAAAGTCATTGCTACGGGAAAGACTGTGGAAGAAGCAATAAACTCAGCCCTCAGACAACTTAACACCACAGAAGACAAAGTAAATGTAAAGGTACTTGAACAACCAGGAAAACGATTATTTGGTTTAATGGGACGAAAAGATGCGGTTGTGGAAGTTACATTGCTTTCCGAATCAGAACCCTCAATATTAGAAACAAAGGCTCGAGATTTCTTGGAAGAAAAATTTACTAAACCTGACAGAAAACAAATATTTTCAGAGGATCCGATTCTAGAAGCGAAAGAATTTTTATATGATGTTTTTCAAGCGATGAACTTAAGTGTTGAAATTGAAGTTTCTGAAGAAGATGAACAAGTTATTTTGAATTTGCTTGGAAATGATTTAGGCATTTTAATTGGCAGAAGAGGCCAAACCCTAGATGCATTACAATATTTAACAAATATTGTTGCTAATCGACATGTAAAAGAAAATCGAATAAGAATTGTTTTAGATGCAGAAAATTATCGTGCTAGAAGAAAAGCAACGCTCGAAGCATTGGCGATGAAACTCGCTGATAAAGTAGTTCGTACGGGAAGAGATGTTGTTCTTGAACCAATGAGTCCTCATGAAAGAAAAATTATTCATACAAAATTACAAAATCATCCGAAAGTTCGAACGATCAGCCAAGGAGAAGAACCAAATCGAAAAGTGACGATTACTAGGAAATATTAAATAGGTTACATTTTGGGGGAGCAAAAGCTCCCTTTTCTTTTTAAAAAACATGAAACACTTGTATGTTCTAATGCTGCTTTTAACCTTACGGCTTTAAACCTATTTTAAATTTATCAACATGGGGATAAATATTAATAATAACTTTTGTTATTTTGTTTTTGAATGAAAAATATGTTATCCTTTTCTTTTAAGAGAAATTATTGCGTTAAATATTTTGAGGTGAAAACCAATGGAGTTTGATACAATTGCTGCAATTTCCACACCATTAGGAGAAGGTGGGATTGCCATTATTCGCGTAAGTGGGGATAAAGCGATTGAAGCTGTAGATTCCATTTTTCGCGGGAAGAAAAAGTTATCTACTGTGGATAGTCATACCATTCATTATGGGCGTATTGTGGATAAAAATGGAGAAACCATTGATGAAGTTTTAGTTACAGTGATGAGAGCCCCAAAAACGTTTACACGGGAAGATGTAGTAGAAGTAAATTGCCATGGAGGAGTCATTGCTGTTAAAAAGGTTTTAGATCTAATTTTAGAACAAGGTGTTCGTTTAGCTGAACCTGGCGAATTTACAAAAAGGGCTTTTTTAAATGGGCGTATTGATTTATCACAAGCAGAGGCAATCATCGATCTGATTCGATCGAAAACCGATCGGGCAATGGCTTTAGCGATGAAACAAGTAGAAGGTAAGTTGTCTGTGAAAATTAAAGGGATTCGCCAGAATTTATTAGAGGTTTTGGCCCATATTGAGGTGACGATTGATTATCCTGACTATGATGTTGAAGATGTAACCCATGAATTATTGCTAGAAAAGACAACTCAAAGTAAAAAAGAGATTGAACAATTACTTGAACATGCATCGCAAGGGAAAATTCTTCGTGAAGGTTTGAAAACAGCGATTATCGGTAGACCCAATGTAGGAAAGTCCTCATTATTAAATGCGTTAATTAGAGAAAATCGGGCGATTGTTACAGACATACCTGGAACGACAAGAGACATAATCGAGGAATATGTAAATATTGGAGGGATTCCCCTTAAATTAATCGATACAGCTGGAATTCGGGAAACAGAGGATATCGTTGAAAAAATAGGTGTAGAACGGTCAAAAATGGCATTAGAAGAAGCAGATGTTGTTTTATTTGTATTAAATTATAATGAACCATTATCAGAAGAAGATCGGCGCTTAATTGAAATGGTTAGGAATTCCAATGTAATGATTATCATCAACAAGACCGATTTAGAGCAAAAATTAAATATCGAAGAGGTAAAAGGTTACTTTCCTCATTCGCCAATCATTTTTACATCAGCAAAAGAGGAAGAAGGAATTGATGATTTAGAGAAAACGATCATCAATTTATTTTTTGAGGGGAAAATTGAAGCTGATGATTTGACTTATGTTTCTAATTCTCGACATATTTCCTTATTAAAAAAGGCAAAGAAAAGTTTAGAAGATGCGATTCAATCGATTGAACAATGGTTACCTGTCGATATGGTTGCGATTGATATAAAAAATGCTTGGGATCAACTTGGAGAAATTATTGGTGATTCTGTTTCCGAGGACTTAGTCAATCAAATCTTCTCTCAATTTTGTGTTGGTAAGTGAAATGGAGGTAAAAAGATGGGATATCATGCTGGTGATTATGGTTGTATTGTTGTAGGCGCCGGACATGCAGGAGTAGAAGCTGCTCTAGCAGCTGCGCGAATGGGTGTAAAGACTCTGTTATTAACGATTAGCCTAGATACGATTGCTTTTATGCCTTGTAATCCATCGATTGGTGGCCCGGCCAAAGGTCATGTCGTTCGGGAAATCGATGCCTTAGGTGGTGAAATGGGGAGAAATATTGATAAAACATATATCCAAATGAGGATGTTAAACACAGGAAAAGGTCCTGCTGTACATGCATTACGAGCTCAAGCGGATAAACAAGCCTACCAACGGGAAATGAAAAAGACATTAGAAAATACACCAAATCTAACGTTAAAACAAGCAATGGTGGATCGGTTAATCGTAGAAAATGATACGGTAAAAGGAGTCATCACCCATACAGGTGCAGAATATTATAGTGAGACGGTTGTCTTAACGACAGGTACTTATTTAAGAGGAAGAATTATTATTGGCGATCTCATTTATGAAAGTGGCCCTAACAATCAAAAACCATCGATTAAATTATCGGAAAACCTTCGGGAACTTGGCTTTGAACTTGTACGCTTTAAAACAGGTACTCCACCAAGAGTGCATCAAGATACGATTGATTTTTCAAAAATGGAAATCCAGCCAGGAGATGATGTTCCTCGCGCTTTTTCATTCGATACAACAATGTATCGAAAAGAACAAATTCCCTGTTGGTTAACCTATACCAACTTCCGTACCCATTCTATTATTTCGAACAACTTACATCGTGCACCCATGTTTTCTGGTGTGATTGAAGGAACGGGTCCCCGTTATTGCCCGTCGATCGAAGATAAGGTCGTTCGTTTTTATGATAAACCTCGCCATCAAATTTTCTTAGAACCTGAAGGGGAACATACGAAAGAAATGTATGTTCAAGGCTTTTCCACAAGTCTTCCCGAAGAGGTTCAAATTGAAATGTTAAGAACTTTACCTGGTTTAGAAAAAGCCGAAATCATGCGACCTGGTTATGCGATTGAATATGATGTGATCGTTCCAACTCAATTAAAGCCAACACTAGAAACGAAGAAAATTAAAAATCTGTTTACCGCTGGACAATTGAATGGAACATCAGGGTATGAAGAAGCTGCTGGACAAGGGTTAATGGCTGGGATCAATGCCGCATTAAAAGTTTTAGGAAAAGAACCATTAATCTTAGATCGTTCCCAAGCATATATTGGTGTGTTAATTGATGATTTAGTAACAAAGGGTACCAATGAACCTTATCGATTACTTACTTCACGAGCAGAGTACCGTTTATTATTACGTCATGACAATGCAGATTTACGTTTACGGGAAATTGGCTATCGGATTGGATTGATTGATGAAGAAAGGTATCAGCGTTTTCTAGAGAAGAAAAGGAATATCGAGGCAGAAATTGCTCGTTTAAAACAAGAAAAAGTAAGACCCACACCTGAAGTACAGCAAATCTTGCGTGAAATAGGGACAGCTGAATTAAATAATGCGGTCGATTTAGCTACATTATTACGTAGACCAGAGATCAACTATTCGGTAATTGAAAGAATTGCACCTAGTCCCGAGGAATTACCTCTGGAAGTAAAAGAACAAGTAGAAATCCAAGTGAAGTATGCTGGATATATTGAGAAGCAACTGCAACAAGTAGAGAAAATGAAAAAAGTAGAAGCAAAGAAAATTCCAGAATGGGTTGATTATAATAAAATTAGTGGACTTTCCTCGGAGGCAAGGGAAAAATTAAATAAAATTCAACCTTTAAACATTGGCCAAGCTTCACGGATATCAGGAGTAAGTCCTGCTGATATATCCATACTTTTGATTTACATTGAACAAGGAAAAAAAGAGATGGAGACAAAGTAGAATGGAAGAATTAAGAAAGTTGCTAGAACCTTATCAGATCGAGTGTTCTGATTTCCAAATACGTCAGTTTGAAACCTTTTATCAATTATTATTAGAATGGAATCAGAAAATAAATTTAACAGCAATTACAGAAAAAAAAGAAGTCATCATTAAACATTTTTTCGATTCAATTACACCGGCATTCTACTACCCGTTTTCTGACCAGACGATCATTGATATTGGTGCAGGTGCTGGCTTTCCAAGTATTCCTTTAAAAATCTGTTTCCCCCTATTAAAAGTAACGTTACTCGATTCATTGAACAAAAGAATTAACTTTTTAAAAATAGTTGGTAACCAGTTAGATTTTACTGATTTTGCTTGTATTCATGGGAGAGCGGAAGAATTTGGTCAAAAAAAAGAATACAGAGAAACTTTTGATATTGGGATTGCAAGGGCAGTAGCTAGGTTAAATGTTTTGGTTGAGCTCACTCTCCCATTTGTAAAGAAAAATGGAATGATGATAGCAATGAAAGGATCCAATGCAAAAGAAGAAATCGTTGAAGCAAAAAAATCAATAGAAATCTTAGGGGGAGAGTTAATGGAAACGAAGGAACTGAATCTACCTTATCAATTTGGGGAGCGAACAATCATTTTCATCAAAAAAACAAAAAATTCACCAAAAAAATATCCACGAAAACCTGGAACACCCAATCGACAACCGATTATATAATCAATGTTTCACGTGAAACAATAACTATGGCTGATAGATTGGCTATCAATTTATTAGCCATTTTCTTTTCTTAAGTTTTGGATAGCTACTTTTTAAATAATATCAGGATCTTGGGTTTGTATATTCCATAAACAGCGACTTTTGAATACACAAACCTATTTTTACTCTATTCTCAATTCCCATTGAATCGTATAAAATAATAAAGTCACTTTAAATCATTCAATTATTTTGTCTTTTAATAGAAGGATTTTAAAAATAAGAAGAGAATACATAAAGTTGAGAAAGTATTAGGGTATTAGGTAGGTGTGGTCCCAATGAAAGACCATTTATCGCGTTTTTTTGGGTTGGCTGAGAGAAGTCAAAATTCGCAAACAGAAGAAGTAAAATATATTTCAGTAGACAAAATTGTCCCTAGTCCATACCAGCCTCGAACGGTGTTTGACGATGATAAATTAGATGAATTATGTCAAACGATCAAAACACATGGAATTATTCAACCGATTGTGGTTCGCTTCCGGAATGAAAAATACGAAATTATTGCAGGGGAACGGCGATTAAGAGCAGTACAAAAATTAGGGTGGGATAAAATCCCTGCTATTATTAAGGAGTATAATGATGGACAGGCTGCTTCTATCGCACTGATCGAAAACTTACAAAGAGAAGGATTAACTGCGATCGAGGAAGCGATGGCGTATAAAAAATTAATTGAAATCCATGGGTTAACTCAGGAAAGTCTGGCACAAAGATTAGGAAAAAGTCAATCGACAATAGCGAACAAATTACGTTTATTAAATTTACCACCTACGGTTCAAGAGGCATTAATGTCAAGGAAGATTACAGAAAGACATGCTAGGGCATTATTGTCTCTTCATGATGTTGAATCTCAAGAAAAAATTTTAGCAGAAATTGTTGAAAAAGAATTAAATGTAAAACAAACGGAAAACCGAGTCAATCAAATTTTAGAGAAAGTTACAAATAAGCAAAAGCCTAAACCAAAGCGGGTTGCTTTATCTAGAGACGTTCGTTTAGCGATGAATACTATTCGTCAATCGGTCGATATGGTATTAAAAAACGGATTATCGATCGAGGCCGATGAAAAAGAATACGAAAACTACTATGAGTTTATTATTAAAATACCTAAAAATAAATAAGAAACAGAATTAAAGATTAATCATCACCATCAAGAGAAAGCTTCAATTTGAAGCTTTTCTTTTGCTCTATAGTATAACCTCGCAAGAGTTAGGCTTCTTAGTCGTTGAAAATGAGGTGAATGTATTTATGGGGAAAATTATCGCCATTACGAATCAAAAGGGTGGCGTTGGTAAAACAACAACTTCAGTCAATTTAAGTGCTAGTTTAGCAAAATTGGGAAAAAAAGTTCTCCTAGTTGATATAGATCCTCAAGGAAATTCAACAAGTGGGATAGGAATTAATAAAGCAGATGTAGAATATTGTATCTATGATGTGTTAATTAATGACATACCACCAAAAGATGCAATTTACCCAACAAAAATTGAAGGATTAGATATCATACCTGCCACAATTCAATTAGCTGGAGCGGAAATTGAACTCGTACCAACCATATCTCGAGAGGTTCGTTTAAAAAGAGCGCTTCATGTTGTTAGTGACCAATATGATTACGTTATCATTGACTGTCCCCCTTCATTAGGTATTTTAACGGTAAATTCTTTAACTGCTGCTGATTCAGTGATTATTCCTATTCAATGTGAATACTACGCTTTAGAAGGGTTAAGTCAATTATTAAATACGATCCGTTTGGTGCAAAAGCATTTAAACACCGATTTAACCATTGAGGGTATCCTTTTAACGATGTTTGATGCAAGGACAAATCTTAGTATTCAAGTCGTGGAAGAAGTAAAAAAATACTTCAAAGAAAAAGTTTATCAAACCATCATTCCTAGAAATGTTCGCTTAAGTGAAGCGCCAAGCCATGGTCAATCGATTGTTACTTATGATCCTAAGTCTAGAGGAGCTGAAGTTTATCTTGATTTAGCAAAGGAAGTGATTTCTCATGAATAAGCGCCTTGGAAGGGGGTTGGATGCTTTAATTCCTTCTTTAGACATAGGGGATGATGAAAAAGTAACAGAGATTGAAGTTAGTCATATTCGCCCAAATCCCTACCAACCCCGAAAGGTATTTAATCAAGAACAATTATTAGATTTAATGGCTTCGATCAAAGAACATGGCGTCATTCAACCCATTATCGTTAGAAAAGCTTTAAAAGGTTACGAAATCGTAGCGGGTGAGCGGAGATGGCGGGCGAGTAAAGAATTAAAATTGCAAACTATTCCTGCTGTGATTAAAGAATTTACCGATCAACAAGTAATGGAAATCGCCCTTATTGAAAATCTCCAAAGAGAAGACTTAAATGTGATAGAGATCGCAAATGCTTATGATAAATTAATGAAAACTTTCCATTTGACCCAAGAAGAATTATCTGTAAGAGTGGGGAAAAGCCGTCCCCATGTAGCGAATATCTTACGTTTACTTCAACTTCCAAAAGCGATCCAAGAAGAAATTATGAATGGTCGATTAACGATGGGGCATGCAAGGGCTTTGATTACCCTTGATACAGAGGAAAAACAGATCCAATTAGCAAAACGTACGATCGAAGAGAATTGGAGTGTTCGTACTTTAGAAGAAAAAATCCAGCAAGAAAAAGAAAATGTTTCACGTGAAACATTGAAAAAGAAAAAAGAAACTCACTCTACAAAATTGTATCGTCATTTAGAGGAACAACTTCGGGAAACATTAAAAACTTCGGTTAAGATTAAACAAGGGAAAAATAAAGGGAAAATTGAAATTGAATATTTTGATCAAAATGACTTACAGAGAATTTTGGAGATCATGGGGGTATATTAGAGACAAAGGCAACCAAGTCGGTTGTCTTTTCACTTTTCTTTACTTTTTTCCATAACCACTTTAAAAATAGATTTGTATATTCCAAATCTCCCTTGTCCGTGTATAAATACACTCCCAAAAGTCGCTGTTTATGGAATATACTAATCTAATAAGATTTTTTTTATATGTTTATGTTCTATAAGCTACGACTTTGGCGAGCGTGCTTTCCTACCGACCTTATTTACGGAAAGCCGCGAGGCATCGGAGTAGCGTTAGAACATACAAAGGTTTCATGTTTTAAAAGAGTTATTGCTCAAAAAACGTTAAAAAAACGGGGTGTATTTATGATTTATTTTGATCATGCAGCTTCTTCTTGGCCGAAACCAAAGCAAGTAATTGAAAAAATGGCCCAGTTTTTAATGGAAAACGGTGCTAACCCAGGTAGAGGAAATCACAAAATGGCAGATTTGGCAGGGAAAGAGATTTATCAAACCCGAGTGAAATTGGCAAAACTTTTTCATATTTCAGATCCCAACCAAATTGTATTCTTCATGAATACAACACAAGCATTAAACCAGGCCATAAAGGGGCTTCTCTCCCCTGGCGATCATGTCATTACAACCAAATTAGAACATAATTCTATTAGAAGACCATTAGAGTATTTGAAAAAGGTAATAGGGATTGAAGTTACTTATCTAGATGTAGACGACAAAGGTTTTATTTCCCTAGACTCTTTGAAAAAAGAAATCAAAAAAAACACAAAGTTATTAGCGATGAGTCATGCTTCCAATGTTTTAGGTTCGATTCAACCAGCGCAGGAAATTGGTCAATTTGCGAAAGAAAAAGGAATTTATTTTTTACTAGATGCTGCCCAAACAGCAGGAAGATTGCCCATAGATGTTCAAGAAATGAATATCCATCTTCTTACTTTTCCTGGTCATAAAGGACTTCTTGGTCCACAAGGTACAGGGGGATTATATATTCATCCTGAACTTCAATTATCACCGATTATCCATGGGGGAACAGGAAAGTTTTCTGAGGACATCGATCAACCTTTAAAAAGCCCTGAACGATATGAATCTGGGACTTTAAATACAATCGGAATTGTGGGATTAGGGGCAGCATTAGATTTTCTTGAAGAGATTGGAATAGATACCTTACAAAAAAAAGAATGGGCATTAACAAAGCGCATGTTAATAGGACTTAGTGAAATCAAAGGTGTGAAATGGTATGGTCCAGATCCAAATCAGGAAAGAGTAGCGGTGATTAGTTTTTCGATTGAAGGAATGGATTCAGCAGAAATTGCAACTATCTTAGATCAACATTACCAAATTGCCGTTCGCAGCGGTTTCCATTGTTCACCTTTAGTACATCAAGCGATAGGAACTATAAATGGCGCAATAAGAGCAAGTATGGGTTATTCTAATACAGAAGAAGAAGTTGACGCATTTTTAAAAGCAATAAGAGAGATTGCGTCGGTCTTATAATTAGGGGGAAAAATGAATGGTATTAACAGGAACAATCGTAAATGCTATTGCAATTATATTTGGAGGGATAATTGGTAGCTTTTTATCAAATATCCCCTTGAAAATGAGAAATACGGTCATGCAAGGAATTGGTTTAGCGGTTATCATCCAAGGAATAACAATGGGTTTAAAAACACAAAATTTCTTATTAGTGATCTTAAGTTTAGTATTAGGCGGGATTGTTGGTGAATTATTAAAAATTGAGGATCGATTAGATCGTTTAGGGATGTGGTTAGAAGCAAAAGTTGGTGGGAAAAGTAAAGGAAGTATATCCACAGCTTTTGTTACTGCTACTCTTGTTTACACGATAGGAGCAATGGCGATTTTAGGTGCTTTAAACAGTGGATTAAATTTAGACCATCAATTGTTATATTTAAAAGCAATGCTAGATGGATTTTCAGCGATTATCTTTGCTTCAACTTTAGGTATCGGGGTTATTTTTTCAGCAATACCTGTTTTTCTCTACCAAGGAACCATCGCACTACTAGCCACTTATATCCATTCCTTTATTCCAAAAAATCTGCTTGACCAAATGATTGTTGAAATTACAGCAACAGGTGGTATATTAATTATTGCGATTGCCATTAATATTTTAGAATTAAAAAAGATCAATGTGGCTAATATGTTACCAGCAGTGGTTATCGCACCAATAGGTGTAGCAATCATCAAACTATTCTTTTAAAAAGCAGAACTTGTAAGAGAAGGGAAGACAAACAGTGAAAATCGTTTTACAATACCAAAATGAATTCATCATCATATTGACAGTCGTTAGTGTGATTGAACTGATTTGGATTTATTTCCTTGGGATAAAAGTAAGAAAGCTAAAAAAAAGTTTTAAACGTTTTACTCGTGGGGAAGGAAATCAAAACCTAGGGGCATTCATTGAAGAGTTCAACCAAGAAATAGAAACGATAAAAAAAGAGATAACGGTGAATAAAGAAAAATTAGATACCATCTTTCAACAAGTGGAAAGATTAAAAGGAAAAGTAGGAATCATTCGTTATAATGCATTTGGTGAGCAAGGAAATGACCTTAGTTTTTCCATTGCGATTCTTGATGAAAAACAAAACGGAGTCGTAATTACAAGTATCTATAATCGGGAACAATCTACTGTTTATGCGAAACCAATTGAAAATGGCCAATCGATTTATCGCCTTTCAAATGAAGAAAAAAAGGCGATCGAGAAAGCGATTCAGTCATAATAGACACGATATACGGAGAATGATCGTAATCTAATTTGCGGCATTCTCCTTTTTATATCTATTGAATTGAATACTATGATGAACGGACAATGCAATCATATCTGCCATTTTCATTACAACATGAAGTCTGGTGTTTTGTAATACGAAATACTCCATAAACCCCCCGACATTTACAACCCCAGAGATATGAAAATGACCGATTTCAGGAAGAGTTTTATAAACCCCAGCTCCTGGTTTTAAAGGACCATCTACAACTTGAATTGATTTTACACTTCTTAATTGACCAAGACAAGCATCGATTGCAAGAATACCAGAATCGGGATAATGTTCTTTTAAAAATTGAATCGTATTTTCAAGATTCAAAGCATGGACAGGTTCTTCTAATGTACCTAATACAGTGTAATGGCGTGGTTCCATTAATTTTAATTTTGAACCGACTAATGGACCTAAAGCATCGCCAGTGGATCGATCTGTACCAATACAAAGGATAACCCAATGATTATAAGCGTATTTATCTAAAAAATATTGAATAGAATGGGATAGTTGATGATAACCCTGAGGATCAGTAGAATCAATCACATATTTCATAGGATTTTTAAATGTAAGCAAATCTATAAATACCTCCAAAAAAATAGTATTACTAGTATACGTGGATAATTTAGGAAATATACATAGAACATGGATAAATCAATGAATCAATTTTTAATGGAAAGAAAAAATATATTTTAAGAAGAACAAAGGGAGAGAGAATTTACAATGTTTAAGAATGGAGTCAAGATTGGGTTAACGATTATGGGTACAACAATCGGTGCGGGATTTGCCTCAGGAAGAGAAATCTGGGAGTTTTTCACTTCTTATGGATTGCAAAGCACGATAGGATTATTGATTGCAATGGTCTTATTTCTTTTAAGCAGCATAGTGATTTTATGGTTAAGTTGGCGATATGAAACCAAAAACTATTATGATATTCTCGTATTATTAATGGGAAATCGGTTTGCTAAAATTTTTGATTGGTTTATCTTTTTATATTTATTTTCAGGATCTGTGATAATGTTTGCAGGAAGTAGTGCCATCTTTGAACAATGGGGATACCCAATGATTATAGGAGATATCGTTTTAGCAATAAGCTTGTGGCTTGTTTTAGCTCACGGGGTAAGTGGACTCATTCATTTAAATAGTGTTCTTATGCCAATGAAGATGTTAATGATGGTTTATATTGGTTTTCATTTTCTTTTTACCAATAAGGATGTAGTTTCTCATTTTATAAGAGAACATTTAAGAGTGTGGCCTTCAGCTGTTACGTATGTTGCTTTTAATATCATTTCTTTACTTGGTGTTTTATCCACTATTGGGAAGGAGATTCGATCAAAGGGTGAGATTATTCTAGGAAGTATTATTGGCATTTCTGGTTTAGGATTGATTGCAATTTTAATGAATCAATCCTTATTGCGTGTTGCAAATGCCAATCAGTATGAAATCCCCCTTTTTTCGATTATCCCGCAAAATCAACCTCTTTTTATGGCATTTGTTTCAGTGATCTTATGGTTAGCGATCTATACGACCGCATTAAGTAATGTTCATGGTTTAATTTATCGAGTTCAGAAACGTTTGCCTTTTTCAACTGGACAATTGAGCTTATTTTTTCTAATATTCATTATACCAGTATCGTTTATCGGTTTTTCTAATTTAATCCACTTTTTATATCCTTTATACGGTGTTCTAAATTTATATGTGTTAACTTTAATTATTCTTTTTCCATTTCAACGTGTTTAAAAAGGGAACAAATATGCTAATACTTCCGTTTAAAATCCGAATCAAACAATTTTCTTATGAGGGAGGAATGAATCATGGATTTTATAAACGCATTAGAGAATATTGACCAATTTTCATTGCTAAGTATTTGGTCTAATTTACGAATAAAACTGATGAATCCTGAGCTTTGGATCAATTTGTTATGGACGGTTATCCAAATCTTAATGATTATTGTTGCAGCAAAAATGTTGGTTCGATTGGTTAATGCCTTCATTGATCGCTGGATAAATAAAAGTCCAAAAGCTTTAAAAGTGAATGAAAGGCGAGCTAAGACACTCGGATCTCTAATTCATAATGCAGTAAAATATACGATTCACTTTTTTGCGATCTTAATGGTATTAGAACAATTGGGATTTGAATTAGGACCCGTATTAGCAGGTGCTGGTGTGTTGGGTTTGGCCATTGGCTTTGGAGCACAAAACTTAGTCAAAGATGTGATTTCTGGTTTCTTTATTATTTTTGAGGATCAATTTGGTGTAGGCGATCATGTAACCATTAGTAATTTTACTGGTGTTGTTGAGGAAATTGGTCTGCGAATTACCAAAATACGGAGTTGGACAGGAGAACTTTATATTATCCCCAACGGAACCATTCAAGAAGTAACCAATTATTCTACTCACAATTCTGTTGCTGTAGTCGATATTGGTATTGCCTATGAAGAAGATCTTGATCATGTGACCAAAGTTTTAGAAAATATTTTAAATGAAGTATTTAAGGAAACAAAAGAGATTGTAAAACCACCGGAAATCCTTGGCGTTCAAAACTTTGGACCTTCGGAGGTGGTACTAAGAATCATTGCTGAAACCAAGCCAATGACTCATTATGCGGTAGCTAGGAAATTAAGAGCGAAGATTAAAGAAGGATTTGATAAAGAAGGAATCGAAATACCTTATCCAAGAATGGTGACACTTCATCGAAATGAGACAAGTAAGGGGGTATAAAGTTGCAAGAGAAAACATTTGGCTTAAATGATGTTGTTCAAATGAAAAAACCCCATCCGTGTGGAACAAATGCGTGGAGAATTATCCGTATGGGGGCAGATATTCGAATTAAATGTACAGGTTGTAACCATAGTGTTTTAATCCCAAGGAAAAAGTTTGAGAAGGCATTGAAAAAGGTGTTGATCAAAGGAGAACATTCAGAATAAATAGATAGATGGGAGAATTTAGGATGGGGGAAACATGGAAGACAGCATGTCCATTAAATTGTTTTGATGTTTGCGGCCTTTTAGTAACAACGGAAAATGGGAAAGTGACGGCCATAGAGGGTGATCCTGAACATCCGATTACGAAAGGGAAAATTTGTGGTAGGGGAAAAATGTTAAAAGATCGGATGTATCATCAGAATCGTCTACTTCACCCTTTAAAGAAAATCAACGGACAATTCGCGCGAATCTCCTGGGATCAAGCCCTGGATGAAATCAGTCTGAAAATGAAAGAGATCAAAGAGACTTATGGTCCTACAGCTATTCTTCATAGTTATGATTATGCTTCATCTGGCTTATTAAAGGAGTTAGACGGGCGCTTTTTCAATTATTTTGGCGGGATGACCAAAGTGATTGGCAGTCTCTGCTGGGGAGCAGGGATTCAAGCCCAGCAATATGATTTTGGCAACTCTTTGAATCATCATGTTGAAGATATACAAAATGCTAAGACGATTGTCGTTTGGGGAAGGAATATTACAACCACCAATATGCATTTATATCGTTTTATTATGGACGCGAAGAAACAAGGTACCAAGTTAGTTGTCATTAATCCAATCAAAAATGGGATTGCAAAACAAGGTGATTTATTTCTTCCCATAACTCCAGGAATGGATGGTCATCTCGCTTTAACGATGAGCAAGATCATCATTGAAAATGGATGGTACGATCAAGAATTTATTCGTCATTATACCGTTGGTTTTGAAGCGTTTAAAAAGGAATTGGAAAAGATCAATATAAAGGACATTTCCAAGGAAATAAACATTGATGTTAAAGATATTGTACAACTTGCGAAATGGTATGCGAAAGATCGCCCAGTGATGACTTTTCTTGGACTTGGGATGCAAAGATATACAAATGGCGGGAATACGGTTCGCGCAATTGATGCCTTAGCCGCTTTAACAGGAAATATTGGCATTGCTGGTGGTGGAGTCAATTATGCGAATCGGTTGGTTGGAGAAAGTTTTGGCTGGGAGGAGTTATTAAGAGAAGATTTACGTATGGAATATCGCACTTTTTTTAGACCAAGTCAAGCTGAAGAGATCATCAAGGCAAAAGAACCGCCCATTAAAATGATGTTTATTTCCCGTACTAATTTATTAACCCAATTGCCAGATGTAAGCCGTACGATCAAAGCATTAGAACAGGTTGAAACTAAAGTAGTCTTGGATCTGTTTTTAACGGATACAGCAAAAATGGCCGATTATGTATTGCCTGTGGCCTCTGTCTTCGAAGAAGAGGATATTTATTATGGATCAATGTTTCATTCATACATTCGCTATGGTCCAAAACTTGTTGATCCACCTGGTGAAGCTTGGTCGGAATTGAAAATATGGTCAGAACTAGCCAAACGTTTAGAGTTGCAAGGTTTTGAACGATCACGAGAAGAATTCTTCGAAATCGCATTAAAACCATTACATCCATTTGGAATTCACTTATCTGTGTTAAAAGAAAAGCAACAAATTGAATTGCCACTTCCAAAAATCCCTTGGGGAGATAAAAGATTTACAACACCGTCTGGGAAGTTTGAATTTTATTCGGAAAAAGCAAAGAATGATGGGTATTCGCCAACAGCAAAAATCATGTATCCCAAAGAAAGTCTGACTAGTTCTGCTTCCGTAGATCCACACCCTTATCAGTTATTATCGATTCACCCAAGAAAATCGATACATTCACAGCATCATTGGCTGAATCAGCAAAAAGAATTAAAACCGTTTGTTTATATTCCAAAGGAAATCGCAGAAAAAGAACGCATTGAGGAACACGACCAAGTCATGGTTTATAATGAAAGAGGAAAAGTAATCGGTAAAGCAAAAATAGTAAAGGGCAATCATCCAAAAACAATCATGATTGAAGAAGGATACGGCTTAGATACGGGTGGCAATGTAAACTACTTAACCAAAAATGGCCTTTCCGAGATGGGAAATAGTAGTATCTTTTATGAATGCTTCGTTTCCATAAAAAAAATGATTGAGGAATAGGGAGAAGAATCCCTATTTTTTTTATTTCATTTTCCATTTACTTAATTTATATATGTTAGAATTTTCTGAATTTTATATTGACTTTGAACATATACTAACGATATATTAAGGATACAAGAAACATCATTTGCACTCATCCACCCATTTTAATTTCATTAGAGATTAAGGAGGTGATCCAAAAGAAAAACAAACCGCTAATTTCGGACTTATCCTTTGAAAATTATAGAGAGAAAAATAAATTAAGGAGGTAGGCGGTATGGCACTTAAAAAAGCAAATTCATCGATCGATTATACAGAAATTGTTCAGTCTGATGAATTTAAGCAACTTATGGCAAGAAAAAAGAGTTTTATTATCCCTCTTACTCTATTCTTTTTTATCTTTTATTTTGCTTTGCCTATCATGACTGCTTATTCTAAGGTGTTAAATACCTCTGCGATTGGTGATATAAATTGGGCTTGGCTTTTTGCTTTTGGTCAATTTATCATGACATGGACCTTAGTCACCATTTATACAAAAAAAGCTTCAAATTTTGATCAGATTGTCGATCAGATTCTGCAAAAGACCGTGGGAAGGGGGGAATAAAATGAACGTAACTGCATTTGTCTTATTTTTGATAATCGTTGCCTTAACATTAGTCATAACCTACTATGCTTCCAAAAAAACGAAAACAACCAGTGAATTCTATACTGCTGGTGGAGGACTAACTGGATGGCAAAATGGTCTAGCGATTGCTGGAGATTATATGTCAGCTGCCTCTTTTCTAGGTATTGCCGGTGCGATTGCTCTAACTGGTTTTGATGGATTTTTCTATAGTATCGGTTATTTAGTCGCCTACTTGGTCGTACTCTATATCGTTGCTGAGCCTTTGCGAAATTTAGGAAAATATACGATGGCAGATATGATTGCGGCACGTTTTGATAACAAAATGGTTCGTGGTGTTGCTGCGTTAAATACCATATCGATATCGATTTTTTATATGATTGCCCAACTAGTTGGTGCTGGTGGATTAATCAAATTATTGCTCGGGTTAAACTATACGACTTCCGTTTTAATTGTCGGCACCTTAATGACGATTTACGTTGTATTTGGTGGAATGACTGCGACAAGTTGGGTTCAGATTACGAAAGCGGTTCTCTTAATGACAGGAACATTTATTATTAGCCTGATGGTTTTTGCCAAATTTGACTTCAGTTTCCTAAAAATGTTTGAATATATGAAAACTGCAACCCCCTTAGGGGAGAAATTCTTAAACCCTGGTGTCAAATTAAAAAATCCCATTGATGTCCTATCTTTGAATTTAGCCCTTGTTTTAGGAACAGCAGGATTACCACATATTCTCATCCGTTTCTTTACTGTTAAGGACGCACCAACTGCACGTAAATCTGTTGTTTTTGCAACTTGGGTTATTGGCTTATTCTATATTATGACTGTATTCCTTGGCTTTGGGTCAGCAGCATTTGTTGGTTATGATAAGATCGTTGCTGCCAATAAAGCAGGAAATATGGCTGCCCCCTTATTAGCTGAATCCCTCGGTGGTAACTTCCTATTTGCTTTTGTTTCGGCAGTAGCATTTGCCACGATCTTAGCTGTAGTTGCAGGTCTTGTTTTATCTGCTGCTTCCGCATTTGCTCATGATTTGTATGGTCATGTCTTGCGTAAAGGTAACGCAACAGAAAAAGAGCAAATGTTAGCAGCTCGTTGGGCTTCTGTTGGTGTGGCTGTTTTATCCATTCTTCTTGCACTATATGCACAATCATTGAATGTTTCCTTTTTAGTGGCATTAGCCTTTGCAGTTGCTGCTAGTGCGAATCTACCTGTAATTGTTTTCACGATCTACTGGAGAAAATTTAATACGACTGGCGCAGTGACTGGTATGCTCGTTGGTTTACTTAGTGCCCTTATCTTAATTGCAATTGGACCAAATATTTGGAATCCAGTACCTGGTAAAGCGATTTTGGTTGGCCATCCAATCTTCCCGTTAGAAAATCCAGGAATCATTTCTATTCCTTTAGGATTCATCGGGGCTTATTTAGGAACCCTCTTTTCATCAAGAAAAGAAGATCCTGCAAAATATGATGAAATTTTGGTTAAAGCTAATACAGGTTTACATTTAAGTAACTTGAATGAACTCAACAAAAAAGCAAGTTAAACAGAATTATTGACAGCGAGCTTAAAGTGTCCTTACCATCTCCTTCTTGGAGGTGGTTTTTTCTTGTTTTCTGATCCCTTCTTTATATATAATAATTCAGGTATATGTTCGTTTTCTAAGGAGTGAAGAGGATGCCACTAACAACAGGAATTGTTGGATTACCCAATGTAGGGAAATCGACTTTATTTAATGCGATAACCAAAGCTGGTGCTGAAGCGGCAAATTATCCTTTTTGTACCATTGATCCAAACGTAGGTGTTGTGGAGGTACCAGACAATCGGTTACAAGTATTAGCAAATATGTTTCATCCGGAACGGATTGTACCAACTACCTATGAATTTGTTGATATCGCAGGTTTAGTAGCTGGAGCGAGTCGTGGCGAAGGATTAGGAAATAAGTTTTTGTCCCATATCCGTGAAGTAGATGCGATTGCTCATGTCGTTCGTTGCTTTGAAGATGAGAATATTACCCATGTATCTGGAAGTGTAAATCCGATTCGCGATATTGAAACGATTAATCTAGAACTAGTTTTAGCCGATTTAGAAACGGTGGAGAAGCGTTTAGAACGGACAAAAAAGAATTTAAAGAGCGGAGAGAAAAAGTTTCAAATCGAATATGAAGTTTTACAACGAATCCATCAAGCTTTGCAAGAAGAGAAACCTGCACGTAGTGTTGAATTAAATGAAGACGAGAAAATGTTCATTCGTGACTTGCATTTGTTAACGATGAAGCCTGTCCTTTATGTGGCCAATGTAAGTGAAGATGAAATTACTGAACATGAGAATAACCAATATGTTAAACAGGTGAAGGATTTTGCAACTAAAGAAGGTGCAGAAGTCATTGTGATCAGTGCAAAGGTTGAATCAGAAATTGCCGAATTAGATGGAGAAGATCGGGAGTTATTTTTGCAAGAATTAGGATTAAAAGAGTCAGGACTTGATCGATTAATTCAAGCCGCTTATCGTCTACTAGGATTGATTACCTATTTTACTGCAGGAGAAAAAGAGGTAAGAGCTTGGACGATCAAAAAAGGAACTAAGGCACCCCAAGCAGCTGGTGTCATTCATAGTGATTTTGAACGGGGATTTATTCGCGCTGAGGTTGTTGCATATGAAGATTTGGTTCAAGCCGGTACAATGAATCAGGCTAGAGAAAAAGGACTTCTTCGTTTGGAAGGTAAAGACTATGTCGTTCAAGATGGAGATATCATGCATTTCCGTTTTAATGTTTAATGGCTTTCTTGAAATTGAATGATTCTGATGTTATAATTTAAAAATGCGAGTTCTCAATCTCGCTCCTTGCCCCTATTTGGGGCCGTTAAGTCCAGAAGGAGGTGAAACTGATGCGGAAATACGAAGTCATGTATGTGATTCGCCCTGACCTTAATGAAGAAGCGATGAAAGGATTAGTAAATAAGTTTCAAAATGTAATCACTGCCAATGGCGGTGAAATTGAAAAAGTTGAGGAAATGGGAAAGCGTCGCTTGGCATATGAAATTAAAGGTTACACTGAGGGAGTTTATGTCGTCATGAACTTCCAATCTGAACCGCAAATGGTTGCAGAACTTGAGCGTAACCTAAGAATTTCCGATGGAATTATCCGTTACCTCATTGTGAAAGACGAAAAATAGTTTTTTTTGGGGGGATAATCATGTTAAACCGTGTCATTTTAATCGGGCGACTAACCCGGGATCCAGAATTAAGGTATACGCCTACAGGAGTAGCGGTGGCGACATTTACGTTAGCGGTTGATCGAAATTACACGAATCAACAAGGAGAACGGGAAGCCGATTTTATTAATATCGTGACCTGGAGAGGTCTAGCAGAGAATGTGGCCAACTATTTAAGGAAGGGTCGCTTAACTGCAGTGGAAGGTCGGTTGCAAACCCGTAGTTATGAGAATAACGAAGGGAAACGTGTCTATGTGACAGAAGTTGTAGCTGATCATGTCCGTTTCTTAGAACCAGCTCATTCAGGGTCTCGGAATCAAGGAAATGATCGGTTTGAACATGACCCCTTTGCAGATGAGGGTAGTCCCATCGATATTTCCGATGATGACTTACCATTTTGAAACGAATATCCTTTGAAAAGGGAGGGAATAAAATGGCCCGCAAACAACGTGGTAAACGTCGTAAAGTATGTTACTTTACTGTAAATAAAATTACCCATATCGATTATAAGGATACTGATTTACTTAAAAAGTTTATCAGTGAACGCGGTAAGATTTTACCTCGTCGTGTGACAGGTACATCGGCAAAATATCAACGCAAGTTAACAACGGCGATTAAACGTGCTCGTCAAGTTGCTTTATTGCCATATACGATTGAATAAAATAGTATAAAAAGCACCGTAAATGGTTTCATCCGTTTATGGTGTTTTTTTTAATTCCAATAGTCCGATCTTGAAGGAAACAAGAACTTTTATGTTGAATTAAATTATGTTATACATAAAAAGATTGACGAAGAATAGATCTTATCCTTCATAGATAGAATGTATGAGAGGAGAGATTTTTTTGGATAAACAAGATCGGAATGTCCAATTTGCCAAAAATATAAAAGTGATGGAATGGTTAAAAACAGAAATCCTCGAACAAGTCAGCGGTTTATTTAAAGGCTTGTTACATGGAAAAGAAGAATTCATTTTAGATAGTCTGGCAAGTTTGTTATTGGCGATATATGTACTTGCTAGACGTATTGGAATTCCTTTTCATAAATTAGAGACAGCAGTAAAGGATAAGATTCAACAACATTTGAAAAACGGACATGAAGTAGAAGAATGGTATGGAGATTTATCTTTATTAGATCAATATATCAATAAACGCTAAGAGGTGTCTTGTTTGAAGAAGAATATTCGGCTTATAATAAGTACAATTCTCGTTATTCTTGCTTTATTACTTTTATATCAATGGTTAGGTATGATTACCATATATCTCATGCCGATTCCCTTTGTTATTTTTGGATATCATCAAGGATTAAAAAAAGGACTGGCACTCACGATCATTATGTCATTCTTGACCATTGTTTTCTTGCACCCATTGGATTACTTTCTCATATTATTAGGTGGAACACTTGGAAGTGTAATGGGTACTTTATATCATAAAAAGAGCCTTTTGCCTGCTATTGTTGCTGGAATGATTACATCACTAATCAACTTCATTCTTCTATTAATTTTTATTCGCATGATTCTACATATCGACATTGTGGAATATATGCGCAAGGTTTTGATCTTAGAACCATTACAGATGATGCAACAAATAGGGGCAGTTAACCAACAAGGGGAACATTATTTGCAAGAAATGGCAGATATGGTGGGATACACTCTTCCATCAATGTTGATTTTTGCTTCTTTATTCCTTGTGTTTATCGTTCATTTTATTTCTCGGTTTGTATTTAAAGCATTACGAATCGAAACACCAACATTCCCACCATTTAGAGAATGGATGTTACCAAAAAGCATTTTTTATTATTATGTCATCGTAGCTATTTTAATGGCCTTCCCTTTTGTCATGGATGTTTATTTCATGAAATTATTTCTATTAAATCTATATCCAATCTTACGATTTCTTTTAATGGTTCAGGGGATTTCTTTTCTATTATTTTTTATGCATAAGAAAAAGTGGAGTTCATTTTTACAGTTTATTACAGTTATTGGACTTGTCATGCTCCAAGTTTCATCGATTTTACCGATTTTAGACTTTATCGGTTTATTTGATTTGGGATTTGACTTTCGCAAAAAGCTTAAATTTAGGGGCTGATTCTAAATATGCCTAAATTTTCACTGAGTCGTTTAAGAAAAAATCAACTTTTCCTATATAGCTTATTTGGTTTGATTGTAATAGGAGTCATTGCTATTGATCATTGGTTTTTGGCTTTTGTATTCCTTGTTATTCTTTCTTTTTTGATGTATTACCTATATCAGGAAGAAATTCGTTTTAAGAAAGAATTACAACGTTATATATCCACCATCTCCCATCGTGTCAAAAAGATAGGTAGTGATGTATTACAATCAATACCAATCGGGGCTGTTCTTTATGATGAAGATGGGAATATACAATGGTATAATCCCTATTTTCAAACTTTAGTTCGTCATCAAGAGTTAATTGGGAAATCCCTTGGTGAGATTTTTCCATCTTTGAAATGGGATCATCAAGGAAAGAAACAGACTATATCCTATCAGGATAAAATGTATCAAATCGAGTTCAATAAAGAAGAACGGCTTTTATATGTTACAGATGTTACCGAATATCATCGCCTTTTGGAAAAGTACCAGAATTCTAGGCTGGTCTTTGGCATCATCCATTTAGATAACATAGATGAAGTGGCTCAAGGTCTAGATGAGTTAAGCCGGAGTATCTTACTTACCGATGTCGTTAGTTTGATTAACGATTGGGCCAATGAATTAGATATTTATCTAAGACGGTACACAGCGGATAAATTTTGGATTGTAATGACAGAAAGTGTATTAAAAAAATTGGAAAGTACAAGATTTGAGATATTGGATCGCGTTCGGGAAATGACTTCTGTTAACAAGATCCCATTAACATTAAGTATTGGAATTGGAGCAGGAGTCGATTCACTGGTTGAATTAGGGCAAATCACCCAATCTAGTTTAGATATTGCTTTGGGGCGTGGAGGAGATCAAGCGGCAGTTAGAGTTGGTGATCGCCTATCTTTTTATGGCGGCAAATCAGATGCAGTTGAAAAAAGAACCAGGGTTCGAGCAAGAGTGATTTCTCAGTCATTAAAAGATCTGATTCGTGAAAGTGATTCGGTCCTCATTATGGGACATAAAACTCCAGATATGGATGCGATTGGTGCTTCAATTGGGGTATTAAAAGCGGTTCATCTTCATGATAAAATCGGTTATATTGTTTTGGATGAGGCAAATCCCTCGATTCAAACCTTATTAGACGAGATCCATCGCCATGAAAAACTACCCCAATATTTTATAACTCCCGAACGGGCATTAAACATGATTACAGCTAAGACTTTACTTGTCATGGTCGATAGCCATAAACCTTCATTAACCATTGAACCGAAAATTGTAGCATTATGCCGGCGAATTGTTGTAATTGACCATCATCGAAGGGGAGAAGAAATTGTTAAAGACCCGGTATTAATGTATATCGAGCCTTATGCCTCATCAACAAGCGAGCTTGTAACCGAGCTATTACAGTATCAGAGCGATCGAATTGAGATGGATCGATTGGAAGCTTCTGCGTTGTTAGCTGGTATTGTCGTCGATACCAAATCTTTCGCATTTCGAACTGGAGTGCGAACCTTTGAAGCGGCATCTTTTCTAAGAAGGAATGGTGCAGATCCTGCATTAGTGCAAAAATTATTAAAAGAAGATATAGAACACTTTATTCAAAGGGCAGAATTAGTAAAAAAAGCCCGTATTGTTTATGATCATATCGCAATTGCTGTGGCGAAAGAAAAACTTGGTCAGTTGTTGATTGCCCAAACTGCAGATACACTTTTAAATATGAGCGGTATCTTTGCCTCTTTTGTTATTAGCGTTCGTCCTGATGGGTTAGTAGGAATCAGCGCAAGATCTCTAGGACAAATCAATGTACAAACGATTATGGAGCGTTTGGGAGGCGGTGGTCATTTAACCAATGCTGCAGTACAATTAGAAGGAATTGATGTTGAAGAAGCGGAAGCGAAATTAATGAAAGTATTAGAAGAAATTCAAAAAGAAGGGGGATTAACCGTATGAAAGTCATATTTCTTCAAGATGTAAAAGGACAAGGAAAAAAAGGGGAAATCAAAGAAGTAGCAGATGGTTATGCTAGAAATTTTCTTTTGCCAAGAGGGTTAGCAAAGGAAGCAACAAAGTCGAATATCAATGAATTAAATGCATATAAAAGCAGTGAACAAAAAAGAAAAGCACAAGAATTGGAACAAGCTAAAAAGCTGGCAAAAGAATTAGAACAACTAACGGTAACAATCCCTTCAAAATCTGGCGAAGGGGGAAAATTATTTGGTGCGGTTACCGCAAAACAAATTGCTGATCAATTGAAACAAATGAAGATTCAAATTGATAAAAGGAAAATTTTATTAGATGAACCGATTCGAAGTTTAGGCTATACCCATGTTCCTGTGAAGATTCATAAAGAGGTAACGGCAACGATTAAAGTGCATGTGGTTGATGAAAATTAGCATAGAAAATCGAGGGAATAAAAGTGAGTGAATTATTCTTAGACCGGATTCCACCACAAAATATTGAGGCAGAACAAGCCGTTCTTGGCGCGATTTTACTTGATCCAAATGCTTTAATGTTGGTGTCCGAAATCTTATCTGTTGATGATTTTTATCGTGCATCACACCAAAAAATTTATCGATCCATGCTTGAACTGTCGGAAAATGGTCAACCGGTTGACTTGATTACCTTAACTTCTGATTTACAAAACAAAAAACTTTTAGAAGAAGTGGGTGGTGTTTCTTATCTTACCGACCTTGCTAACGCAGTGCCAACCGCTGCGAATGTGGAATACTATGCGAAAATCGTAGAGGAAAAAGCGATTTTAAGAAGGCTCATTCGTGCTGCAACAGAAATTGCTAGTACAAGTTATATCGAAAGTGACAATGTTGAGGAGATTTTAGGAGAAGCAGAAAGAAGAATTCTTGAAATCTTACAAAAAAAGTACCAAGATGGTTTTATTCCCATAAAAGATGTCCTGATGGAGACCATTGATCGGATCGAGTTTTTACATCAACACAAAGGTGAAATTACAGGGATTCCATCAGGATTTATCGACCTAGATCGAATGACTTCAGGGTTTCAAAAATCAGATCTGATCATCATTGCTGCAAGACCTAGTGTAGGAAAAACCGCTTTTGCCTTAAATGTAGCCCAAAATGTAGCGGCAAGAGCAAAAGAAACGGTAGCGATCTTTAGTTTAGAAATGCCAGCGAGTCAATTGGTTCAAAGGATGGTTTCTGCAGAAGGGAACTTAGACGCTCATAAACTCCGAACCGGCCAAATGGAAGAAGATGATTGGCAAAAACTTACAATGGCTATAAGTACGTTATCGGAAGCTCCCATTTACATTGATGATACCCCTGGTTTAACCGTGTATGATATCCGAGCGAAATTACGGCGGCTTAAGGCAGAAAAAGGGTTAGGTTTAGTTGTGATCGATTATTTGCAATTGATTCATGGTCGGGGAAAATCGGATAATAGACAACAAGAAATATCAGAAATATCAAGGCAATTAAAACGAATTGCAAGGGAGCTAGAAGTTCCTGTTATTGCTTTATCTCAATTAAGTCGTGCGGTTGAACAAAGACAAGACAAACGGCCGATGTTATCGGATATCCGTGAATCTGGAAGTATTGAGCAAGATGCAGATATCGTTGCTTTTTTATATCGAGATGATTATTACAATCCTGAAACAGAAAAACAAAATATTGTTGAAATCATCATTGCAAAACAACGCAATGGTCCTGTTGGCAAAGTAGAACTTGTATTCTTGAAAAACTATAATAAATTTGTAAACTATGCACAAAACCATAAACACGAACAAAATTTGACAAATATTTAATAAACGTTCGTGATTAATATTTGACAGTGACCCTCCAAATTGCTAAACTGAAATTGTTGGGAATTGGAATAGTCAAATTTGGAGGTGGTTCCATGTCTACAGTTGTTGTAGTCGGAACACAATGGGGAGACGAAGGAAAAGGGAAAATTACTGATTTTTTAGCAGAGAAATCAGAAGTGGTTGCACGCTACCAGGGAGGAAATAATGCAGGACATACTATTGTTATTGACGGAAAGAAATTCAAGCTTCACCTTATTCCTTCAGGGATTTTATATGAAGATAAAATTTGCGTTTTAGGGAATGGAATGGTCATTGATCCAAAAGCCTTAGTTGAGGAGCTAGAATACCTTCATAGGCAAGGGATAAAAACAACCGATCGTTTAAAGATTAGTGATCGTGCCCACTTGATTATGCCTTATCATATCAAATTAGATAAAGTCGAAGAAGAAAGAAAGGGTACAAATAAAATTGGAACAACAGGTAAAGGGATTGGACCTGCTTATATGGATAAAACAGCTCGAATTGGGATTCGAATGGCTGATTTTCTAGATGAAGAAATATTTGCAGAAAAATTACGAAGGAATCTTGAAGAAAAAAATCGTCTCTTTGAGAAGTTTTATGAAACAGATGGATTCGATTTAGAGGCATTGTTGAAAGAATATGGGGAATATCGTAAAATCATTGCTCCATATGTCACGGATACATCTGTTGTGTTAAATGATGCCATTGATCAAGGGAAAAGGGTATTATTTGAAGGGGCGCAAGGAGTAATGTTAGATATAGACCAAGGTACTTATCCGTTTGTAACCTCTTCAAATCCTGTAGCAGGCGGGGTTACCATCGGTTCTGGAGTAGGCCCAACCAAAATCCATCATGTTATTGGGGTAGCGAAGGCATATACGACTCGTGTTGGTGATGGCCCTTTCCCTACAGAGATCAAAGATGAGATCGGTAGTCGTATCCGAGAAGTTGGGAAAGAGTATGGAACAACAACAGGCAGGCCAAGGAGAGTCGGTTGGTTTGATAGTGTAGTGGTACGACATGCTCGAAGGGTGAGTGGAATAACAGAACTTTCCCTCAACTCCCTTGATGTTTTGACCGGTATTCCTACTTTAAAGATTTGTGTTGCTTATCGATATAACGGCGAAGTATTGGAAAATTATCCAGCTAATCTTAATGTCCTGACCAAATGTGAGCCCATTTATGAAGAATTACCTGGTTGGACAGAAGATATATCTGGTGTTCGTAACCTGAATGATCTACCTATTAATGCTCGCCATTATGTTGAAAGGATTTCCCAGTTAACCGGAATTCCTATTGCAATATTTTCTGTTGGCCCTAATCGGGATCAAACCAATATGATACGAGGCGTATTTGAATAGAACAAAATTATAAAGTGGCTTGTATGTTCTAACGCTGCTTTTAACCTTACGGCTTTAACTTGAATAAACAAGCGGTAGGAAAGCCCGCTTGCGAAAGTCGCAGCTTTATAGAACATACAAGCTTATTTTTAGACCAAAAAATGGTTATAAAAAAAGGGGTTGCATTTTATTATTCAGCATGATAATATATGAATCGTGTTGTTTGTGAGCCATTAGCTCAGTAGGTAGAGCACCTGACTTTTAATCAGGGTGTCACAGGTTCGAATCCTGTATGGCTCACCATTTTTATAAAAATGTGGCCCGTTGGTCAAGTGGTTAAGACACCGCCCTTTCACGGCGGTAACAGGGGTTCGAATCCCCTACGGGTCACCATCATTACTATACTTCAATAAAGGGATTTAAAACCTGCTTGCGAAAGCAAGCGAGGGGAAGTCGTAAACACGAAGAACAAGGAACGAAGTGACGCAGAGATTCGATGTTGGAGTCACATTAGAAACTTTTGTTTAGAGTTTACCGTTATATTTTTTGATGATTTGTTCTGCTTGATTGGCTAAACTTTCATCCGTTACTACTGTTAATAACACATCTTTGCCTATATCTGTTTCACTGTCATCAGCTAAACCACTTGCACTTGCACTAGCGGCAGCAAGAATTTCAGCGCTTTTATTCGAGAAATTTGCACCTAAGGTTAATTTTGATAAACTATCAAAACGACCTCTAATGGGGTTTGTAAATTCATTAAGATTATAACCAGGGTAAAGACTAACTCGATCGATTTGCAATTCATTGATTCCTAAGGCTTTTAATTCTTGACCCGCTTTTTGCGCTTCATCTACTGTATGAAAAGAGGCCAAAATGTTCCTTGTTTTTTTCATATTTTACACCTCCATTACAGTTAATTCTATATAATAAGTCATCAGAATTTTTTTGCTTGATGATACAAGCTGTGCTATGTTACATTTATAGTATGTATGGATAAGCTCTTTCTAATTGTGCCGTCGTAGCTCAGTTGGTAGAGCGGCTCACTCGTAATGAGCAGGTCGTGGGTTCGAGTCCCATCGTCGGCTCCATTTTCCGTTTTAAAAACTCCCTAATAAAGGAGGTTATCATGCAGAGTTTAAGTGAAAGAATTAGTGAAATGAAAGATAAAGTGAAAGACAATGTTACTTCTGCATTCAATATCAGTAAAGATAAATGGATTTTTTTGCAGCAACAAATATCAGAAAATAAAAAAAAATCGATGGTTATAGGTTCGCTTACGGGACTGTTATTCATTAGTTCAACTTTTGGTCTTTATTATTATCATGCAAATGCTAAGACTTTATACCACGTTTATGTAGATGGAAAATTTGTTGGTACAGTGAATGATAAAAACATTGTCGAACAATGGAAAAAAGAAAAGTTAGAAAAAGCGAAATCTACATATGATCTAAAATCTTTGGAAGCAGCGAACAAGATTACATACATAGAAGACACTGTATTTAAGGGCGAATTTAATAATAACGAAACCATTCATTCATTGAACCAAATTTTCCATATTGAAGCAAAAGGGACGGCTATTGTCATTAATGGGAAACAAATTGGTGTTGCAAAAGATAAAGCAACGGCAGATCGAATTCTCGAAATGATAAAGCAAGGGTATGTACCAAAAACGGAGAAAAACAAAGTAAAAACTGCATCCTTAAATGAAAGATCAAAAGTGAAAGTTGAAGATGTTACAATTAAAGAAAAAGTCAACTTGCAAGAAGTAAAGGTTGCACCAGATGAGATTATGTCAGAAGAGGATTTACTTAAGCTGATTAAGCAAGGAACATTGGAACAAAAGAAATATATTGTTCAAGAGGGAGATACCCTTTCTGACATTGCCAATAAGCATGGATTAACCACAAAACAATTATATCAATTAAACCCAGGATTAAGTGGTGAATTAATTCATATTGGCGATGAACTAAATGTAACTGCAGTTAAACCATTAATAACGGTTATAGTGAAAGAAACAGTAACACAGGAAGAAACCATTCCTTATGCAATAGAGTATCAAAATGATTCTTCCATGTATAAAGGCCAAACAAGAACGGTTCAAGCTGGAAAGAATGGTACAAAACTGGTTACGTATGAAGTATATCTAGAAAATGGCATTCAAATTCAGAAAAAAGCAATCAACGAAAATATCATCACTCAACCGGTGAAACAGATTATTAAGCGTGGTACAAAAGTGGTTCCATCCCGCGGTTCTGGTTCATTAATCTGGCCTGTTTTTGGCGGATCAGTAAGTAGCTCGTATGGTTCACGTTGGGGTAGAATGCATGCGGGAATCGATATTACATCGAGCAATCATACGGTAAGAGCAGCCGATAGTGGTGTTGTTACCTTTACGGGATGGGAGAATGGATATGGTAATACTATTATTATAAACCATAATAATGGAATGCAAACCTTATATGCGCACCTAAGTGTAATTTTTGTTTCCCCTGGTACTCGTGTTGATAAAGGCCAAACGATTGGTATCATGGGAGATACAGGCCGTACAACTGGTACTCATTTACATTTTGAAGTTCATGTTGGCGGAAGCATCAGAAATCCACTGAACTATGTCAGAAGATAATTGAACAAAATGGATGAATATGATAGGTTTGTTCATTATGAGCAGACCTATCTTTTTTATTGATAAATGAAAGTGTTATAATGACAAGGTGAGGTAGAAAAAAGAAATTGGGAAAATGTGGGGGGCTTTTTTTGATCCGATATCGAATCATTGCAAGTGGAAGTACAGGGAATTCCATATACATAGGAACAGACCAATATCATTTTCTTGTTGATGCAGGATTAAGTGGTAAAAAGGTCGAAAGAGGATTAAAAGAGATTGGTGTGAACCCAAAGGAATTAACAGGAATCCTAGTTACTCATGAACATGACGATCATATTCGGGGAATTGGAGTGTTAGCGCGAAAATATCAGATTCCTATTTATGCGAATGAACGAACATTTAATGCATTACCCAGTCAAGTAGGAAAAATTGACGACTCCTTAAAAAGGATGATCGAAACAGGTTCGGTGATTGAGTTTGGGGATTTTCAGATCGAATCCTTTCCCATTTCTCACGATGCAGCCGATCCTGTCGGTTTTTTGTTTCGAAACAAAGATCTACAATTATCCATCGTCACTGATTCAGGATATATCAGTGAGAAAATAAAAGAAAAGATTAAGGGTTCTGATGTTTTTATCTTTGAAGCCAATCATGATGTGGAAATGTTACGGATGTCTCGTTACCCTTGGAGTGTCAAGCAACGCATTCTTGGAGATTATGGCCATCTTTCCAATGAAGCTTCTGGAGAAGCATTAGCGGATGTGATTACCAATGATACGCAAAAAGTATTTTTGGCCCATCTTAGTCGGGAAAACAATCTGCCAGAAATAGCTCGGCTAACCGTTCAAACGATACTCAAAGAGTATGGAATCACAGAAAAAGATGTACAAATCATGGATACATATCATGATAAGCCAACAGCCTTAGAAGAATTAAAAGAGAAAAGGGTAAGAATTCTATTCTAGTAAATTGAGAAAAGAGAAGTCTGCTTCCAGTTGTTCTTCTTTTTCAATGACTTCTTTTCTTGTGATCAATCCTTTTTCAACTAATAATTCAATGAGGGCAGTTAATACCAACGTATTCTTATAATCCACTTCTTTAAGATCAGCCAGCTTTGCGATGAGATCTACTTCAGGAACGATTTTATTCACTTGTGGGGATTTCATTTTGAAACACTCCTATTCTTGATATCGTTATCCCTTATAAAAGGATTCTATGATGAAGTATTAACAAATGAGACAGAAAATAGACCTCGTTTATTATGATGCAAAGATAGAGTAGAAAAAGTAATGGGTATAATGTTAAAAGGATAAAGAAAGGTGGTCATTATGAGTTTTTATGAAGATGATTTCGATGGTAGAAGATCAAATCGAAAGCGAGGAGGAGTCTTAACCCCTCTTATCTCAGCGATCATTGGTGGTTTAATTGTTCTATTATTGATGCCCGCTTTGGTTAATTCTGGAATTATCAAATTAACGCCGAAGACAGAAACAGGGCAAATAAGTGGTCCATTACAACCTAGTCAGCCAGGAGAAACCAAGCAAATTACTGTAAACGTGACATCAGCAATTCAACAAGCAGCACAAAAGGCAAGACCGGCAGTCGTTGGTGTAGTTAACTTGCGGAAACAAATCAATTTTTGGAATCAATCAACCAAGAATGTAGAAGCAGGAGTAGGGTCAGGAGTTGTCTTTCAAAAGCAAAACGGGAAAGCATATATCATTACAAACTATCATGTCATTGAAGGGGCAACAGGTGTTGAAGTCGCTTTAGCCGATGGTAAAAGAGTAAAGGCAGAGATACTAGGCGCCGATCCATTAACAGATCTTGCAGTGTTAGCGATCGATGATCAATATGTAGATGTTGTCGCCACTTTAGGTGATTCCACGACATTAAAACCTGGTGAGCCAGCCATTGCGATTGGAAATCCATTGGGGCTTGAGTTTTCGCAAACCGTTACTGTAGGGGTTATTAGTTCACCCCTTCGTACCATTGAAAAAGATCTTGATGGGGATGGACAATCGGATTGGGAGACAGAAGTCATTCAAACGGATGCTGCGATTAACCCAGGAAATAGTGGCGGGGCACTTTTAAATATTGATGGCGATGTGATTGGAATTAATAGTTCAAAGATTGCCGAAAGTGGTGTAGAAGGTTTAGGTTTTGCAATTCCTATTAGTGATGCAAAACCGATTATTAATGATTTATTAAAATATGGAAAAGTTAAGCGGTCCTATATGGGAATTACACCCGTTGATCTGCAAATGGTTTCCCAATCAGATCGAGTGAATGTCTTAAAACTTCCTTCTTCTGTTGAGGAAGGGGTTGTCATTTACGATATTAAACCAACAGGACCTGCCGCTTTAGCTGGATTACGGCGACTTGACGTAATCGTGAAATTAGACGATCAGCCGATTAAAAACTCATCAGATTTACGAAAATACCTATATAAGGTCAAACACGTGGGCGAACGAATGAAAGTGACCTTCTATCGGGAAGGCAAACAGCAAACGATTGAGATGACATTAGCTGAATTCCCAGATAATCAATGAAAAACAGCAGAGTGGATTGCTCTGCTGTTTTTACTATTTGAGGTAAAAAAGAAGAAAGGAAACGATTCAAAATGCAAATCAAGATTATAGTTGTAGGAAAGTTAAAAGAGAAATATTTACGCCAAGGGATACAAGAATATACAAAAAGGCTTACTCCATACGCAAAGGTGCAAATCATCGAAGTTCCAGATGAAAAGGCCCCTGAAAATTTAAGTGAAGCCGAAATGGAACAAGTAAAAAATAAAGAAGGAAAAAGGATTTTGGCTCAGATCAAGCCGGATGATTATGTAATTGCTTTAGCCATTGAAGGAAAGATGTTAAGTTCTGAGCAATTGGCTGAGGAATTAGACAAATTAGCCATCCACGGAAAAAGTAGTGTGGTCTTTGTCATCGGCGGTTCATTAGGATTGGGAAAAGAAGTATATCAAAGAGCCAATACATTATTATCCTTTTCTAAAATGACATTTCCTCATCAGTTAATAAGGCTAATTCTATTAGAGCAAGTATATCGGGCATTTAAGATTATTAAGGGTGAACCGTATCATAAATAAAGTTCCACTATTCATTTCCTAAATGTTTGCTCATATCCTTCTTTCTCTGCATGACCTAATAAGTAAAGAAAGGCAAATGCAGAGATAATTTTGAATTGACAATTATTTTTAAGTAGCCTATACTGATATTGATAATCATTATCAGTTATGGAGGGGCTATATATGTTTTCAAGTATGTTTTTATCATTTAGAGAAGGTTTAGAGGCTGTTTTAATTGTTGGTATTATATTAACTTATCTTGTTCAAATCAAAAAAGAAAATCTATCAAAATATGTTTATTCAGGTGCTACTATAGGGATATTCATTAGCTTAATCGGTGGGTTTATTGGTTTTAAAGAAGCACAAGAACTTGAAGAAGCAGGGGAAGAACTATTTGAAGGAATTATGATGCTGATCTCATCTGGTTTAATTGGTTATTTTGTTGTATGGATGGCAACACAAAATAGAAATATGGCAAAGAGTCTAAAAACTAGTATCGATAAACAGAATACAGGTTGGGGATTGTTTGTATTATCTTTTCTATCTGTTTTAAGAGAAGGAATGGAACTAGTAACCTTTACTCTCACAAAAGTTAGCGAAAATGCTATAACCATAGCTTCAGGTACGGTTATTGGTATCATTTTGGCAATCATCGTTGGTTATCTCGTTTTTAAGACTTCATTGAAATTAAATCTGAAAATTATCTTTCAAGTATTAGGCGTAATATTAATTTTTATCGGCGCAGAATTACTAGGGGAAGGGCTTGTTAAGTTAATTCCTTCAGGAGCAGAATTATTAGAAACGAGCAGTGCGATCCTGTTTGCTGGAATTTCATTGATCTATTTTTTAAAGGATGACCTTTATAAAATTTTTAAAAAAAGAGTATAATATAATTATCATTTCATCGTGCGGAAAAACTTTTTCTCGTATTTCATTTTTATAATTCATTTGCTTTTTCTTTTATAACATGCTATCGTTAGCTAATGAACGTCAGCGATAAAATTATTAAAGGAGTTAGGATTTTGACAACTTTTTATGAGTTAGGATTACATCACAATATACTTCGCGCGATTACCAATATGGGCTTTGAAGAAGCAACACCCATTCAAGAACAAACAATACCTCTTGCGCTGCAAGGGAAAGATTTAATTGGACAAGCCCAAACAGGAACTGGGAAAACGGCTGCTTTTGGTATTCCGCTAATTGAAAGAGTAGATGAAAAAGAATTAAGCATTCAAGCACTAGTCCTTGCCCCAACACGTGAACTTGCAGTTCAAGTTGCAGAGGAACTAAATCGGATTGGTCAGTTTAAAGGAGTTCGTACACTTCCGATTTACGGAGGGCAAGAAATTGATCGTCAAATTAAGGCTTTAAAGAAAAGGCCACATATCATCGTTGCAACACCCGGACGATTCATGGATCATATGAGAAGAGCAACAATTCGACTTCATTCTATCCAAATGGTAGTATTGGACGAAGCAGATGAAATGTTAAATATGGGTTTTATCGATGATATTGAAACCATATTAGAAGAGATTCCTAAGGAGCGACAAACGTTACTTTTTTCCGCAACGATGCCAAAACCCATTCAACTTCTGGCAAATAAGTTCATGAAAAATCCCGAATTTATCTCGATTAAAGCAAAAGAGCTAACGGTACCTAATATTGAACAGCAATATATTGAAGTGAATGAAAAACAAAAGTTTGATACATTATGTCGCTTGTTGGATATTCAAGCACCGGAGTTAGCCATTGTTTTCGGAAGGACAAAAAGACGGGTTGATGAATTAACAGAAGCACTAAATAAGCGAGGATATAGTGCAGAAGGAATTCATGGCGATTTAAGCCAAAGAAAAAGAGAGAGTGTATTGCGAAAGTTTAAAGAGGCAAGTATTGAAATCTTAGTCGCGACCGATGTGGCAGCAAGAGGATTAGATATTAGCGGGGTTTCTCACGTATTTAATTTTGATATCCCACAAGACCCAGAAAGTTATGTTCATCGAATTGGGAGAACGGGACGTGCGGGTAAAACAGGTTTGGCGATTACATTTGTAACCCCAAGAGAAATTCCTTATCTACGAACCATCGAAAAAGTAACAAAACGCAAAATTATACGGAAGGCGATTCCGACCGTTACAGAAGCGATGGAAGGACAGCTGAGACTTACTGTCGAAAAACTATTGGAAGTGATCGAACAAGGAAAGTACTTCTCTTACCAAGAAACGGCAGAGAAATTATTAGATGAGCACGATTCGCTTGTTCTTGTTTCTGCAGCATTAAAAATGTTGACAAAGGAGCCCGACCAAACACCTGTAAAATTGACCGAAGAGGAACCGCTCAAAGTAAAAAAAGAAAAGCATGAAAAACATCAAGTACGTGCAAAAGTTAAAACTGCACTTTCAGCTAAAACCTCTTTTCAGAAAAGGCAAAGCAAGAACTTGAAATCTTCTCGAGTTGCTGCCAAAAAAATGATTTGAAAGAAAAAGCCAAGGATCGCATTCCTTGGCTTCTCCTTTATTAAAATGCCCAGTTTCCTTGACGGAAGATGGGTTCTAACTTACCATCTTTTGTTTCACCATCAATATCAAGGTCCCTTGAGCCGATCATAAAATCGACATGGGTGATACTTTGATTGGCACCTTTTTTCTCTAACTCTTCTTTTGACAGATTGGCACCATTTTCTAGACAACTATTATAAGCACTTCCAATTGCTAAATGGCAAGAGGCATTCTCATCATACAAGGTGTTGTAAAAGAGAATATTCGTTTGAGAGATTGGTGAATCATAGGGAACTAAAGCCACCTCACCCAAGTAATGAGATCCCTCATCGGTTTCAATTAATGTTTTGAGAATGTCATATCCTTTTTCTGCGGTAAAATCGACAATTCGACCGTCTTTAAAGGTTAGCGAGAAATTTTCAATGAGATTGCCGCTATAATTTAACGGTTTGGTACTGCGAACAACCCCATTTACCCCATGTTTGAATGGCATGGTAAAGACTTCTTCCGTAGGGATATTGGCATTAAAGATGATGCCCTTTTGGTTTTTAGAAGCACCACCAAGCCAAACATGTTCCTCAGGAAGTTCAATGGTTAGATCGGTGCCCTTAGCTTTATAGTGCAACTTTTTATATTTCTTCTCGTTGAGATAATTGACTTTTTTGAGGAGATTTTCATTATGTTCTTTCCAAGCTTGAATGGGGTCCTCAACATCGACACGGCTCACTTTGAAAATTGCTTCCCAAAGCTTTGCAATTTGTTCTTCTTCAGGCAACTTGGGAAAAACTTTTGCTGCCCACTCTTTCGAAGGTACACCGATTACCGTCCAACTTACATGGTCAGACAAAACATATTCCCGATATTTTTGCAGCGCAAGTCCTGCTGTCTTATTGAATGTGGCAATGCGCTTAGGATCAACCCCTTTAAGTAAATCGGGATCAGGAGAGATAATGGACATAAAACCTGCACCATTTTCAGCCATTTCTTCAAAACCTTTTGCTTTCCACATTGGGAATTCTTTAAAGGCTTCATCAGGAGCAAGGTCATATTTAATTCGTGCTAATTTTTCATCATTCCATTCAACATGGACGTTCTTTGCACCTGCTTCATATGCTTTTCTGGCTACGATTCTGACAAACTCAACTGCCGTTAATGGTGCGTTAATAACTAATGTTTGACCAGGTTGAACATTAATACCAACCTTTACTGCTAATTCGGCATATTTTTCAAGATTTTGTTCAAAAGTATTCATCTGCAAAACTCCTTCTTCTAAAATTTTTTTTATTGTACCATTTTCTTTGATCGATCATGTAAAAATTTCCACAGTTTTTGTATAAAATAATCATACATTTTATATTGTTAGATTGGAAATCATGTTTTATTTGTGATATATATAATCAATGAAATCAATATACAAAGGTAATGGATGAAAGGTAGAGGGACAATGGAAAATAAACCGACGTCATCGAATTTTATTCGGAATATTATCATTAATGATTTAAAAGAAGGGACGTACGACAAAATCGTTACCCGTTTTCCGCCTGAACCAAACGGTTATTTACATATTGGACATGCGAAATCTATCGTTTTAAATTTTGATTTAGCCGATGAGTTTAATGGCAAAACCCATTTACGCTTTGATGATACCAACCCATTAAAAGAAGATAAAGAATATGTAGAAGCGATTAAAGAAGATGTGAAATGGTTGGGTTACAATTGGGATGGACTTTATTTTGCCTCCGATTATTTTGAAGAAATGTACAATCGTGCCGTTTTATTAATTAAAAAAGGCTTAGCTTATGTCGATGATCTATCTGCAGAAGAGATTCGGCAAACAAGGGGGACTCTTACAGAACCAGGGAAAGAAAGCCCTTACCGTAATCGCTCTGTTGAAGAAAATCTTGACCTATTTGAACGGATGCGAAAAGGTGAGTTTAAGGATGGAGAAAAGGTCTTAAGGGCAAAAATTGACATGGCTTCTCCCAATTTAAATTTACGCGACCCTGTTCTTTATCGAATTGCTCATGCCACTCATCACAATACTGGAGACAAATGGTGTATCTATCCAATGTATGACTTTGCTCATCCATTAGAGGATGCCATTGAAGGTGTGACCCATTCTCTTTGTACATTAGAATTTGAAGACCACCGTCCCTTATATGATTGGGTCATAAGAGAATGTGAAATGGAGAATAAGCCCAAACAAATCGAATTCGCCAAACTCAATTTAAGTAACACAGTAATGGGAAAACGTTATATCAAACAATTGGTTGAAGAAAAGATCGTAGACGGATGGGATGATCCCCGTTTAGCAACCATCTCTGGTTTAAGAAGACGTGGGTATACCCCTGAATCAATTCGCAACTTTATTAGGGAAATTGGGGTAGCTAAAAGTAACAGCATTGTCGATTCCCAAATGCTTGATCATTTTCTCCGCGAAGATCTAAAATTGAAAGCACCAAGAACAATGGCTGTTCTTCGCCCACTAAAAGTCGTGATTACCAACTATCCAGAGGATCAAGTGGAAATGCTCGAAGCAGAAAACAATCCAGAGAATCCCGAAATGGGAACCCGCCTAATTCCTTTTTCCCGGGAAATCTATATTGAACAAGACGACTTTATGGAAAATCCACCGAAAAAGTATCACCGATTATATCCAGGAAATGAAGTTCGTTTAAAACATGCTTATTTCATTAAATGCCATGACGTCATTAAAGATGAAAACGGCAATATCGTCGAAATTCACTGTACCTATGATCCAGAAACGAAAAGTGGTACTGGTTTTACGGGAAGAAAGGTAAAAGGCACCATCCACTGGGTAGAAGCGAAACATGCGATCCCAGCTGAATTTAGACTTTATGAACCCCTCGTTTTAGAGGATCAAGAAGGAGAAGAAGAAAGTTTTCTTGATCGGATTAACCCGAACTCTTTAGAAATTTTACAGGGTTTTATTGAACCCAACATGGAAAACGTGAAGCCTCAAGATAAATTCCAATTCTTCCGTCATGGATACTTTAACGTTGATCCCAAATATACGACAGACGAGAAAAAGGTGTTTAACCGAATTGCTCCTTTAAAGAGCTCCTTTAAGTTAGAGGATCAAAAATAAATAAGAAAATGAAGGAGGGATACTAATGCCACACAGTATTATCGACTCTACCGTGTTACATAATGGGGTAAAAATGCCTTGGCTTGGGCTTGGCGTCTATAAGGCAAAAGAAGGGGAAGAGGTTGAAAACGCAGTAAAGACGGCATTAAAAGTTGGTTATCGGAGTATCGATACGGCGGCATTTTATGATAACGAAGTAGGAGTTGGAAAAGCGATAAGAGAATCAGGGGTACAAAGAGAAGAGATTTTTATCACGACAAAAGTTTGGAACAACCGCCAAGGATATGAATCTACACTGCAAGCCTTTGAAGAGAGCAGAAAGAAGTTAGGTGTAGAATACGTTGATCTTTATTTAATTCATTGGCCTGTGAAAGGGAAATACAAAGAAACTTGGAAAGCTCTCGAAAAATTATACAAAGATGGCTATGTTAAGGCAATTGGGGTAAGCAATTTCCAAATCCATCACCTTGAAGATGTGATGGCAGATGCTGAAATCATCCCCATGGTGAATCAAGTTGAATTTCATCCAAGACTTACGCAAAAAGAATTACTTCATTTTTGCAAAATCCATAATATTCAATTGGAAGCATGGAGCCCACTCATGCGAGGCGAAATCTTAAATGAACCAACGATCGTAGAATTAGCAAACAAATACAGCAAAAAACCATCACAAATTGTGTTAAGATGGGATTTGCAGCATGGTGTTGTAACCATCCCGAAATCGGTAAAAGAGGATCGAATTAAAGAAAATGCGGATATTTTTGACTTTGAATTAGCTGTAGAGGATATGTTAGCGATCGATAAATTGAATCAAAATCGTCGCATCGGTCCAGATCCAGATCATTTTAATTTTTAATGATTTGAACTTCACAAAAATTAAGGAGAGCTAAGGATGAAGATGAGAGTTTCTGCCGTGCAGTATCACCTTCATACTATCGGCAGTTTTGAAGAGTTTAAACAGCAAGTAGAGCATTATGTGAAAACTGCAGCAGAGTTTGGCGCTGAATTTGTCTTATTTCCCGAATTCTTCACCACGCAATTATTATCAATCGGCGATGGAAAAGGAAATGCTTTATCCATTCAAGACTTGCCCAACTTTACCGAGCAATATCTTGCTTTATTTCAAAACCTTGCCAAAGAAAAACAAATGTATATCATTGGCGGAACCCATGTGATTGAAAGAGAAGGCAAACTATACAATGCCGCCCATTTATTTTATCCTGATGGAAGAATCGAACAACAAGCTAAACTTCATATGACACCAACAGAAGTAAAAGAGTGGGAAATCACTCCTGGTGATTCACTGAAAGTGTTTGATACAGAGAAAGGGAAAATTGCGATTTTGACTTGTTATGATATCGAGTTTCCAGAAATCGTGAGAATGGCGAAAGCAAAAGGCGCGGATGTTATTTTTAGCCCGTCTTGTACCGATGATCGCCATGGTTATCACCGGGTTCGCTATACAAGTCATGCTCGGGCGATCGAAAACCAAGTCTATGTTGTCCTAACAGGAACAGTAGGATCATTACCAACTGTTGACTTTATGAGAGCCAATTTTGGTCAAGCAGCAATTATAACCCCAAATGATATTCCCTTTCCGCCACGAGGAATTTTAGCAGAAGGGGAAATTAATGATGACATGGTGATAACGGCTGATCTTGATTTAGAACTTTTATATAAGGTTAGAGAAAACGGCTCTGTCACGACTTGGAGAGACAGACGGACAGACTTGTATCCTGATTGGAAGTAGGGTGATCATGTGTTTTATAAGGGTCTGCCTTATGCAGACTCTTTTTGTATGCAAATACTCAATATTTGAAAAATTCATTATTTTTGTTGAATTTAGAAAATGTTTCTGTTACCATTAGAACATGGATAACTTTGTACATAGATAAGGGATAGTGCAAAGTTTAAAGCAATAGGAAAATGGGAGGGGAATAATCTAAAATGAGTGGGAATGAAGAAAAACAGTTTAGTGTGGTCGAGCCAGGGGGAATTGGTTTATTAGGGTTAGCCATTGTAACGTTGGTGGCTTCATCCCAGAAGTTAGGAATAACACAAGGGTTTTCGTATGCGGTTCCATGGGCATTATTTTTAGGTGCATTTGCTCAATTGTTTGCAAGTATTAATGATTCGAAACGGAATAATATCTTTGGAAGTACTGCATTTGCTGCTTACGCATTTTTTTGGTTTGCAGTAGGAATTACTTGGTTAATTCAAATGGGTGCTTTTGGTGAAGAATTAAAAGCAGATGTGGATATCAAACAACTTGGTTTTGCTTTTGTTGGTTATTTAATTTTTAGTATTTATATGACGATTGGATCAATGGAAACGAATAAAGTTTTATTTATCATTTTTGTACTTATTGATCTTTTATTTATTGGTCTTTCACTAAGCTCGTTCCAGATACTACCTGAGTTTTCTCATAAACTGGCGGCATGGTCAGAACTTGCGATCTCAATGGTTTCTTTTTATGGGTCGGCTGCAACTGTTTTAAATCACCATTTTGGTCGTCAGTTTTTACCAACTGGTAAGCCATTAGGAATTTTTAAATAATTTGTAAAATAACAAAAAGGGGGTTGACCCAAAAGTAAGGGTTCAGCCCCCTATTTTTTGTTTTGAAATCCAGCATAATCGATGGGTACGTAATAAAGGAATCGAATTAAAAAGGTGATATAAAGCAGGATGAATTTTAACCACTCGCCTACTAATCGGTGGCGCTAAAGTTACACGCCAAGATTTAATTTGGCCTTCGGGAAATAATTCTTTAATCCTTTTTAAGGGGATTCCTTTTACATCAGGGTTTTTAGGATTATTATAAACAAAATCATACCAAAGAACCCCTCCACCAGGTTTGACAAGCCTCCAAATATTAGTGGCTAATTTTTGTTGAAACTCTTCATCAAGGATGGATGTGAAAACTGTTGATTGAAGAACAATATCAAAACTATGATCAGCCAAATCAAGGGTAGAAGCATCACCAATCATCACTTTGGTAACGATCGGTAATGTTCTTCTAGCATGCAAGGCCCTTTCTTCTAATAGTTCATTGGCAACAAGATTTTCCGGTTTGAAACCTAAGCGAATAAGAAAAAGAAGATTACTGCCAGAACCACAACCGATTTCTAAAACCTTTTTATCGGCTAAAGGTTCAAGTTTTGCCCATTTCAACAACTGAATCAGTTTTCGTTCTTTTTCTTGTTGGGTTAAATAAACGACTGGATTTAAAGGTTCATACCAATTATGTCTGGCAAGTTGGTTTCGTTTTGCATAGGCTTCTTTGATTCTTTCAATTTCCTTCATTTTCCTAAACCCCTATTAATCGTTTGTTTAAACATCTAAAATATTTCCAGATATAAGGGGGAATATTCAAAGAATCAATCAAAGAATCAAAGAAAATGCAATAAAAATAGGCTTGTATGATTCTATAAGGGCGACTTGAGCGAGCGAGTTTTTCTACCGACTGTTTATTCAAGGAAAACCGCGAGGTATCGGAGTGCGTTAGAATCATACAAGTCATGGGTCTTATATACGTTTAAAAAAGGCTGGAAATAAACGTTTTCTTCCTGCCTTTTTCGTGTTTATCTTTGAATCGCTGGAGGAACATAATTCAGTTCTTCATCAAAGGTAATATAATCGAGATTAACCATCAATAAAAGATATCTTTTGCCTGTTTCAGGATCACTAATAATAATATGGTCCTTACCTGCTGCTTCTAGTCTTCCGCGGAATACCTTTGCATTCCATTCTTTATTATTTTCAAAAGTCATATAAATGGTAGCAATTTTTCCGAGATTTAATCGCAAAATGTTTTCAATATAGGATTCCTCTATAGGTAATTGCCCTGGAATTTCGATCCTGCGTTCAGGGGCTTGGGGAGTTGGAAGCATGGGTTGCATTGGATACATTGGTTGCATCGCCATTATAGGTTGAGGGAAATTTTGATCATATTGATAAGCTGAAAATAGATCATAAAAATAAGGATAGTATTGATACATAAACAATCACTCCTTTTAAAAAGTTCCATAAACTGAAGGACAGTCTGAATAAGTAGGTGCATAAAAACAATGGGATTTATATCGTCCTGTATTCCATGCTATATACCACCTACTAGGACAACTTTCTCTTCCTGGATTAAAAAACCATAGGGCAAAAGTAGCAGGATGATATTTTTCTCCATTGACCACTTTTCGAGCTAATTGGATTTCTAAAGTGCGTGCTCTTTGATAAAAATAGGATTTTTGTACTGCCTCGAATCCTCCTGGGGATTGAAAGACCATTTGCGGCACAGTTCGGATCCCTTTGAAATCTAAACAATTAGCTCGTACCCGGTTTACTCCAACATTCCCAACTAGCAACATCCCAAGTTTCCCTTCACTTTCTGCTTCTGCCCGCATTAATCTAGCTAATAATTTCAAATCGTTTATGTTTGCTTTAATAACAGCCATTGACTCACCTCGCATATTAGGCCTCTATAACAATATATTTTGTTTAAAAAAATTGGTGAAAAATTATCATAGGAAATTTCGAAAAGGGAAGAAATTTCAATTTTATCTTGACATAGAATGGAAATGATTATATGATTTCATTAACAATTTAAAACAACACAGGATTTCTTATCGAGAGAGGTGGAGGGACTGGCCCAATGAAGCCCGGCAACCGGTTTTTTAAAAAAAACGCGGTGCCAATTCCTGCGGAGGCGATTCTCCGAGAGATAAGAAGAGCGTAAATACACCCTCTTCTTATGAAGAGGTTTTTTTACGCTTAATTTCAAAAGTAAAATTGAATCATTTGTAATTCTTTCTTATCGAGAGAGGTGGAGGGACTGGCCCAATGAAGCCCGGCAACCGGTTTTTTAAAAAAAACGCGGTGCCAATTCCTGCGGAGGCGATTCTCCGAGAGATAAGAAGAGTGTAAGAAAAACTACCCTCTTCTTATGAAGAGGGTTTTTTACAGTTAGGGGGGGATTTTGATGGTAGGAATAAAGGTGCAATCACCCTATGAAGCAAGTGTCATTCAAATTGGCGAGTTATCTTTAGAATCAGGGAAAAAGTTAAAAAATGTACAGATTGCTTATGAACGGGTAGGATCAAAGGAAGCGCCGGTTATTCTTGTATGTCATGCTTTAACAGGAAATCAATTTGCCGTTGGAACAGAACAAAACCCTGGCTGGTGGTCAGGATTAATTGGGCCAGATAAAGCGATTAATACGCAAGAATTCCAAGTGATCACGATGAATGTGATTGGTGGATGTGATGGGTCAACAGGTCCATTAACCATAGATCCCGATACGGGCAATTCTTATCGAGCTAATTTCCCATTTGTCTCCGTTCGTGATATGGTTCACGCTCAATATCTCGCTTTAAAAAAGCTGAAAATTGACCATGTCAAGGCGATTATCGGTGGATCATTAGGTGGAATGCAGGTGTTAGAGTGGGGAGTGCTTTATCCGGATTTTATGGATACGCTAATTCCCCTTGCAGTCACACCCTATCTTAGCGATTATGCGATAGCTTATAACTTGATCGCAAGGTTGGCAATCATTCATGATCCAGCATGGAATCAAGGGAATTATCTTTCAAACGAACAGATTCATGGATTAAAAATTGCTCGTATGGTAGGGATGGTTACTTATCGATCCGCTGAACTATTTAATGCTCGTTTTCAAAGGGCGCAAAAAGAAGATTGGGGAATCCATCATTATGAGACAACCTTTGAAGTGGAATCCTATTTACGCTATCAAGGGGAAAAATTAGCGAAAAGGTTTGATGCCAATAGTTATCTGTATCTATTAAAAGCGATGGATCTTTTTGATCTTGGAAAAGGTCGTGGCAATTGGCAAACAGCATTAGAAGTTGTGAAAGCTTCGATCGTTGCCATTGGCTTTAAAGGTGATTTACTATATCCACCCAAAGAATTGGCAAAACTCGTTGAACATTATCAGCAATTAGGTGGGAAAGGAAAATTTTATGAGGTGGATACACAATTTGGCCATGATGGTTTTTTGGTTGAATTTGAGAAATGGTCCCATCTAGTGAAGGAGGGTATATATGGAATCCATTAAAGTCGCATTATTGGGTCTAGGTACTGTTGGGAAGGGAGTATATAGGACGATTCAAACCCATCAGGCGCAACTTCAAGCTTTATTAGGAAAGAAAGTTGAAGTAGTGGCAATTCTTATTAAAAATAAAGGGAAAAAAAGAGACATCCTTATTGACCCTTCTGTTACGTTGACGACCTATTATCAAGAAATTCTTCAACTCCCAAAAATCGATTTTGTCATTGAGATGATCGGTGGAATTGAACCAGCAAAAACCTATATTGAGCAAGCCTTAACAAAAGGTTGCCATGTGATTACTGCAAATAAAGAGTTAATGGCTTTTCATGGAAAAGAATTAAGTAACCTTGCCAAGAAAGCAGGCGTTCAACTCGCATATGAGGCTAGTGTTGCAGGAGCGATTCCTATTATCCGTACATTACAAGATTTATTGCAAGTGAATCAAATTACAAAAATAGAAGGGATCCTCAATGGAACGACCAATTATATTTTGACAAAGATGCGGGATAAGAAAATTCCGTTTGCAAAAGCATTATTGGAAGCAAAGGAAAAGGGATATGCAGAAGCCGATCCAAATAATGATATCGAAGGATGGGATGCTTTTTTCAAATTAATGGTTCTCAGTGATTTAATCTTCGGTGAACAACCCAATTGGAATTATGTGGAGCGTATAGGAATAGAGGGAGTTTTAATTGAAGAATTAGTCCTTGCTGAACAATTTGGGCTACGTTTAAAGCTCATCGCTTCTCTCTCAAAAAAGGGCTCTCGTATTGAAGCAAAAGTACAACCAACATTCCTAACAAAATCTCATCCTCTCTATTATGTTGAAGGTGTAGAAAACGGAATTGTTGTTGAAACCGATCTAGCAGGTCGATTGTTTTTACAAGGAAGTGGAGCCGGTTCTCTAGCTACGGCAAGTGCAATCATCGAAGATCTTGTCAATGTATGGCAACGTCAGAATATAGACGTTGCAACAAAAGAAATGAAATGGAAACCAATGACCAATCAAAAAGAAAACGAGTCATATTGGTTTGTGATTCAGCCAAAACCAAAACATGGGAAAAATGAAGACATTGTCTTGAAAAATCGCTTTCAAGAGTCTGGACTAACCATTCATGCCTATGAATGGTTAGAGATAAAGAATTATGGATTAGCTTCTGGTTATATCCTTTCAGCTAGAGAAGAATCGATTCAACAATTTCGCCACCAAGTAGAAGAACCGAACTGGGGATTGAAATGGTATCCTATTTCTAATTGGCAGGAACAAGAAGAGAAGATCAAGAAAAAAGTATATGCATAAAAAGAAATGAGGATAAGGCGGGAGAACGATGGCAGCTAGAACCATCTACATCAATATAGGAAATACGAGAATCACTCGATACGTAAAAACAGGAACAAATCTTCTTGATGTCATACAAGAGGAAGAAATAGGGCTTTCTGCTACCTGCGGTGGAACAGGTCGTTGTGGTACTTGCAAAGTGAAAATCAAAGAAGCCCTTCCTTTTAATCGGACCGAAGAACAAGTGCTCACTTCAAGCGAAAAAAAAGAAGGGTATCACCTCGCTTGCCAAGTATACGTTGACAAAGCACTGCACATTGAAGTACCGAAGCTTCAAGAAGAAAAACTGCAAGTGATGGAAAATAGTGTAGAAAGAGATGTTGATATTGTTCCTTTCCTTAGAAAAAGGTTTATTCCCATGCAAAATCCAGAAACCTCTGATCTTGATTCAATCTATGACTTTCTGTCAGATGTAGAAAAATTGGAATTTACGTTAGAACAACTAAGACAAATCCCTCTATTGCTTCGAAACAAAGAAGGATTCACCTTAACTTTTGACCCTATGGGGAAAGTTATCCATATAGAAAAAGGGGATACCACCAATCAATTGCTGGGAATTGCCTTTGATATTGGTTCTACAAGTGTCGTCGGCTATTTGCTGGATTTAGTTTCAGGGGAAGAATTAGCAGTGGCATCTCGGTTAAATCGTCAAGCCCAATATGGTGCCGATGTGCTTTCGCGGATTAGTTATGCAACAGAGAAGAAAAATGGGATCAAAATACTGCAGAAAACGATTGTTGAAGTGATGAATGAAATCATCGCTGAACTAACAGAAAAAACAGGAATTGATCATCAAGCGATTCTCGATTGTACGATTGTCGGCAATAGTACCATGCAACACCTGTTATTAGGAATTAGCCCTAAGTATTTAGGCCAGGCTCCCCACCTCCCTGTTTTGAAGCAAGAGTTCATGATCTTAGCGAGAGAAATCGATTTGAACCTTCCCAATTCCCTGATCAGAATCTTGCCGAATCTAGGAGGATTTGTAGGATCTGATACCCTTGGGGTGATTTTAGCGACCAAGATGGATGATAAAGAGCAACTAACTTTAGCTGTTGATATTGGAACCAATGGCGAAATGGTTTTAGGAACAAAAGATCGATTGGTCGTTTGCTCATCTCCTGCAGGACCTGCCTTTGAAGGGGGACAGATTCGTCACGGGATGAGGGCAATTGAAGGAGCGATCGGGAAGGTTTGGCTTGAAGCAGATCTAAAATATGAAGTGATTGGAAATACCAAGCCAAAAGGAATTTGTGGGTCTGGATTAGTCGATCTTGTTGCTGAATTATTACGAATAGGTGTGATCGATCCCTCAGGAAGAATCAGAGGCAAACAGGAATGTCCACCGATTGTCTCCTTTTTCATAAAGAAACGAATCATTGAGAAAGAAACAGGAAATGAGTTTATTATTGTGGAACCGGAAAAAAGCGGAACAGGGAAAACGATTACGTTAACACAGCAAGATGTCCGCGAATTACAACTAGCAAAAGGTGCTATCTATACAGGAATTCATTTATTGATGAAACAACTTGATGTAACCCTTGACCAAATCAACGAATTCTATCTCGCAGGTGGATTTGGCAGTTTTATCGATAGCAATAATGCCAAACGAATCGGATTAATTCCACCTATAGATCATAACAAAATCAAGACCGTTGGCAATGCCGCAGGTTATGGAGCGAAACTTGCTCTTCTATCAGAAAAGGAATGGCAAAAAGGAATTGAATTGGCTAGGAAGATTGAACATTATAACCTTTCTGAGGTAAAAGGATATGAACAAGTCTTTGTAGAATCTCTAGATTTTCCAAAAACAGAGAGATGGTAGAAATGGTAAAAAGGACGTGAGGCAACGTGAGTCAATGGTTAAACGAATTGATCCAATCCAAAATCGTCGTTTTTGATGGAGCAATGGGAACCCAGCTTCAGGAAAGAAATTTTCCCGCTGGAGAATGTCCTGAACGGTGGAATCTTACCCATCCAGAAGTAATACGTGAAATTCATGAGAGTTATTTAAAGGCTGGAGCTGATATCATCACAACCAACACCTTTGGAGCAACAGCAGTCCGCTTAGAAGAATTTGGGTTAGATGATAAGGTGGCAGAGATTAACCACGCAGCAATCCAAATTGCTAAAGAAGCGGTCAACAATTATGGTTATGGATATGTTGCTGCTTCTATTGGTCCAACAGGAAAGCTGATTGAACCTTTAGGAGAGTTGTCCTTTGATATTGCTTATGAAGTGTATAAGGAACAGGTTATTGCAATCACAGAAGCAGGCGCTGATTTAATCATTATTGAAACGATTGGCGATATCAATGAGATGAGGGCAGCACTATTGGCAGCAACAGAAAATAGTCACCTTCCTGTGATTGCCAGCATGAGTTATCAAGAAGATGGAAGAACATTTACAGGTACAGATCCACAAACGGCAGCAGTTATCTTAGAACGATTAGGAGCATCTGTCATCGCCGTGAACTGTTCCGTAGGGCCAGAGCAATTAGAAGAGGTTGTAAAAACCCTCGTCCGTTCAACGAACCTGCCGATCTTAGTTCAACCCAATGCGGGTTTACCTAAGTTAGTAAAAGGTAAAACCATCTATGAAGGATCGCCAGAGAAAATGGCTGAATATGCAAGAAAGTTTGTTGAATATGGAGCTAATATGGTAGGTTCCTGCTGTGGAAGCACTCCCGAATATACGAAAGCAATCTATGAACAAGTGAAAGATCTCACGCCAATTTTGCGGAATCAAGAGTTTGGTTTACGAGTAGCTAGTCGTGTACGGACAACAACCATTGACCCGTTTAAAGGCTTACCTGTGATTGTCGGTGAACGGATCAATCCAACGGGGAGAAAAAAACTCTCTGAAGAATTGAAACAAGGGAAAATGGAAACGGTCCGTCGTGAAGCCATCGAACAAACAGAAGCTGGGGCAGAAATTCTTGATGTTAACGTTGGTGTACCTACGATTGATGAACGAAAAACGATGATTCAAGTCATTCAATCGATCCAAACATTAGTTGACACGCCCTTAATGCTAGATAGCACCAACCCTGAGGTTCTAGACCAAGCATTAAAACTTTATCCAGGTAAGGCATTAGTCAATTCAGTAAATGGGGAAGATGCAAGTCTTGATTCAATTCTCCCTTTGGTGAAACGTTACGGAGCAGCAGTAGTAGGTTTAACGCTAGATGAAAAGGGAATTCCCAAAACGGCAGAAGAACGATACCAAATCGCCGAAAAAATTGTGAAGAAAGCTGCAGAATACGGGATTCCCAAACAAGATATCATTATAGATTGTTTAGTGCTAACAGCCAGTGCCCAACCAGAAGGAATAGCCGAAACATTAAAGGCTATTACATTAGTGAAGGAACGATTACAAGTGCCTACCATTTTGGGTGTTAGTAATGTTTCCTTTGGCTTACCAAACCGAAAAGCGATTAATCCCGTTTTCCTCAGTATGGCATTAGCAGCAGGCTTAGATGCAGCGATTATGAATCCATTGGAAGAGCAAATGGTTCAAACGATGAAAATTGGCGCTGTATTAACCAATCGGGATCGCCATGCTGAAGCCTACATTGAATATGCAAAGGAAAAAATGGGAGCAAATGAAGAAAAAGTGGTAAAAAAAACCCCTAAGCAAAAAGAAGCAAAAGACATTTATGAAGCTCTTTATCAAGTGGTATTAGCAGGGGATAAGGAACGAGTCGTTCCACTAATAGAACAAGGATTAAAAGAAGGAAAAGACCCCATGGATTTACTTAACAAAGGATTAATCCCTGGGATAGAAGAAGTTGGAAGGTTATTTGGCAATGGAACCTATTTTCTACCTCAATTAATCCAAGCGGGAGATACGATGACTATCAGTTTTGAACGCTTGCGGCCTGAATTAGCCAAACAATCGGACGAAACCATTGGGACGATCGTGATGGCAACGGTGAAAGGAGATATTCATGATATTGGTAAAAACATTGTCAGTGTACTTCTTTCCAACCATCGCTTCAAAGTGATCGATCTTGGGAAAAATGTCCCAAACGAAGTGGTGATTCAGCGAGCCATAGAAGAAAAAGCCGATATTATTGGCTTATCTGCCTTAATGACGACTACCATGGTCAGAATGAAAGAAGTGGTGGAAATGATTGAAAAACAGAACTTACCATTCAAAGTCATCATTGGTGGAGCTGCTGTGAACGAACAATATGCCAAAGAAATCAGAGCACATGGGTATGCCAAAGATGCAGTAGAAGCAGTAGAAGTGGCCAAAGCCTTATTGAAGCAAAGGAGTGTTTTTTAATGAGTACTTATCAAATCCATGGTCTAAAGGAAAAATTAACCTTAGGGAAGTTCGTGGTTACGGTTGAACTGGAACCACCAAAAGGTGCCGATCCAATGCCTGTTCTTCAGAAAGCCTCATTTCTTAAAGGCTATGTAGATGGGGTGAATATCGCCGATAGTCCCATGGCAACCTTACGAATGAGTCCAATCGCTCTAAGTCATATCATTCAACAAGATATGGGGATTGAAGCGATCTTTCATTTAACTTGTCGTGACCGAAATGTAATTGGTTTACAATCGGAATTATTAGGTGCTGCTGCATTAGGAGTAAGGAATATTTTAACCTTAACAGGAGACCACCCATCAAAAGGGGATCATCCCAATGCCAGAGGTGTTTTTGACGTTGATTCCATTGGCTTAGCAAAAATAGCTAAGCAATTAAATGATGGGTTCGATTTAACAGGCCACCCCTTAAATAGCCCGACACAGTTTTTTATTGGTGCTGCAGCCAATCCAGGGGCAGACGATTTAAATATTGAGCTGGAAAAATTAAAAAGGAAAGTAGAGGCAGGGGTTCATTTTGTGCAAACCCAACCTGTCTTTGATATCTCTCAAGTGGAACGCTATTTAGAGTTAACAAAAGATCTTCCTCTCCATATCATCTTTGGGATCTTACCATTAAAAAGTGGCAAGATGGCTCGCTATTTGGATCAAAAAGTTCCAGGAATTAAGATCGCAAAAGAAATGATCGCGATAGTGGAACAAGGAGGAAGAGCAGCGGGAGTTGAAGTTACCAAACAGCTCATCGAAAAGATCAAAGGAATGGTTCAAGGAATTCATATTTACCCTATTGGCGACTTAACCATGGTATCTGATCTTCTCGATATTCCGCAAAAAATGCCCAAGGTGATCTAATGTTTTTCCCAAGAATATCAATAACGATTCCTGAGAATCTCGTCTATCGATATATGGGATTTCAGAAGGAAAACAAAGTACCGGAAGATTGGAAGTACCGAATCAAAGAGGCGATCAAAGGGGCTAAAGTTTTTTTAAAACCTACAGGAATCATTAAGACAGAAGAGATTTGCCCTGAATTATTGGATCGATGGGAATTCCATTCATTAAAGTTTGGCGGAAAACAAGTGAAAAGATTACTAAATCGAAGTCATAAAGTTACTTTTTTGCTAGCAACAATCGGGAATGAATTAGAAAAACAAGTGGAATTTTACACGAAAAATCAAGATCTATCTTCCGCTTATCTTTGGGATGCAATCGGTACCGTAGCCGTTCATCAAACGGTAGAACAATTAAAAAAATATATCAAACCGATGGCGCAAAAAGAAGGAGCAAGGTTGAGCCCAAGAATGGCACCCGGCTATGGCGATTGGAAGATAGAAGCTCAATCTCTATTTTTTAAACACTTGGATTATAGGGCTCTAGATGTTCAGATAAATGATAGTTATTTAATAACACCCAAACATTCATTGACGGGGATCATTACCTGGACAATGCAAGATATCACTCCCCAAATTCCTTGTCAAACCTGTGCTAAACTTGAATGTATGTATCGAGAAACTTCGGTAAAGGTTCGCTAAGACCTATACCGGAGTTTTTGCAACGGAACATGTTGGAATATTCAAACTAAATATGGCTTGTATGATTCTATATGCTACGCTTTAGCGAGCGAGCTTTCCTAGAACATACAAGCCAGTACGTACAAGCCTATTTTTACTCTAGAGTGAATTGCAACTATTCATTGTTGTTTAAGTAATTCTCAGCCGCTTTTACGGATTGCCCCTGATTAATCTTAATTTTTAATTCGGATAAAATGGACTCTAATGCAGTTAAGAAATGAATGACATTACTTCTTTGCGAGGAATAACCCATTAGACCAATACGCCAAATTTTATTCTTAGTTGGTCCTAACCCTCCGCCAATTTCAATACCGTAACGCTCGAGTAATAATTGACGCACTTTCACATCATCAGCACCATCGGGAATTTTGACTGAGGTGAGCATCGGTAATCGATGACCTTCTTGTGCAAATAACTCTAAACCCATAGCCTCAATTCCCGCTTGCAAAGCACGTCCGTTTTGTTCATGGCGTTTAAAGGTAGCTTCCAAGCCTTCTTGTTTAATCAATCTTAATGCCTCATGAAGGGCATAAATCATCGAAATCGGTGCCGTATGATGATAAAAGCGTTCTTGGCCCCAATAAGCTTGGATCATGGATAAATCAAGGTACCAGCTTTGTACTTTTGTTTTTCTGCTTTTTAAAACTTCAAGCGCTTGATCACTTAAACTGACAGGAGATAATCCTGGAGGAGCACTAAGACATTTTTGGGTTCCACTATAAATCGCATCGATTCCTAACTCATCAACGCCAACTTTCATTCCTCCCAGTGAAGTTACGGCATCGACAATAAATAGAGCATCATATTCTTTCGCTAGTTTGGCTATTTCTGCTAATGGTTGGTGGACACCTGTAGAAGTCTCGGCATGGACAACTGCTACAGCTTTTACAGGGGAATGATTCTTTAATGCTTTTTCTATCGCAGCGGGATCTATAATCTTTCCCCATTCTGCTTCAATTTGGATCACTTCGGCTCCAGCTCTTTGTGCAACATCAACCATACGCTGACCAAATAAACCATTAACACCGATAATGACCTTATCCCCTGGTTCGATCAGATTCACAAATACCGTTTCCATACCGGCACTACCAGTACCTGACATGGCAATGGTCACTTGATTTTTTGTTTCGTAAACATAGCGAATCAAATCCATGGTTTCATTCATAATATTAAGAAAGGTTGGGTCCAAATGTCCTAATAATGGGGTTGCCATTGCTTTTAAAACATGTGGATGAACATCACTAGGTCCTGGACCCATTAATAACCGTTTCGGTAAAATTAATTCTTGACTCATGCTCTCTCCCCCCTATGGATCATGATATATAAACCTATTTGTTTAATGATATTCAATATTTTTTTAAAAAAACCTTCATGAAAATATTAAATTTTAAAAAAAAAAGAAAAATCTATTAACACCATAAAAATAGTAATAATTAATTTGAAAATTAAAAAAATTAATCATACACTTTTTTAAGAATTAGTATTAAAATAGGTGTATAAATAATGTGACAATTTTGTTACAATTAAGTTCTATGACAACATTTATAAAGATTTTAAATAAAAAAGGGAGGGACGAAAAGATGCTTTCTAATATTGGTATGCCAGGATTAATTTTAATTTTGATTATTGCATTAGTGATTTTTGGTCCTAACCGTTTACCAGAACTTGGGAAGGCAGTTGGTCGAACATTAAAGGAATTTAAGAGTGCTACAAAAGAGATCATTGATGATCAACCAATGAAAAGTGAATAGGGAATGTATTTTACAAGAGAAAAAGATCAATCTTTAGGAAGAGGGGAAAGAAATGCCAAAGCTGACAAGGCGCCAGTTTTTCAAATTTACTGCAGCATCTGTAGCTGCTGCTTACATTGCCGAAAAACAAGCCTTTGCTAAGGAAAATGGAAATGCCAAAGCATATCCATTAATGACAGCAGGTGCAGCTACATCATATGGAATCTGCCACTTTTGTTCTGTAGGATGTGGAATTGAAATTAAAACTAAAGGAAATGAGATCATATCCACAGAAGGATTAAAAAATCATCCGATTAATGAAGGTGCATTATGTCCAAAAGGTCGATCCCTAAAAGAAATGCACAATTCAAAATTGCGACTCACTCACCCATTAGTGCGTAAGCCAGGGAGTGACAAATGGGAACCCATCTCTTGGGAAGATGCGATTAACAAAATTGCGAACAAGATTAAAGAGGTTCGTGATAATACCTTTGAAAAAACGATTACCACCAAAGATGGTAAAGTCGTAAAAGTAAATCGTGTGAATGGAATGTTTAGTTTAGGAAGTGCCGAGATCGATAATGAAGAAGCTTACCTTTATACGAAGTTTAACCGTGCCCTTGGTGTTCAATATTACACACACCAAGCCGAGATATGACATGCGCCAACGGTGGCTAGTTTAGCCCCTTCATTTGGTCGCGGAGCGATGACAAACAGTTTTACCGATATGAAAAATGCAAAAGTTCTTTTAATCGGAGGAAATAATACAGCAGAAAACCATCCAATGGCGATGCGCTGGGTACTAAAAGCACAAAAAAATGGTGCCAAGATCATTGTCGTGGATCCACGTTTTAATCGGACCGCGAAAGTAGCAGATATCTATGCCCAAATTCGCCCAGGGACAGATATCGCTTATCTAGGTGCGATTGTGAAATATATCATTGAGAATAAATTATATGATGAAGAGTATGTCAAATATTACACCACAGCACTTTACAAGGTAAACCCAGAGTTCTCTTTTCATGAAGGTTTATTCTCTGGTTTTGATGAAGCAACACGTACATATAACAAAGAGACATGGACTTATCAATTAGGACCAGATGGGAAGCCATTAGTAGCGGAATCCTTAGATGACCCTGACACTGTCTTTATGAAATTAAAAGAACATTTTAAAGACTATACGTTTGAAAAGGCTTCCCAGGTTACGGGAATTCCAGCGGAAAAAATTAAATTAATTGCCGATACTCTTGTAGAAAATCGTCCAGGAACTATTCTTTATGCTTTAGGAATGACCCAAAAAACAACTGGAGTACAAGGAATTCGCATGTATGCGATCCTTCAATTACTTCTTGGAAATATGGGAATGGCCGGCGGTGGGATCAATGCAAACCGCGGAGAACCTAACGTTCAAGGATCTACCGATATGGCTTGTTTACCACATATCTTACCAGGATATATGCCAGCACCAACGGATAAACATGCAACATTAAATGATTATGCGATGGCATTTGGTACAACAAGAACGAAGCAGACGATTGCATTATTAAAAGCATGGTATGGGGATAAAGCAACTCCTGAAAATGAGTTCGGTTATCATTACTTGCCAAAACGGGATTCAAAAGAAGCATCTCAAGGTCATATTTCCATTTTTGAACATATGAACAAAGGGAAGTTTAAATTAGGATTAATTTTTGGCCAAAATCCAGCGGTTAGTACGCCGAACTTAGAATTGGTTTTTAAGGGTTTATCCAAGTTAGAGATGTTAGTTGTTTCTGAAGTATTCGAAACCGAAACAGCAGCATTCTGGCAACACCCTGGTGCTAATCCCAAAGAGATCAAAACAGAGGTAATTTTATTACCTGCAGCAATGTCTTTTGAAAAAGCAGGTACAATGACCAACTCTGCAAGATGGATTCAAGGGAAACCTGCAGCAGTTCGTCCACCTGGGGAAGCAAAACCAGATGCCGATATCATCTCAATGATTTTATTAAAGTTAAAAGAATTATATAAAAATAGCACTGATGAAAAAGATCGCGCAATTCTCGATTTGACATGGGATTATCATGTAGAAGGCAAAGAAGAAATCGATCTTGAGAAAGTCTTAAAAGAGATAAACGGCTATGATTTAACAACTGGAAAACTATTAAAGAGTGCAGCACAGATCCAAAAAGCAGAACCAGGAACGGTCTCTTCTGGCTTAGGTGGACTTTATACAGGGGTGATTACAGAAGAAGGTAACCATTCATTACGTCACGATAATAGTGATCCAAGCGGCTTGGGAATTTATCCAAATTGGACGTTTGCATGGCCAGGGAATACGCGTATTCTATATAACCGCGGTTCTGCAGATATCAATGGAAAACCAAGGGATAAAGATCGAGCCCTTGTATGGTGGGACGGTACCAAATGGACAGGATATGATCAACTCGATGTGGCAGCAAAAGATAAAGCGCCAAATACACCTGAAGGTTCACAAGTATTCCCTATTGCGGATACAAAAGGTGCTTTATTCCGTGCGGTTTATGCAAAAACACAAAATGAAAAAGTATCGGTAGACCTAAAACCTGGGTATGATCCAAACGTCTTTAAAGTTGCACCAATTTTAAAAGAAGCAGGAATTGCAGATGGACCATTACCTGCTCATTATGAGCCGAAAGAGTCACCGGTAGAAAACGCATTTTATCCAAAACAAAAAAATAACCCATTAATTCGTCCATTCCGTGTACCAGAAATTCAAAAATTAGGAGAGGCAAAAGATTATCCTTATGTTTTAACCACCTATATGCTGACAGAACAATTTTTATCAGGTGGAGTTACAAGAAATACGCCCCAATTGGCTGAATTAATGCCTGAAAATTTTGTGGAAATGAGTAAAAATCTAGCAAAGAAACTTGGCGTGAAATCAGGGGATAAGGTAGTGATTTCAACAGCACGGGGAAAAGTAACCATTTCAGCAATGGTGACCGATCGAATTCAACCGTTAACGATCAATGGCAAACAGATCGAAGTGGTCGGCGTTCCTTGGGGTTGGGGTTTTAAAGGACTGGTTACAGGCGAGTCGATTAATCTAGTCACCAATTCAGTCACTGACCCAAATACGGGTACACCAGAATATAAGGCATGTTTATGTAATGTGACAAAGGGGGATAAATAATCATGGCACAAAAAACGGATAAGGCGATCTTGATAGATACCTCACTTTGTACTGGTTGTAAAGCATGTCAACTCGCTTGTAAGGAATGGCATAACCTACCAGCCACTGAATTTGACAAGGTCCCTGGAACTTACCAAAACCCTGCTGATCGCTCCTTTAATACTTTAACGTTAATGAGATTTGACGAGAAATACGATCAGAAGACGGGTACCTTTGAATGGTTGATTCGTAAAGACCAATGTATGCATTGTTCTGATGCTCCTTGTGTTGCTATTTGTTCAACAGGAGCTTTATACCAACACAAGGAAGGTTTTGTTGCCTTTGACCAAGAAAGTTGTATTGGTTGTGGTTATTGTGCAAAAGCATGTCCATTTGATATTCCGAGATACCAGTATGATGCTTTTACAGGTAAGGATAAGATGAACAAATGTAATTTCTGTCAAGACAAAATCACCAATGGCGAACAGCCTGCTTGTGTCCAAACATGCCCAACTAAAGCCTTAGAATTAATGACCTGGGAAGAAGCGGTGCAAAAAGCCTATAAGAGGGTAGAGCAATTAAAAGATCGTTATCCAAATGCAAATGTCTATGGTGACAAGATTATGGGGGGCACACACTATATTTATGTCTTAACAGAAAAACCTGAGGAATACGGTTTGCCAACGAATCCAAAAACCAATGACTTAGTTGAATTCCGCTCGAATGTGATCAAGCCTGTTACTGAGTTTTTAATGGGCGCTGCCGGAGTAGGATTTTTAGCCAACTTTATCGTTTCTTCCACTTCCTTTAACTTTAATGGCAAAGATGAACCAAAGGATTTTTTAGAGGAGGGGAAGAAACATGAGTAATTCCTATAAACCTACCAAATATGTGAAAAGATACTGTGTTCCCGATCAATTGATGCACTGGACGGTTGCCCTTGGTTTTTTACTTCTACTGGTAACAGGATTTCTGATTTTCTTTAAGGGACCTGCTTCATTACTCACAACTGAAGCAGGGATGTATCTAAGGAAAGGACATCGGATCGGAGCGATTCTCTTTATTGGCGCTCCACTCATTTATTTCATCTTTTCTAGCAAACGCTTTGGTTTTCTCGTTGCTTTTAAATGGAGTAAATATGATTTAGGTTGGTTAAAAGCAGCTCCCAAACATTATTTCGTTGGTGGGGAAGGGATGCCACCACAGGATAAGTATAATACGGGACAAAAATTGTATTATTTAGTCGTCCTTGTCTTTGGGTTTCTTCTTGCTATAACCGGTTTGGCTTTATGGCATGATTGGTTTACGGGTCCTTTAGGAGTATGGATGTTAGTGATGCATGACATTTCTGCGCTGATTATTACCATTTTCTTTGGGATCCATCTACATTTAACGGTATTCCATGCAAGGGAAAGGGAATCATTTAATGCGATGACGACAGGATGGATGGAAGCAGAATATGCAGAACATCACCACAAATTATGGTTTGATAAGGTGAAGTATGATCAAATGATAACCTGTGGTGAAAGAAAGATGCGAAAAATGGAACAGAAGAATCAAAGGAACAACACATCAATCCAAGCATAAATCATAAAGGCACATTTACATCATGTAAGTGTGCCATTTTTTGGAATATACAAAGCTGATGTTGCTTGTATGTTTTAACGCTACTCTGATCCCTCGCGTCTAAAGAATCAGCTTATAGAACATACAAGCCAGTAGAGTCGATTACTTCTGGTCTCCTTCAACAAGTTCACGGACAGGTACTTCAAATGTTTCATTGTCCATGTTGGTGATAACAGCAGTTTCCGTTTGTGGGTTTAGGTTTTGGATCCAAACCGATTGGTCATGATAAAGAACCTCGATGGTGTCTTTTGAATTCAAGATCTCTTCTGCACGAGAGTATTTCATAAAATCACCCCTTTATATGAAATTCATTTGGAAATTGGCGGATTCGCCAATTTTGTTTTTATTATTTTCTATCAAAGGCAAAAAAGTATTCAACTTGGTTCTACAAATGGAGTAAAACTTTCTTCTTACCTTTTTTTCAAGTAAAATACAAGAAGAACTATTTTTTGAAAATGTAATGGTCGACGATATTATTAGTCAGTTGTTTTAGTGCTAAAGAATAAGGCTTGGCTAAGCCAAGCCTTCTCGATTATATCTTCGATAAGATTTTGATAGAAGTTTTTTTTAAAAACTTACTTGATTAAGTTTTGTGAAATTAATTGACCAAGATTCCATTTTTTTTGGATTGTTTCCTTTTCTATTTCCTTTTCCTTTTCTGAATGGAGAAGGGTTAAAATCTCAAGGTAATCATAAATCGATAAAAATAAATGGTGTAATGAAGACCGATCGATAAATTCACTTCTCGTTTCCGGTAAAGGAGATAATTCAAAATATTCATTTAAATGGTTTAGAACGACTTTTGTTCTTTGATAAGTAGAGTAGGTGGTTTCTTCAGGGTGTTGTTGGATTTTGGCTAATAATTCCATCGCCCTTGATACGGGATAAGTTTGAAGGTGGGTTCCAGATATTCTTTTCATTTCCAACATCATATCCTCGATGATCGATATTAATTTTTGAATCGCCTTGAACTTCATGATATAGGATTCATATTGTATCTTGCTATTTGCTGAAAAACAATTTTCGATGCCTATTTCTGCTTTTTTAATCAATCGTTTTATGTCTTTTTGGTGTTGGTAGAATTCATGTAAAGAAAGAGGAAGTTCTTTCTCAGGATTTTTTATCCATTTTGCGATCGATAAGAGATACTCACTGAGAATGGAATAGTAATGATCAATTTCCTCTTTTAATTGCTGATCGTATTTTTGTGGGGCTAATAAGTTGACGATAATACTACTGAGAATTCCAATGATTAAAATCAACAGTTCGCGAAAAGAGAATGAGACGAATTGGTAAAAATCCATAGGGAAAGCATCGAAGACATGGTACATGACAATTACAGATAAAATCAGGCCATCAACCAAACGAAAAGCAACAAGGATCGCAATGATAAGAATCGTACCAAGGCCAAAAATAAGTGGACTTACTCCAAGACTGGTTCCTAAGATAAAACCAACGATTAATGAAAGAATGCTTCCTGCAAATAATGTTGAACCATATTGCACCGTTTTTTTGATCGTTTCTTTCATGCCAATAAGGGTTACTACGCCAGTAAACGTAGTATTGAGATGAAGAAGTTGAGAAACAATGAGAGCAAAGGTAACCCCAATACCCGTTTTTAATATACGCGGACCGATAAACTTTCTCATTTTTACACCTCTGTTCCAAATGCCTTGCAAAACATCAGGTGAACTGATCATCTTATCTGATATTATTATAAAATAAAAATGATAAAATAGATTGAAAGAAATTCTAAAAAATATGTGAATGGAGACTGATTATGGAGAATATTCAGCAATTTCTTTATTACCCTATATCCCAATTACCTTATGTAATTACTGCTTTAATCATTGCTTTTACTGTGCACGAATTTAGTCATGCGTATGTGGCTTATAAACTAGGAGATCCGACGGCAAAAAACGCAGGAAGGCTTACCTTAAATCCCGCTGCCCACTTGGATATATTTGGGACGTTAATGATTTTTATCGCTGGATTTGGTTGGGCAAAGCCAGTTCCCGTGAATCCTTTCCATTTTCGACATCGAAGATTGTCAGGGGCATTGGTTTCATTTGCAGGACCTTTTAGTAATCTATTGATTGCCATTTTCTTTATTGGTCTTTACTTTGCACTATATAAAGGGGGAATCCTATCCAATCTAGGTGAATCGATGTATCTTTTTATCAATCAAATGGTAAACATGATTGTTTCTTTAAATGTCGTTCTCTTTGTCTTTAATCTACTACCTTTTCCGCCACTAGATGGTTATCGCATCATCGAAGATCTAGCACCAGCAGATGTAAGAGCCCGATTAACCCAATATGAACAGTATGGGATTTTTCTCTTTCTATTTCTTATTATCACACCCCTTGGTGATTATGTATTTCAACCTATTTTTCATCAGCTGGTTCCTTATATCTTGAATTCGTTAGTAGCTGCGTTTCAATGGCTGTTTGGATTATAGCTTTATCCATTAGAGAGTATTGACCAAGAGGAGGCTTAACCATTTTGTTTACGTTTTATAAGAAATATGCCAAAACGGTGTTTGATATTTTCCTGCTCATCTTAACGGTTTATTTAATCATGCTTGTTTTTAGTTATGTATATAATATTGCTAAGCCCATTTTTATTGGTTTTGTAATTTATTTGTTGATTGAACCTCTCGCTCGCTTCTTACATAAAAGAGGGATTAAAAAATCAATGGCAACTACCATATCCACTTTAGTTTTTATCTTAATTATTTTAGGAATCGTAGTGACATTTGGAATTATTTTTACCTTACAAATCCAACAATTAGCTGAATCACTCCCTCGATACATCTATTTCTTCCAAGAAGAGTTAATGGCAAAGGCTCATGATATTCAAGGAAAGTTAAGTGCTCTACCTCCTAATGTTGTTGAAAAAGTGCGAGACTATTCGCAAATCATTGCGGATAAAAGCTCAGCCTTTTTATCAGGGGTCTTACTTGGAATTTTTCATTTCTTAACCTCAATCCCTACTCTCGTTGTTAATTTTGTCCTTGGGCTGATTCTGGCTTACTTTTTGAGTCTTGAGATTGTTATGTGGAAACGTTTAGCAGAAGAGAAAACGCCAAAAACATTTAAAAGGGCCTTCTACTTTTTAAAAGAGCATGTCATTAAGGGAATTCTAACTTACATCAAAGCTCAATTAAAGTTAATTAGCTTTACATTTATCATGATCTTCATCGGTTTATTATTATTAGGGATTGAAAATTCATTTTCTATCTCTTTGCTTGCTGCCTTTTTTGATATGTTACCGATTCTCGGGATATCTACCGTGTTTATCCCTTGGATCATTTATTTAATCATAATCGGCAATACCGTACGTGCATTCTGGTTAGGGTTGTTACTGCTTGTGGTGATTGTATTTCGACAAATAGCTGAACCAAAAATAACAGGGGAATCATTAGGGGTATCGGCATTTACCATGCTTTCGTTTATGGTGATTTCCCTCTCATTATTTGGTGTTGCTGGAGTCATCTTATCTCCAGTTCTAGTAATCTTAATTAAAGCGCTTTATGAAAAGGGTTATTTGAAAAAATGGATTCGTATTCCTGAAGATGAATATATAGAATAATTAAGATGAGAGCGGGAAACGACGCTAAATGGATTGGAAAGGAGAAATCTCCATGCTAGGATTCTTAATCGATTTAGACGGAACGATGTACCATGGAAAAGTGGCCATTCCAAAAGCAAAGGAATTTGTTGAAAAGCTTAGAGAAAAAGGACTCCCTTTTTTATTTGTTACGAATAATTCTTCCCGCACCCCTGAAATGGTGGCCAACCATTTACAAGAGATGGGGATTCAAGCATTTGTAGATGAAATTTACACAAGTGCACAAGGTGCTGCTCAATATATGGTAGAACATCAAATCGGTAAAATAGTGTATATGATTGGTGAAGAGGGCTTAGAAGATGCGTTAACAAAAATGGGGTTTATTCTAAGTGAATCTGGGAACGTAGATGCAGTGGTTCAGGGGATTGATCGAAAGTTTACTTATGAAAAACTAGCAAAAGCCATTCAATTCATTCATTTAGGAGCAGAATTTATTAATACGAACCCCGATCATTTACTCCCCTCAGATGAAGGACCGATCCCTGGGGCAGGATCGATTGCAGCAGCCATTCAGACAGCAGCAAAAAAAGAAGCCGTTGTGATTGGCAAACCATCTCCGATTATTATGGAATATGCAATTGAGCGTTTAATGAGAAAAGTACCAACATTAAAAAGGGAAAACATCTGGGTAGTTGGGGACAATTTGCTCACAGATATAAAAGCAGGGGTATTCGCCAAATTAAAAACGGCTTTGGTTTTAACCGGCATCTCCCGTAAAGAAGACCTAAAAGGCTTAGACTACCAACCAAAAATAGTTGCCAAGGATTTAGAGGATTTAATCCACCAATTGCTCTAATTTAGAATAATTCTTGAACATTTTGTGTCTTTAAAATTGTCCGAATTTTGAACGAGATATGACGGAATTGTGAAGTGCCTTTTCATAATTTTACTTTAGATTTATATTTAAGACAAATAGAGCGCTCTATTAAAATCTAAAAAAGGGTGATAGGGATGTTAAAAGCTTTGCGTGGAGACAAAGCGGCAATCTTCTGGGCAATTGTTCGTATATGGTTAGGAGTTCAATGGATTGAAGCTGGTTGGGAAAAATTAACTGGACCAGAAGCTTTTGATGCAAAAGGTTTCTTAATGGGAGCTTTGAAAAAAGCAACAGGCGATCATCCCGCAGTTCAAGGTTGGTATGCTTCCTTCTTAGAAGGATTTGCAATTCCTAATGTGGGTTTGTTCAATTTCCTTATTCCTTGGGGTGAATTTTTAGTAGGATTAGGCCTTATTTTAGGTACTTTTACAACGATCGCATTATTAGCTGGTGCATTTATGAATCTAAACTTTATGCTCGCTGGAACAACATCGACAAACCCAATTTTATATACCGTAGCGATTATCCTATTAGCAATGGGACCTGCAGCATACCGCTGGGGCGTAGATTATTACCTTTTACCAAAATTAAAACAAATGAGAAAAGGACAAAGTGTTGCCTCATAAACTGAATCTCTTCCCTTGCCTTTCCAGTAAAATGGAAGGGCTTTTTTTATATATAAGACCCTCGTAAATAGGTTTGCAACTAGCTTGTATGTTTTAACGTGCTCCTAACCTTATACACGGACAACAAAGCGCGTTGGAATATACAAACCTATTTATATAAATCTTCCAACACCTCAGCCTCCTTTTTAAGCTATGAATATGTTAAAATAGGGTTTAAATGATTGCTGTAATAGAAAGGAACACATCATGAGAATAAATCAGGAACTAGAGCAACCTTTATTATGGGGAAATAAAAGATACCACACATTAAACTATGAATACCGAAAACTTTTTGGCGAAAAAGTGTTCAAAGTTTCTTTAGATGGCGGTTTTACTTGTCCAAATCGGGATGGAACTGTAGCTACTGGAGGATGTATCTTTTGTAGTGCAAGAGGTTCAGGTGATTTTGCTGGTAACAGGCGCTTCGATCTGAAACAACAATTTCGCCAAATAAGGGACAGGCTGCATAAGAAATGGCCAAAGGCAAAGTATATTGGTTATTTTCAAGCCTTCTCCAACACCTATGCACCAGCAGAACAATTAAGGGAAATGTATGATGCGATCTTAGAAGAAGAAGGTGTCGTTGGATTATCCATAGCAACTAGACCCGATTGTTTGCCAGATGAGGTATTAGACGTACTTTCGGAAGTGAATCAGAAAACGAAATTATGGGTCGAATTAGGGTTGCAAACGATCCATGAGCATACCCAAATATTAATTAATCGCGGCCATGATTATCAAGTTTTTTTGGATGGAGTTCATAAACTAAGAGAGCGAAAGATTGATGTTGTTGTTCATATTATTGTCAATTTACCTGGGGAAACGATGGAAGAGATGATGGAAACGGCAAGGGCAGTCGCTAACCTTCCAATTCAAGGAATCAAGATCCATATGCTCCACCTGTTGAAAAAGACACCTATGATGAAATTATATCAAGAAGGAAAACTTCATTTTATGGACCGAGAAACCTATACGAAATTAGTCGTCGACATGTTAGAAATATTGCCACCAGAGATGGTCATCCATCGTTTAACCGGTGATGGACCAAGAGAGCTTCTAGTAGAACCCTTATGGACATTGAAAAAATGGGAAGTATTAAATGGTATTGACCAAGAACTAGAACGAAGAAACACATGGCAGGGAAAGTATTATCTGAACAATCAAGAATAGAGACTGTACTGGTCTCTTTTTTTTTGTATGTTTTCATTAAAATTAGCTGAAAAAATGACAAAATAGAAAAAATATTTTGTATGATTATAGTAGTAGTTAACAAGGGTGGTTTAATGAAAAAAAGACGTCTTCGATTACAAACAAAAATCATGATTTTATCTACGATTTTTAGTCTGATCATTATATTCATATTAGGATTCTACTCTTCTTATCTTTTAACCTCTATCCTAGAAAGGAAGATTGGGGAAAATGCATTAAATATTGCTAAAACAATTGCTTTAATGCCTGAGATTCACGAAGCATTTAAAAGTCAGAATCCAAGTCAAATCATTCAACCCCTTGCTGAACAAATTCGCAAAGAGGTTGGTGCAGAATTTGTTGTCATTGGGAATCAAGATGGAGTTCGTTACTCCCACCCATATCCTGACCGCCTAGGCAAACAAATGGTAGGCGGGGATAATGAACCCGTTTTAAAAGAGGGACAAGCCATTATATCAAAAGCTGTCGGAACATTAGGTCCATCTCTTAGAGGGAAGGCGCCCATCTTTAATGAAAAACATCAAGTAATTGGCGTTGTTTCCGTTGGATTCCTGATTGAAGATATTAAAGAAAAAGAGTACTCACAAATTATTAAGATTATCGGAATCGTGATTCTTGTCTTATTTATAGGAACATTAGGATCACTATTTTTATCTCGGAATATTAAGAAAGATATTTTCGGCTTAGAACCTGATGAGATTTCACAACTTTTTTTACAAAGACAAACCATGCTGGAAAGTATTAAAGAAGGAATTATTGCTGTTGACCAAAAAGGCAGAATCACAATGATTAACCAAGCGGCAAAAGAATTGCTAAAAGACTTTATGGATCAGGAAAATCATATTGGGAAACCAATAAAGGAAGTGATTCCAAATACCAAGTTTATGAATGTATTAGAAACAGGAAAGGCCCAATATGACCAAGAGATGTTGATAGGAAATGAATGGGTCGTTACCAACCAAGTACCAATGATTGTAAAAAATGAGGTTATAGGTGCAGTAGCAAGTTTTCGCCGTAAAACGGAAATAGACCAGTTACTTCAGGAATTATCTGATCATAAAATCTATCTCGATACACTTCGAGCTCAGAATCATGAGTTTGTGAACAAATTATATACCATTTCTGGTTTGCTCCAATTAGGGAAACTACAGGAGGCGATTGAATTTATTACTGAAAAGACGGTTCAAGAGGATAATATGTTTGAATTTTTAAAAGAACATATTGCTGATCCTAAAATGGCTGCTTTTTTCATTGGAAAATTAACTCGTGCAGAGGAACTAAAAGTGAGACTATTAATCGACCCAGATACACGTTATTTATCAAGTCCAGCACTTAGTGTTGATGATTTAATTACGATCTATGGAAATTTAATTGAAAATTCATTAGATGCTGTTCGTGACCAATCAGAACCTTATAGAAAAATAAAGATACGATTAAAACAAACAGAAACATCTATTGATTTTATGATTGAAGATTGGGGAAAAGGAATTGCTGAAGATATAAGCAAGCATATCTTTGAAGATGGTTTTTCAACAAAAGGGGATAAAAGAGGAATGGGTTTAGCTTTAGCTCGTTCATTGGTTAACAAATATAATGGAAAAATATCTTTCTACCAACCGGAACATACAGGGGTAATATTTGAAGTTATCATTCCATTAAAGTAGAAAGAGGGAGAATTTATGTACCGAATCGTGATCATTGAAGATGATTATCGGATTGCGGAAATTAATCGAGGGTTTGTCGAACAAGTGAAAGGATTTCAGGTTGTTGGTATAGCATTGAACGGAAAAACCGGTATGGAGATGATTGACAAATATCAGCCCGACTTAGTGCTTTTGGACGTATATATTCCTGATATTTCCGGTGAAAAGATATTTCGCTTGATTAAAGAAAACTACCCCAAAATAGATATTATCACGATAACAGCAGCAAAAGAGGTTACTACTTTAGAATATTTTCTACGCTATGGTGTCTTTGACTATCTGATAAAACCGATTCGTATGGAAAGATTACAGTATTCTTTAAAGAAGTATCATCAATATAGAGAAAAGCTGAAAAAAGAAAAAGAATTGGATCAACATGAAATTGATTCCATTATGGATAAATCTTTTGCAAACGATCGAGAAAAATCCCCAAAAGGGATCGACCCGATTACATTAGAAAGGATACAGAGGTTTATCGCACAATTACAAACAGGATTTACTGCTGAAGAAGTTGCTAAACAGTTAGGGATTAGCCGTACTACTGCCAGAAGGTATTTAGAGTATTTATTGAAGAAAGAAGAGATAAAAGCAGAACTACGCTATGGAACAGTAGGGCGGCCAGAGCGGGTTTATTGTCCTTTAGATCAATAGTGTTATTCAGTGAACAAAATGAACAAAATGGATTTTAATCATTAAATAAATAGAATGATAGAAATCGTTTTCAATAATGAATTACCATGCTATTCTTAAAACACAGAAAATTAGAAAAAAGGATGGTGGTTCATGTTGAAACGGTTTTCTTTTATTTTAACCATTTTTTTGTTGAGTATTGTTTTAGTCGTTGCAGGGTGTAGTAGTTCTAAACAAACTTCAGGCAATGCAAGTGATATCAAGTATCCGAAAAAAGCGATGGAATTTATCGCACCAGCTGGGGCTGGAGGAGGATGGGATTTAACCATTCGGACGGTAGCAAAAACACTAGAAGATACGAAATTAGTATCTGTTCCAATGCCCGTAACGAATAAACCTGGTGGTGGAGGTGGGGTCGCTTTAGCTTATTTACAAGAAAAGAAAGGTAGCGATTCAATTATAGCGGTATATTCTCCGCCTTTGCTTTTAATTAATTTAACAGGGGCAACGAATTATAGTTACAAAGACACAACGCCGATAGCAAAATTAATTACCGACTATGGTGCATTTGCTGTTTCCAAAAATTCACCTTATAACTCCTTAAAAGATGTAATGGAGGCACTTAAAAAAGATCCAAAAAGTGTGAAGATTGGCGGCAATTCTTCTGCCGGAAGTATGGATCATATCCAGTTTCTTCTTATGGCTAAAGCAGCTGGGGTGAAAAACTTAAGAGATATTGACTATGTGAGCTTCCAAGATAATTCAGGTGCGGCACAAGTGATGGGTGGCCATCTTGATCTCCTCACTTCAGGTTTAGGCGAGGTTAGAGCGTTAGCAGAAAGTGGACAATTGAAAGTTCTTGCAACAACAGCTCCAAAAAGAGTAGGGACGGGAGTTCTTGCTACAATTCCAACTGCAAAAGAACAAGGTATTGATGCGACATTTGAAAACTGGAGAGGACTATTTGGACCTCCGGGAATGCCAGATTATGCGTTGAAATATTGGGAAGATACCCTTGCCAAAATGGTTGAAACGCCAGAGTGGAAAAAAGCAGCAGAGAATAATGGTTGGGATTTAGCTTTTGCAAAAAGTGAAGAATTTAAGAAGTTTTTAGAGGAGCAAAATGAAAAATATAAAGAGATACTGCAGGAAATTGGCATGTTAAAGTAACAACAATAATAAGGAGCCATTTTTTAAATTGGCTCCTTTTTATAAAAGGTGGTGACTTAGGTGAATAAATCAATCATCACTTCCATCGTTGCAATGGTGATCGGTATTGTCTATAGTGTTCAAGCTTACCAATTACCAAGAGCGACAGTTGGAAGTAATATGGCCCCTATTTATTTCCCTCTAGGTTTAGGAGTATTTATGTTTGTTTTTGGAATGATCCTTTTCATCCGAACAGTACTAAAAGAAGGATGGAAGGGAAAGGAATCTATAACGAAGGAAAAAGGGATTAGCTATACGGCAAAGTTGATTACCTTCACAAGCGTGGTAAGTATTATTTATGCTTTCATTTTTGATTTATTTGGTTATGTTTTATCAACGATCTTCTTTATGGGAGCAATTCTATTTGTAGTCAATGGAAAGAAACAATGGAAGGTGAATATCATCGTTTCAATTACATTTTCGCTTGGAATTTATATTATCTTCTCTAAGTTTCTTGGGATCATTTTACCCAAAATCCCATTTATTGAATTTTGATGCAATGGAGGTGATGCAAAATGGAAGTCTTAAAACATTTATTCGATGGGATGTTAGTAGCAATAACGCCAGAAAATCTATTTTGGGTGACTCTAGGGGGAATTCTAGGGACAATCATTGGCATGTTACCAGGCCTTGGACCAGCAACTGGGGTAGCTGTTCTCCTCCCTCTAACATTTACAATGGGCCCAACCGCAGCGTTAATCACTATGGCTGGTGTGTATTATGGCGCAATGTATGGTGGTTCACGAAGTGCAATTTTAATCAATACCCCTGGAGATGGAGCAGCGATTGCATCGACATTTGATGGATACCCAATGGCGATGAATGGAAGGGCGGAAGCAGCATTAGCCATATCAGCAATTGCTTCATTTATTGGAGGAATCATCTCCACCATCATTATGGTTTTTGTAGCTGATCCAGTTGCTCATTTTGCATTAAAATTTGGCCCTGCTGAATATTTTTTATTGATGGTTTTCGCTTTGTCGGCAACCGCCTCTTTAGCCAAAGAGAATTTGTTAAAGGGATTTATCTCCATGATCTTTGGATTGATGATCTCCACAGTTGGCATTGACGCACAATCAGGGGTTGAACGTTTTACTTTTGGTATCATGGAATTACAAACAGGAATCGATTTCCTCGTTGTCATCATTGCGATGTATGCTTTAGGAGAGGTATATAAAAGCTTTCAAAGTATTAAAGAAGGCAAGAAAAAAATGCAAACCAAATTTCAACGGATTTGGATCACCAAAGAAGATTGGAAACGCAGTAAATGGCCAATTTTAAGAAGTACACCGCTTGGATTTTTTATTGGAGCATTACCTGGTGCAGGCGGTACGATGGCTGCTTTAATGGCTTATAATAATGAAAAACAATTGTCAAAAAACCCGAAAGAGTTTGGGAAAGGTGCAATCGAAGGATTAGCCGCTCCTGAGGCAGCGAATAATGCAGCATCAGTCGGGGCATTAATTCCCATGTTAACTCTTGGCATCCCAGGGTCAGGGACGACAGCTGTAATGATGGGAGCACTTCTCATGTTAGGCCTCCAACCAGGTCCAATGTTATTTCAACAACACCCAGATATAACATGGGGTTTAATCGCCAGTATGTTTATCGGGAATGTGATCTTAGCAATAGTGAATATCCCATTAGCTGGATTATTAGTAAGACTTCTAGCGATACCACCAAAAATTTTATACCCAATCGTATTAGGTTTAGCTTTTGTCGGTACGTATGCGATAAGTAATAGTATTGTAGATTTTTATTTACTTGTCATTTTTGGGTTAGTTGGGTACTTTATGGATAAAGCCGAAATTCCGACAGCCCCACTGATTCTAGCAGTTATCGTAGGGAATAGTATGGAACAATCTTTTAGACAGGCATTAACGATTTCAAATGGGAATTTCCATATCTTTATTCAGTCAACCGTATCCGTTGTTCTCATTATTTTAACAGTTTTATCTGTTTTTTATCCCATTGTGAAAGACTGGACGCAAAAAAGAAGAGGGAAACAAATGGAAACCTCTGTATAAAAGTTAAAAAAGAAGCCCATAGAGATATCAATCTATGGGCTTTAAAATATAAAAAGAGAGGGATGTAATAAACCACTTGACAGATTTGCAAGTACATATACGGATCGGTAATGCGATGATAAGGTCATCAGATGTTTATAGTATAAAACAAAAAAAGGGAGGAAACAAGATAAAATCATCCTTTTTTCTTTGCAGAATGATTTGCTAATTCTACGATTTTATCTTCAACGCGCTGTAGATGTTCAAACATTAATGATCTAGCTTCTTGAGGATCCTTTTTTTCAATCGCAAGGTAAATATTCATATGCTCTTTTAAAAGTTGTTCAGGAGTTCCAGGTAAAGAGAATAAAATTTTGCGGTTTGTTTTAAGATTTTTTTTGATCGAGTCGGAAATAGACTCAATGATATAGACAAGCATATTGTTCTTTGTTGCTCTTGCAACGGCATAGTGGAACATCCAATCTGCTTCTTCGTTTTCATCGAGTGTCTTTAAATCTTCTTTCATTTTATTCAGGGCTTTTTCCAGATGAAAAAGATCCTCATTGGTTCTTCTTTGTGCTGCTAATTCAACCGCACCAACCTCGATGATTTTTCTTACTTCCATCAAAGATTTAATCTGATCCATATCGATTAATTGATCGGAAACATCTAAAGATAAAAGGTCGGCTTCAGAAAACTTTTTAACAAAGGTTCCTTCTCCTTGACGAATTTCAATTAATCCCATTGCACTTAGGGCACTTAGGGCTTCTCTTACTGCGCTTCGTCCAACTTGTAGTTCTTCTGCTAGTTCCCTCACAGATAATAATCTTTCCCCTGGCTTTAACGTCCCATCTAGGATCATTTCTTTCAATTGTTCAGCTACCCTTTCGTAAATTTTTTGGGGCTTAATTTGTTTCAACTTCATCGCATACACCTCAACTAAATCATCATCCGTTACAATACTAAATACAGTTTATCACAATCTTTACAAAAAACAGTATCAAAAAAATGAATTGTTAAAAAAATTTTAAAAAAATAAATTTATAACGCTTTTATATATGTTATCATAAGGTCATCAGATAATCTGAAATAGTTATTTAAAACCAATTATTTTTCGCCTAGGGGGAGGATAAGATGATTGACCCGCAAGTAAAACAACGATTAGTTGAAATCGTGGGAGAAAATTGGGTATTAGATCAGCCAGAGGAATTAGTAGCGTATTCCTATGATTCAACACCCATGTATCAAGAACTTCCCGATATCGTTGTATTGCCAAAAACAACGGAAGAAGTCGCAAAAGTTATGAAAATTGCTTATGAGAACAATATTCCTGTGGTTCCTAGAGGCTCCGCAACGAATCTAAGTGGGGGCACGGTACCATTAAAAGGCGGGCTCGTCCTCGCATTGAATCGGATGAATCAGATCTTAGAAATCGATGAGGAAAATTTAACCGCTACGGTACAGCCTGGCGTCATTACCCAAGAATTACATCAAGCCGTTGAAGCAAAGGGATTATTTTACCCACCTGATCCTGGTTCGCTACGGATCTCCACCATTGGCGGTAATATTGCAGAAAATGCTGGGGGTCTTCGTGGTCTGAAATACGGGGTGACCAAGGATTATGTGATTGCCCTTGAAGCAGTACTTCCAAATGGAGATATTCTTCACACTGGGGGCAAATTGGCAAAAGACGTAGCAGGGTATGATTTAACAAAGTTATTAATCGGATCTGAAGGTACCTTAGCTGTGATCACAAAAGCAACACTGAAATTATTGCCATTACCAGAAACAAAACGAACAATGTTAGCGATCTTTAAAGATTTGACCGATGCGGCTCGGGCAGTATCAAAAATTATTGCGAATAAAATTATCCCTGTTACTTTAGAATTCATGGATAATGCGACGATTAATGTCGTTGAAGATTATGTAAAAATCGGGCTTCCCCGTGATGTAGAAGCCATCTTATTAATGGAACAAGACGGAAGTAAAGACCAAGTGGATCGGGATATAGAGAAGATGGCTGAAATTTGTCGTCAGGAACAAGCAGTATCGGTACAAGTAGCAAACACTGCAAAAGAAGCGGAACAACTGATGACAGCAAGAAGAATGGCTCTTTCAGCTTTAGCCCGTTTAAAACCAACGACGATTTTAGAGGATGCCACTGTTCCTAGGTCTCAATTGGCGCCAATGGTGGAAACGATTAAAAATGTGGCTAAAAAATATAACTTAATGATTTGTACTTTTGGCCATGCAGGTGATGGGAATCTACATCCTACCTGTTTAACAGATGTTCGCAACACGGATGAAATAAAACGGGTGGAAAAAGCTTTTGATGAAATCTACGAAAAAACGATTGAATTAGGAGGAACGATTACTGGCGAACATGGAGTAGGAATCGCTAAAGCGGGTTATCTCGAGTGGAAAGTAGGACAATCAGGAATTGAAGTCATGAAAGGGATTAAAAAGGCTTTTGATCCAAAAGGGATCCTCAATCCAGGCAAACTGTTTACAGATCAGCCTAGAAAGAGAGTGGTTATTCAATCATGAGCCAGCAAGTATCTTTAGCACTTGGCATCTCGGAAGACGATTTATTAAATTGTATGCAATGTGGTTTTTGTTTATCGGTTTGTCCAACTTATAAGATTATTCCAAAAGAAACGGCAACACCTCGTGGACGAATTGCTTTAATGAAGGCGGTCCAAGATGGGGGATTGGTAACGAAAGATATTACAGAATCTTTAGATTTATGTTTGGGATGTCGAGCTTGTGAAGTCGCTTGTCCATCAGGGGTTCAATATGGCACGATGCTTGAGCATGCAAAAGAAGTTATTACTAAAAAGACTAAATTCTCACCACCTGTCAAAGCCGTACGATGGTTATTCTTAAAACAATTGCTCCCCTATCCAAAACGGATGAGATGGATACGTGGCGGAATTAGAGTCTATCAAAAATCGGGATTACAAAAGATTGCAAGAAAAAGTGGGATTTTAAAATTATTGCCATGGAATATGGGGACATTTGAGGCCGCATTACCAGAGGTTGCACCATTTCGTGCAAAACTCCCAAAAAGAGTAGAACCAAAAGAAAAGACAAATAAGCCTACCGTTGCCTTTTTCTCTGGGTGTATTCAAGATACGGTTTTCTATGAAACCAATGTCTCAACCATGAAGTTATTAGAAGCGGCAGGGTTTCCCATCGTTACTCCTGATAATCAAACTTGCTGTGGGGCTGTTCATGCTCACGCAGGAGAAGTAGATCTAGCTAAAGATCTAGCGAAGAAAAACATTGAAATGCTTGAACGTTCCGGAGCTTCCTACTTGGTGAACAACCAAGGGGGATGCGGAGCGATGCTAAAAGAATATGATAAGCTCCTTGCTGATGATCCAGTTTGGGCAGAACGGGCAAAAGCGTTTGTCAAAAAAGTAAAAGATATTAATGAAATTCTTGCGGAAATAGATGAATTACCAAAACTCTATCCAATGAATGTTCGAGTGACCTATCAGGATTCTTGTCATTTAACCAATGTTCAAAAGGTTACGTTGCAACCGAGGAAATTGATTCAATCCATTCCAGGAATCGAGTATGTGGAAATGGTGGGAGCGGGAACTTGTTGCGGATCGGCTGGCACTTATAATCTCGTTCATCATGATGAATCGATGCAAATTCTTGATGCGAAAATGGTAAATGTCATCAATACCCAAGCAGAGATTGTTGTCGTGGCTAATCCTGGTTGTTTAATGCAAATGCGAATTGGAGTTCAGCGTGCAGGGCTTGAAGGAAAGGTAAGGGTAATGCATATTGCTGATTTATTGGCAGAAGCAGCAAGATTAAAATAAGTATGAAAAAAGAGGGGTAATAGCCCCTCTCATATTTTTTGCATTCAGTTCGTGAGAGATTAGCTTGTATTCTTCCATAAGTGCGACTTTTAGGAGTGTATTTCTCTCCTTATACTTTAATCAAAGAATACTAGCTTTTTTATATGTACTCCTATTACTCCTGATCAATAACGAGCTTGCCGCCACGGGCGAAATGATCCTTTTTCAAATCCTCAATAAAGACATAAACCCTTTCTTCTGGTACATTTACCGTTTCTGCTACTACTTTCGTAATCTTTTCTACTAATTCTCGTTTTTGTTCAGGTGTGCGCCCTTCAATCATTTCAATGGTTACAAATGGCATGACGATCACTCCTTTGTTTTTTTCTCACCTCTATTATAAAAAATATTTTTAATCGTTCCACCAATTTTTCATTCTACTCCAAAAGGATCTTTTCTCTGTTTTCTTCACTTTATTAGGATCTAACAATTGACCTCCCTTATGAAGATCGCAACTTTCTTTAGGTTCTGTGCCTTCAATGAAAACTTCCAACCGAGGATTAGGACATTGATCATTGGCTATTTTTCCTGTTTGCGGATCAATATACAGGCTAACGACTCCTTCAGGTACAGAAAAAAGCTGTGGTGCAGAAGATTGATGAACTTTTTCCATATATTCGGCCCAAATCTCTTTTGTTAGCTGGGATTCTTGGCTGCGGTGTGATTGATATTTTTTCAATTCCTCATCATTATCATAGCCTGTCCAAAGAGTAGTCACGAGTTGAGGAGTATACCCAATTAACCAAAGATCTCGATAGTCATTGGTTGTTCCTGTTTTTCCAGCAACAGGCCGCTTCAAGATAGGGGCAACGCTAGCAGCTGTTCCCCCTGGTTCAAATACCCCTTCCAATAGATAGGTCATCACAAATGCTTCTGCTGGTGTAATAACTTGGGTCTCTTCAATTTCTTTTTTCTCATATAGAATGTTTCCTTCATGGTCTTCGATTTTAAGGATTGCAGTCGGTTCAATTTTTCTGCCTTGATTAGCGATGGTTGCATAAGCTTTTGTCATTTCCATCGGTGTGACAAGATTAGAACCCAATGCTAAGGATGGAATCGGGTCTAGTTTTGACTCAATTCCTAATCGTTTTCCCATTTCGACCACTTTGTCCATGCCAATGTTCAGATGGGTTTTGACGGCATAAATATTGTCTGAATGGGTAATGGCAAAACGTAGATCAATATTGCGATTAGGATATTGATCATTAAAGTTTTTTACGGGATATTCTTTACCGTTTTCTTGGTAAAATACAGTGGCTTCACTTTTTTGCTGAGTTACTGGTGTTACGCCGTTTTCAAGCGCTGCCAAATATAAAATCGGTTTGAAAGCAGATCCAGGCTGTCTCTTAGCGAAGACCCGATTAAATTGACTCTCGCGAAAGTCTCGCCCTCCTATCATTGTTTTAATAAATCCAGTGGAAGGTTCAATGCTAACAAGGGCTACTTGCAATGGACGGTCTTTTGGCAATTTTTCTTTTAGAAGTTTTTCAGCTGTTTCTTGCATGGATAAATCAAGAGTGGTATAAATCTTAAGACCGCTAGAATGTAACTCTTGTTCGCTGATCCCATAATGATGGATCAGCTCATTTTCAATATATTGGGTAAAATATGGAGCTTTTGAAGCAAAAGAACGTTCATTCGGGTTCGCAAATGTAAGTTGCTGATGATAGGCTTCATCTGCTTGCTCTTGTGTAATATATCCTTCCTCTACCATCGCTTGCAGGACCAGTTTCTGTCTGCTTTTTGCTTTTTCTAAACTTTTAAAGGGAGAATAATAACTTGGCCCTTTAGGAATGCCCGCTAACATTGCACTTTCTGCCAGATTTAACTCAGAAACATTTTTGTTAAAATAAATGGATGCCGCCATTTGAACCCCATAAGCCGATTGCCCATAATAAATCTGATTCAGGTACATTTCCAAGATTTGATCTTTGCTATATTTCAACTCTAATTTTGCCGTTAAAAGAGCTTCTTTCATTTTCCGCTGCCATGTTTTTTCATGGGTTAAGTAGAGATTTTTGGCAAGTTGTTGCGTAATCGTACTTGCACCTTGAACTTTTGCTCCACTTTTAAGATCCGCAATGATGGCCCCTCCGATTCGGATCGGATCCAAACCAAAATGGTGATAAAATTTGCGATCTTCAATCGCAAGGGTAGCGTGAATGAGATCTTTAGGAATTTGCGACAAAGGTACATAGATCCTTTTTTCTCCAGAATCAATCGTGTCAATCACTTTTCCATCCAGCGAATAAATCAGTGTCGTTTGCTCAATATCTGGATTAGGTAGTGGTGTTACTTTTAGATAGACTATAAACATACCAATCAGAATACCGATAACAATCAATAATAAGAACAACAACTTTATCATTCGTTTTACAGCCCTGAGAAAACGATAGAGTGCAAAGTCTTCCAATTCATCATATCGACCCATCAAATTCCCTCTTTCTACGATCACAAACCTATTTATTAACCCATTATCGGTAGATTTTAAGGAGCTTATACTTATTGCTGAAGGGTTCGTATATTTTTTCTTTGCTTTTTTGCAGCGATTTTATATAATACTTTTGTTGTTTTATGTGTAAGACGCATAGTTTTCCATGCTTTTAAGAAAGCTAATGTTAGCAAAATATAGAAGAAAGAGGGACGCCAAATGGAATTATGGTATACAGAAAAACAAACCCCAAACCATGGGATTACAACAAAAATTACTAAAACCTTGCATACAGAACAAACCGAATATCAGAAACTTGATATTATCGAAACCATCCAGTTTGGCCGCATGTTAGTCCTTGATGGAATGGTGATGACAACCATCAAAGACGAATTTGTCTATCATGAAATGATTAGCCATGTTGCTTTAAATACCCACCCCAATCCAAAAAAAGTCTTAGTCGTTGGTGGGGGAGATGGAGGTGCGATCCGCGAAATTCTCAAACACAAAAGTGTAGAAAAAGCCGTTCTCGCCGAAATCGATGGTCGTGTGATCGAGACATCCAAACAATATTTACCTGAAATCGCAGGCGCATTGGATGATCCAAGAGTAGATATACAAGTTGTCGATGGAATTCGCTATATTCATGAACATAAAAACGAATTTGATGTTATTATGGTTGATTCCACCGAGCCTGTTGGTCCTGCAGTTGGCCTATTTGAAAAGGGTTTTTACCAAGGAATCTATGATTCATTAAAAGAAGACGGAATCCTTGTCGCTCAAACGGAATCTCCTTGGTTTAACGCTGATTTGATTCAGCGGGTGGTAAAAGATATCCGTTCCATCTTTCCAATCACACGTTTGTATACGGTAAGTATTCCAACTTATCCAAGTGGACTTTGGAGTTTCACCCTAGGATCGAAAAAGTATGATCCACTTACCGTCGATGATTCCCAATTAAAAGATTTAGACACCAAATACTATTCACCAAGAATTCATAAGTCGGTCTTCCAATTACCCAAGTTCGTAGAGGATTTAGTGAAGGAGTAAACGTCAATGAGATTTGATGAAGCCTATTCGGGAAATGTCTTTATCGCTTCCCATCCAAGGTATGAAGATGCCGAGGTCGTTATTTATGGGATGCCAATGGATTTTACCGTGAGCTATCGCCCAGGTTCCCGTTTTGGTCCGAAGAAAATCCGCGAAGTCTCTATCGGTTTAGAAGAATATAGTCCCTATTTAGATCGGGAATTAAAAGAAATAAAATATTTTGATGCAGGGGATATTCCCCTTCCTTTTGGCAATGCGGAAAGAAGTATTGAAATGATTGGGGATTATGTTCGTAAGCTTTTGAACGATGGGAAATTTCCCCTTGGTTTAGGCGGTGAACATCTTGTAACTTGGCCTATTATTCGTGAAGTCTATAAGAAGTATCCCGATCTTATTCTTTTCCATCTTGATGCCCATGCGGATCTTCGCACCGATTATGAAGGGGAGCCCTACTCCCACGCCACTCCGATTCGCAAGGCAGTGGATTTGATGGGAGGGGAAAATATTTATCAATTTGGAATTCGTTCTGGATTAAAAGAAGAATTTGCCTTTGCCAAAGAAAATCTTCATTTCTATCCTTTTGAGGTATTAGAACCTTTAAAAAAGGTATTGCCCACAATCAAAAATCGCCCAGTTTATATTACGATCGATATTGATGTATTAGATCCCGCTTTTGCCCCTGGGACAGGAACGTTAGAATCGGGAGGGATTACCTCCAAAGAAATGCTTGCTACAATTGTTGAAATCGCTAATTCTGGGATTAATGTGGTAGGAGCAGATATCGTTGAAGTTGCACCTGTTTATGATCCTGCTGACCAAACCGCCATTCTCGCTTCCAAAATGGTAAGAGAAATCCTTTTAGGGTGGACGAAAAAGAAATAAATGAAAGAAATTCAGATTCATATTAAGACAAAAATTGCTTACGAAACGGGAGAAGTGGAAGAATGGCGACATGATTATAAGGGGATGCTATATTTAAAAAACGATCAAAATCTTTACTTGAAATACGAAGATGATCAAGAACAATTAGGAAAAACCAATACGATTCTCAAATGGAAATGGAATGAATCCCCCGCCAAACTAACCCTTCTTCGTCAAGGAGAAACGAAAGCCAATCAATTTTTCCAAGAAGGGAAACCTCATCAAAGTTTTTACCAAACTCCCTATGGAGCCTTTGAGATGTTAGTCTACCCCTTTAAAGTAAAGATTCAATCTCAAAGCTATGAACATGGGGAGATCGAGTTAGAATACGACCTTTTCATTGGCAAACAAAAGGTAGGTCGATACCAATTGATCGTTCATTATCATCCATAGGAGGCAATATGGTGAAAGAAATTTTGCTTTCAACATTAACCGGATCCATTGTAGGATTTATCTTTGCATTTTTTAAACTCCCCATTCCAGCCCCACCGGCGATTGCAGGCATTATGGGGATTATAGGAATCTTTTTAGGGTATCAGCTTTATCGCATGTTTTTTTGATCGTTGGAGAAAAACACGACTTCTAGTCTTCAAACTGGAAGTCGTGTTTTTTACATTCAAGCCAGTGATACAAACCCGACTATCATAATATCAGAATATTTTGTATAATGATAAAAAAGTCAAAGATTGTAGGTGTGGGATGTGGAACAACTTATTCAGAAGATTGTCCAAGGTGACAAAAGAAGTGCAGCCAAAGCAATTTCCATCATCGAAAATGATAGCCAAGAAAAATATGAACTCCTTCAACATTTATACCGTTTTCAAAGAAAAGCACATATCATCGGAATTACAGGAGCTCCAGGGGCAGGAAAAAGTACCCTTGTTGACCGACTTATCCAAGAGATAAGAGGGCAAGGCTTAAAAATCGGCGTGATTGCCATCGATCCCTCCAGTCCTTTTTCTGGAGGTGCCCTTTTAGGTGACCGAGTACGGATGCAAAACCATGCAACAGATCCTGGAGTATTTATTCGCAGTATGGGAAGCAGGGGAACTCTTGGTGGACTTGCCAAAGCAACGAAAGAAGCAGTAAGGATTTTAGATGCGATGGGCAACGATGTCATTGTGATTGAAACGGTGGGAGTTGGCCAATCTGAATTAGAAATTATGAATGTGGCTGATAGTACAGTTGTGGTGCTAAATCCAGGAGCAGGGGATAGTATTCAAGCCTTTAAAGCTGGACTTATGGAAATCGCCGATATCTTTGTGATCAATAAGAGTGATCTCCCTGGTTCCCAAAAGTTGTATCATGAAATTGAATTATTAATTGAGATGACAAAACAACAAGCATTGTGGAAACCGCCGATTCTTAAGACGATAAGCACAGAACATCAGGGTATAATAGAATTATGGATGGCACTGCAAAACCATTTCTCCTTTATCAAAGAAAAGGGAATACTTGATAGGCAGCGAAAACAAGATTTAGAAAAGGAATTGGAAGAAATTTTGCATCACTTTTTTCAACATCGGATCGAGAAGTGGAAAAAAAGCGACTTTTATCAGATTGTCATGGAAAAAATCTATCATCAAGAAGTAAATTTGTTTGATGTGGCCAAACAAACCTTTGAACAGTTAATAGGAGAAAAAAAGAATCGATAAGGGTTTGACATCCTATCGAAAATGGTTACAATATTGTTTACTATGAGTTTTTTAATTAGGCAAAGAACATGGAAAGGATGTGCCACTGCCAATGGCTGAAACCGCGTTTACTTTTGATAAAAGAAACATTCAAGAAAAACCAATGGTCGATTTGGCTTATGAAATTTTGAAACAAACAAAACACACCTTAACTTATCAGGAATTGGCTGATGAAGTATTTAAACTAAAAGGTTTGCCAGAAGAGGATCGATTCGATTTTATTGTCCAATTATATACGGAAATCAATATTGACGGCCGTTTTGTTAGTTTAGGACAAAACGAATGGGGTTTAAAACAGTGGTATCCTGTCGATCAACTCGAATCCGTCCATTTGCGGTTCAATGACGACGATGATGAAGATGAAGATACTGACTATGAATATGATGAAGAAGTTGATGATGAAGAATTGACAGATGAAGATGAATTCATCGATGATGAATTAGAAGATGAGTATGATGATACAGACATTGACGATGATTTTATAGATGATGATGTGAACGAATTTGAAGCGGATGAAGATGAAGATTTAGATTTAGATTAAATCTCAATCTTGACTTTTTCTCATTGAGAGAGTAACATACACTATGGGCTTTAGATTTTTGAACGTTTTGTTTAGATTTAAATAATTGAAATGAGGCAAAAGTGCCCCCGAAAGGGAAGGTACTTTTGTTTTTTTTTGTTTACTTTTGACAAAATAAGAGAAGACAGAGGAGGATTTGACATGACAAAGTATATCTTTGTAACTGGCGGTGTAGTATCTGGTCTGGGAAAAGGAATTACGGCTGCTTCCCTTGGAAGATTATTAAAGAATCGCGGTTTAAAAGTAACGATCCAAAAATTCGATCCATATATCAATGTCGACCCTGGTACAATGAGCCCTTACCAACATGGGGAAGTATTTGTGACAGATGATGGAGCTGAGACGGATTTAGATTTAGGCCATTATGAACGTTTTATTGATATCAATCTAAGTAAGAACAATAATGTAACGGCAGGGAAAATTTATTCTTCCGTCATCACCAAAGAACGTCGTGGGGATTATTTAGGCGGAACGGTTCAAGTGATTCCTCATATTACCAATGAAATTAAAGATCGTATCTTTCGTGCTGCAAAAGAAACCCATGCCGATGTGGTGATCACCGAAATAGGTGGAACTGTAGGTGATATCGAAAGTCTACCTTTCTTAGAAGCTATTCGCCAATTAAAAAATGATGTTGGCCGTGAAAATATAATGTATATTCATGTAACATTGATTCCATATATCGCTGCATCAGGTGAATTAAAGACAAAACCTACCCAACACAGTGTAAAAGAGCTTCGCAGTATCGGTATTCAACCAAATGTCATTGTTTGCCGTACGGAACGCCCTTTATCAGAAGATATTAAGAAGAAAATTGCTTTATTTTGTGACATTGAAAAGGAAGCAGTGATCGAAGCGTTAGATGCGGATACATTATATGATGTACCTTTAATGCTACAACAACAGGGGTTAGATGAATATGTTGTCAAACACCTATCCTTAGATACGTCACCAGCAGATATGACAGAATGGAAAGAACTTGTGAATAAAATCAAAAACCTTAAACACACCACGAAAATCGCTCTTGTTGGGAAATATGTTTCTTTGCATGATGCGTATCTAAGTGTTGCCGAAGCATTATATCATGCAGGTTTTAGCAATGATACGGAAATCGATATTGACTGGATTGATGCAGAATTAGTAAACCAAGAAAATGCTCATCAATTATTAAAAGATGCGGATGGAATTTTGGTTCCAGGGGGGTTTGGCGACCGGGGAATTGAAGGAAAAATTGCGACCATCCAATATGCAAGGGAAAATAACATTCCGTTTTTAGGAATTTGTTTAGGTATGCAAACAGCAGTCATTGAGTTTGCGAGAAATGTGGTAGGTTTAAAAGAAGCGAATAGTACCGAATTTAATCTTCGTACTCCTTATCCTGTTATCGATATACTTCCAGAACAAAAAGATATCGAAGATTTAGGTGGAACGATGAGATTAGGGTTATATCCATGCAAACTAGAAAAAGATTCAAAAGCGATGGAAGCTTATCAGGAGGAACTGGTGTATGAACGCCACCGTCATCGTTATGAATTTAATAACGAATTTAGGGATCAATTACAAGAGGCAGGTTTAAAAATCTCTGGAACCTCACCTGATGAGCGATTGGTTGAGATTATCGAAATTCCATCCCATCCTTGGTTTGTAGCCACCCAATTTCATCCCGAATTCATTTCCAGACCGAATCGTCCTCATCCATTATTTAGAGAATTTGTAAAAGCGGCCTTACAAAACAAATTAAATAACCAATGATGTAGGAAAGGAGGCGTTATTCGCCTCTTTTTTTGAATAAGATGAAAATCGGCAAATTTTTCTGATAAATGGCGTAAATTTTGATAAAATTTTGACAAAAAGAAGGAAATTTAAAAACAAGATAGAAATATATATATTAGTGTTTTTTTTGACAAAAATAGTCTTTCTTGGTCAAGGGAGAACTGAGGGGGGAAAAAGGTGAAGAAAAAAGTATTAATCGTTGACGATCAATTTGGGATACGTGTACTTTTGTATGAAGTTTTTGGAAAAGAGGGATATCAAACTTACCAAGCAGCAAATGGGAAAGAAGCACTGTTAATCGTCCAACAAGTCTCTCCTGATATCGTTTTATTAGATATGAAAATCCCTGGAATGGACGGTTTAGAAATTCTTAAACGGATAAAAAAGATCAATCGCGATATCAAAGTGATTATGATGACCGCTTATGGTGAGTTAGATATGATCAATGAAGCAACAAAACTTGGAGCGATTACATATATTACCAAACCGTTTGATATTGATCTAATTCGATCCATCGTCAAAGAACAAATAGCAGCCCATCAAACTACAACACTTTAGGTGTATTTTTATAGATCGCTATGATATAATTAATGACTGGATTTGGTATTCTTTTTATAGGAAAAACAAAAACTACCTTTAAATATTCTTATACATAAGTTGGAAAGGAGAACAATCCATGCCTTTAGTTTCAATGACCGAAATGTTAAAAGCGGCAAAAGCAGGGAAATACGCAGTAGGGCAGTTCAATATGAACAACCTCGAGTTCACGAAAGCGATTATTGAGGCTGCCGAAGAAGAACAATCCCCGGTTATTTTAGGAGTGAGTGAAGGAGCCGCTAAGTATATGGGATTAGAATATGCCGTCGCCATGGCAAAGGTAGCTGCTGAACAAGCAACCGTTCCTGTAGCCCTTCATTTAGATCATGGAAGCAGTTTTGAAGTGGCGATGAAGTTTATTCGTGCTGGATTTTCTTCGGTAATGATTGACGGTTCTCACCACCCATTTGAGAAAAATGTAGAGATTACCAAGAAAGTCGTTGAAGCCGCTCATGCAATGGGCGTTTCTGTTGAAGGAGAATTAGGTACGATTGGTGGAACGGAAGACGATATCTCTGTCGATGAAGCGAATGCTCGCTTAGCCGATCCTAAGCAAGCGATTGAATTCTATAAATTGACAGGTGTTGATGCATTAGCGATTGCAGTTGGCAGTGCTCATGGGTTGTATAAAGGAATACCAAAACTTCGTCATGACATTATCGAGGCTGTAAGCAAAGAAATTGACATCCCCCTTGTTCTTCATGGCGGGTCTGGAATACCTGATGACGAGATTAAAAAAGCAATTGCCGCTGGAATTGGCAAAATCAATGTCAATACGGAAAACCAAGTAGCATTAACCAATACCATTCGCGAAATCTTTGCCAAGGATGCAAAAGTCTATGACCCCCGCAAATATCTAGGACCTGGTAAAGAGGCAATGAAAGAAGTCATTCGTAGTAAAATTCGTCTATTTGGTAGCAATCAAAAAGCTTAAGCTAAAGGGTGAAAGTGATGAAGTTATTTATTGATACAGCAAATGTCGATGAGATTCGAAAAGCTAGTGAATGGGGAATCCTTTCTGGAGTAACTACCAATCCTTCTCTTATCGCGAAAGAGGGAAGAGACCTCGTTGATGTGATTAAAGAAATTACTAGTATTGTTGATGGACCCATTAGTGCAGAAGTGATCAGTCTACAAGCGGATGAAATGGTGGCAGAAGGAGAAAAATATGCTGCCATTCATGAGAATATTGTCATTAAAGTTCCAATGACAATAGAGGGTTTAAAAGCCGTTCATGCCTTTTCTAAAAAAGGGATTAAAACCAATGTCACGCTCATTTTTTCTGCGAACCAAGCACTATTAGCTGCAAGAGCAGGTGCAACTTATGTATCACCTTTTATAGGACGACTTGATGATATCAGTTTTGATGGGTTGACATTAATTCGTGATATTCGCGAAATTTTTGATATCCATGGTATTTCGACTGAAATTATCGCAGCAAGTATTCGTCATCCAATGCATGTCCTAGAATCCGCAAAAGCAGGTTCGGATATTGCCACAATCCCTTATAAGGTGCTTGAACAAATGACGAAACATCCTCTTACAGATATCGGAATTGAGAAATTTCTAGCCGATTGGAAAAAATCGCAAGCGTAATCTACGTTAAAGCACTTTCCATTGGAAAGTGCTTTACTCATAGAATGGGAAAATGGGGCACGGGAATAAGTTTGTTTAGAAACGAGCTTCTTTTTTAAGGGGGGAATCGTTTGGAAACATTAATGATTAAAGGAGGAGAACATCTAACTGGAAGTGTCACCATTAGTGGAGCAAAAAACTCAGCAGTTGCCCTCATTCCTGCTGCCATATTAGCTGATTCACCGATGATTATCGAAAATCTTCCAGACATTCGCGATGTTCATATTCTTGTTGAGATCCTGCAAGAATTAGGAGCTAAAATCGATTATTACGGCGATACGATGCGGATCGATCCTATGAATATGGTAAATAAGCCCATGCCAAACGGCAAAGTAAAAGAACTTCGTGCCTCTTACTATCTGATGGGAGCATTATTAGGGAAGTTTGGCGAGGCTGTTGTAGGAATGCCCGGAGGATGTAATATTGGCCCAAGACCCATCGATCAACATATTAAGGGGTTTGAGAGCCTTGGAGCAAAGGTAACCAATGATTCAGGGAAAATGCATCTAAAAGCAGATCAACTAGTGGGAACGAGAATCTTTTTAGATGTGGTTAGTGTTGGAGCTACGATAAATATCATGCTAGCAGCATCAAAAGCAAAAGGGGTTACGATCATCGAGAATGCGGCAAAAGAACCGGAAATTGTTGATGTAGCAACGATACTCAATTCGATGGGTGCTCGGATTACAGGAGTGGGTACAGATATCATTCGAATTCATGGTGTAGACAAACTATTCGGGTGCAAACATTCTATTATTCCAGACCGAATTGAAGCAGGGACATATATGATTATAGCTGCAGCGACAGAAGGTGACATCACTTTGTTAAATGTTATCCCCAAGCATTTAGAATCACTGAGCGCGAAACTGCGAGAAATGGGAGTTATCGTTGAAGAGTATGACGATTCCATTCGCGTGGTTGGCCAATCTGTATATAAAGCTGTTGATATTAAAACCCTTCCCTATCCTGGGTTTCCAACGGATTTGCAACAACCCATGAGTGCCCTGTTAACCAAAGCGAAAGGCACGAGTATTGTTACAGATAATATCTATACTTCTCGTTTTCGTCACATCGATGAACTCCGCAGAATGGGGGCAAATGTGAAGGTAGAGGGCAGGTCAGCAGTGATCGAAGGAATTAGCGAATTACAAGGAGCAAAAGTGAAAGCAACCGATCTGCGTGCTGGTGCAGCATTGGTTGTTGCTGGTTTAATGGCAAAAGGTGTTACCCAAATTACTGATGTGTACCATATCGATCGGGGATATGAAAATTTAGAGAAAAAACTGCAAGCTTTAGGTGCTACAATTTGGCGGTTGAAGGATAGAGATGATTCATCCATCAATATATAAAACGATTCATCCGTAAATCGGAAATTATGATAGAATAATAGATTGTTAGGGGAATGTAAAAAATAGTAGGGGAGTAAGGAGAAACATGGAAAGAAGTTTAACGTTAGAACTTGTTCGTGTAACCGAGGCTGCGGCTCAAGCTGCTGCAAAATGGCTAGGAAAAGGGCTAAAAAACGAAGTGGACGAAGCAGGAACAAGTGCAATGCGAAAAGTGTTTGACACAGTACCCATGAGGGGAACTGTCGTCATCGGGGAAGGAGAAATGGATGAAGCTCCTATGCTCTATATTGGTGAGAAACTAGGAACAGGATATGGCCCAGAAGTGGATGTTGCTGTTGATCCAATTGAAGGAACGAACATCGTTGCAAAAGGATTATGGAATGCTCTTGCCGTTGTTGCAATCGCTGACAAAGGGAACTTACTGCATGCTCCAGATATGTACATGAAGAAGATCGCAGTAGGTCCGAAAGTAGCTGGAAAAATCGATATTAACTACAGTGTTCGTAAGAATCTAGAAATTGTCGCCAGAGAGTTGAATAAGGATATTACTGAAGTAACAGCGATAGTATTAGACAGGGAGCGTCACCAAGATATTATCAAAGAGATACGGGAAGCAGGAGCTAGGATCAAGTTAATCTCCGATGGCGATGTGGCAGCGGCGATCAATACCGCTTTTGAAGACACAGGTGTAGATATTTTATTTGGCATTGGTGGTGCGCCAGAAGGTGTCTTAGCTGCTGTGGCCTTAAAATGCTTAGGTGGTGAAATCCAAGGAATCTTGCTTCCGCAAAATAAAGAAGAAGAGGAACGTTGTCGCCAAATGGGAATCGAGCCAGGTCGTGTGTTAAAAATGGATGACTTTGTAAAAGGCGATGATGCGATCTTTGCTGCTACGGCTGTAACCGATGGCGAATTATTAAAAGGTGTAAGATTCCATGGAAAAATGGTAACGACAGAATCCATCGTCATGCGTGCAAAAACGGGAACTGTCCGCATTATAAAAGGGACACATCGCATCGATAAGAAACCTGATTTTCTAGCAGAAAATAAATAGTATAGGATGGTAAAATAAAGCCTAAAATAATAAAATGGGTTTCTATAAAAAATTAAAAAATGGAAAACGATAAAGTAGGTGTCAAGTATTGGACTTAAATTTAGCAACATTAGAAACGATGAAACTCACAGAACTGTATAAACTTGCTAAAGAATTTCAAATTCCTTATTATGGAAAAATGAAAAAACAAGAACTCATCTTCTCTATTTTAAGAGCACAAGCGGAAAAAGCAGGACTCATGTTTATGGAAGGGGTTCTAGAGATCCTTCCAGATGGCTATGGATTTCTTCGAGCGATTAATTATCTACCGAGTGAGGAAGATATTTATATTTCCGCTTCTCAGATTCGCAAGTTTGATCTTAGAACTGGGGATCTCGTATCAGGGAAAGCTAGGCCCCCAAAAGAGAATGAACGATATTTCGGTTTACTCCACATTGAGGCTGTAAATGGCCAAGACCCTGAACTAGCAGCTGAAAGATTGCATTTCCCAGCATTAACACCAATTTTTCCCCAAGAAAAGTTGGTACTTGAAACCTCGCCAGACAACCTTTCGACACGAATTATTGATTTAATTGCTCCAATCGGCCTAGGACAACGCGGCTTGATTGTCGCGCCTCCAAAAGCAGGCAAAACCCTTCTCTTAAAAGAAATTGCCAATGCAATCAGCACGAACTACCCTGACATTCATTTAATGATTTTATTAATCGACGAACGACCTGAAGAAGTAACCGATATGCAACGGTCGGTCAAAGGTGAAGTGATCAGTTCTACGTTTGATGAACTTCCTGAGAACCATATTAAAGTGGCGGAATTAGTATTAGAGCGAGCTCAAAGACTCGTTGAAGCCAAAAAAGATGTCGTCATTTTACTCGATAGTATTACTCGTTTAGCAAGAGCTTACAACTTAGTTATTCCACCTAGTGGAAGAACCCTATCAGGTGGAATTGATCCAGCTTCTTTCCATCGTCCTAAGCGTTTCTTTGGAGCCGCAAGGAACATCGAAGAAGGGGGTAGTCTAACGATTTTAGCTACCGCCTTAGTTGAGACAGGTTCACGGATGGATGATGTGATCTATGAAGAATTTAAAGGGACAGGGAACATGGAATTGCACCTTGATCGCAAATTAGCCGAACGGCGAATCTTCCCGGCTATTGACATCAGACGTTCGGGAACAAGAAGAGAAGAACTTTTACTTACAAAAGAAGAATTAGATAAACTATGGTTGATTCGCAAAACGATGAGCGACAATCCTGAATTTATTGAGCTTTTCTTAAAGAAATTGAAGGAAACCAAAAATAATGCGGAACTCATTGCTTCGATTGACCCGAAAAAAGGGTGGATGGCTTAAAATGGTTCTTTTTAACATATTGCAAAATTCCTTGCATCTGATATTTTCTCTATGCTATAATCTCCTTATGTGTGATTACTCTGTTTCGTAAATGAATCAGGGCAGAAAGAGGTGAACGAAATGAAAGCAGGAATTCATCCAGAATACAAAATTACAACTGTAACCTGTGCTTGTGGGAATACTTTTGAAACAGGTTCAGTTAAAGAAAATCTACGCGTTGAGATTTGCTCTGAGTGCCATCCATTCTTTACAGGTAAACAAAAATATGTGGATTCTGGTGGCCGTGTAGATAAATTCAAGAGAAAATACAATATGAAATAATGTTAAAAATAACAGGCGAGCCAACGTGCTTGCCTGTTTTTCTCTTGACTTTAAAAATAGGTTTAAAAGTCGTTGCTTATGGTTTTGCAAGAGAGATAAATAAGAAATGAATGGTTGAGGAGAAGGTTTTGTAATGTTTTTCTATAAAAAAGAGGGCTGGATTGAATATATTTGTGGCAGTATGTTTTCGGGGAAAAGCGAGGAATTGATTCGCAGAATTAAACGAGCAAAATACGCCAAACAAAAAGTACAAGTTTTTAAACCCATCATTGACAATCGCTATAGTGAAGTGGCGGTGGTATCTCATAACGGTAATCAAGAAGAAGCAGAACCGATTGTTCATTCATCCGAGATTTTGAAGAAGGTAAAAGACGATACAGATGTTGTTGCCATTGATGAAGTTCAATTTTTTGATGATGGAATTGTACAGGTTTGTGAAGAGTTAGCGAATCGCGGGATCCGCGTTATTTGTGCAGGTTTAGACTTAGATTTCCGCGGAGAACCATTTGGACCATCGCCGCTAATATTAGCAAAAGCTGAATTCGTCACGAAACTGCAAGCAATCTGTGTAAAATGTGGAAATCCAGCTACACGAACTCAACGCCTTATCGATGGTAAACCTGCTCATTATCATGATCCAGTGATTATGGTAGGGGCTTCTGAAAGTTATGAAGCCAGGTGCCGCCATTGCCATGAAGTTCCTGGCAAGGAAGAAAAATAATACGAATGGATTTCACCTCTTCTAGGCAATATAAGTCCTAGGAGGTGACTGATTTGCATAGACGCAAAATTTTTTTATTCGTAATCGCTACATTGTTGGTTCTCGGCTTAGTCGGTTGTAATACGGCTAATAGACCATTGACTCAAGGCTATAACGATCGTAATGTTCATCCTTATGCCTACGATGGAACTCGTTACTATGGTACTTATCATGATGGGGCTCCTTATTATGGAACGCCAAATTATGGGCCATATTATAATTACAACAGGGTAACACCTTATGCGAATGTGAACCGCGAAGCTGACCGATTAGCGGACATTGCAGCTCGCATTAATGGAGTTGACGATGCTACTGTTGTCATTGCTGGTGGAAATGTATACGTTGGTATTGATTTAAATGACCGTATTCAATCGGGTACTCAATCAGAGACTGTAGAACGTAATGTCTACAATGCAGTGAAAAAAGCTGCTCCTCGTTATAACGTTTACGTTACTTCTGATGCAGACCTTTTAGGAAGATTACGCAATATTGGCGATGGAATCCGTAATGGAACACCAATCGATCGTTTCCAAACGGATATGCGTGATTTTAATACCCGTTTTAGAACCTATACTCGCTAATATCTCCGTTTAATCCCTTTAGCAATCGTGCTAAGGGGATTTTTTATTAAAACATATTGCCTTATATTTTCCTATTGTATATAATTATAATGTTATACATTTTATTTTCTTGCTTATTCTTTGTTTTGGATTCCCGCAAAAGTAATCGATATGTGCATCGTTATTTTTGTGGGTATCTTTATGAATGGGGTGATAAAACGATGTTTGATCGCTTACAAGAACTTGAAGATCGATATGATCAATTAAGTAAATATTTAATGGATCCTGAAGTCATTAATGATCCTAAAAAACTAAGGGATTATTCCAAAGAACAAGCTAACCTTGAAGAAACGGTAATGACTTATCGTGAATATAAAAAAGTTGTTCAAGAATATAAAGATGCAAAGGCAATGCTCAATGAAAAATTGGATCCTGAAATGAAAGAAATGGTAAAGATAGAGATCGATGATTTAGAACAAAGAAAAGAAGAATTAGAAGAGAAACTGAAAATTCTCCTCTTACCAAAGGATCCAAATGATGAAAAAAATGTAATTGTGGAAATCCGTGGAGCTGCCGGTGGTGATGAAGCCGCACTATTTGCAGGCGACCTTTTCCGTATGTATACACGTTTTGCGGAAAGAAAAGGTTGGAGAACAGAAGTGATTGATGCAAACTATACAGGAATTGGTGGAATAAAAGAGGTTGTCTTTATGATTCATGGTAAGGGTGCATATAGTTTTCTAAAATATGAAAGTGGTGCCCACCGGGTACAACGAGTTCCAGAAACAGAATCAGGAGGAAGAATTCATACCTCAACAGCAACAGTTGCTGTACTGCCAGAAGCAGAAGAAGTTGAAGTGGAAATCAATGAAAAGGATATTCGTGTAGATGTCTTCTGCTCAAGCGGTCCAGGGGGACAATCTGTAAACACCACTCAATCTGCTGTAAGAATTACCCATCTGCCAACAGGAATTGTGGTACAATGTCAAGACGAAAAATCTCAGATCAAAAATAAAGAGAAAGCAATGAAAGTTCTGCGGGCACGTCTTTACGAAAAACAATTAGAAGAAGAACGAGCGAAACAAGCCGATATTCGTAAAAGCCAAGTGGGTACAGGGGAGCGTTCGGAAAGAATCCGGACATATAACTTCCCCCAAAGTCGTGTAACCGATCATCGCATTGGTTTAACCTTGCACAAGTTGGACCAGGTTTTAGATGGAGATTTAGATGAAATTATTCAAGCATTACAAGTTCAGGAACAAGCCGAATTATTAAAAAAACAAAGTATGGAGTAAGATTGGGATGAAGATGACGATTAAAGAAGCCCTAGCTTGGGCTTCTTCCTTTTTAGCTAAACAGCATATTGATCAAGGAGAAATTGAAGCAGAAGTTTTACTTCGCTCCTTGTTTGGCTGGGATCGCAGCCAATTATTTATCCATTGGCATGAACCCATGCCGATGAGTTTATTCCAACAATTGGAACAATGGTTAGAGCGGAGAATCAACCATGAACCCCTTCAATACATTATTGGATCTCAAGAATTTTATGGTCGCACCTTCTTTGTCAATTCAAAAGTATTGATTCCAAGACCCGAAACAGAATTATTAGTCGAAGCAATTATGAAACAAGCAGAAAAAATTTGGGATGATCAACCTATAACAGTAGCAGATATTGGAACAGGCAGTGGTGTGATCGCTATTACCCTTGCATTAGAAAGGCCTAATTGGAGAGTGTATGCCATTGATATTTCCCAAGATGCTTTGCAAATAGCAAAAAGAAACGCAGAAAAACTAGGAGCGAAATTGGATTTTCATCATGGTGATTTATTAGAACCATTCATCCGTCAGAACTTTAAAATCGATATCTTAGTATCCAATCCTCCATATATTCCTTCAAGGGATATTCAAACTTTAATGCCAGAAGTTAAGGACTACGAACCGCTTCTTGCTTTAGATGGAGGAAAAGATGGGCTAGCTTTTTATCGTAAGATAATCGCTCAAAGTTCTTCTGTTCTAAAGCGACCTGGATTGATTGGTTTTGAAATTGGCATTGATCAAGAAAAAGCGATTCAAAAATTGTTCAAAGAAGCAAAAGCCGATTCTATTCAAGTGATCCCTGATTTTCAAGGAATACCAAGAATCGCCCTTGCTTGGTATCTAAAATAGGTTTGTATATTCCAACGCGCTTTGTTGTCCGTTTCTAAATAAATTTCGTTCTCGTCGTTTAACCCTTGCTCTTTCTGTCAATACTGTTGATAGAGAAAAGAGAGAGGGGAAACGAAATGAAGAGGGTATTATATTTCATCTTTATTTTTTCAATCTTATTAATGAGTTGGAATGGACAAAAACAAGATGTAGCTATTGCCAGAAATATAAACCAGCAAACAGCAATCCCAGATGAAGCGATCCGTTTACGAATTATTGCCAATAGCGATTCTCCTGAAGACCAATTATTAAAACAAAAAATTCGTGATGAAGTAGTCGCTAAGATTGATCCTTGGGTAGGATCTTTAGCCAGTATAGAGCAAGCAAGAGAAATCATTCGTGCCCATTTACCCGAATTACAACAAGTCGTTGATCAAACCATTCAAAAAAATGGATTCCATTACCCAGCAAGAGTTGAACTGGGAATCGTTCCTTTTCCCACAAAAATGTACGGCCAAATCATTTATCCAGCTGGAGATTATGAGGCGCTGCGCATTACGATAGGAAATGGCCAAGGTCAAAATTGGTGGTGTGTCTTATTCCCTCCTTTATGTTTTGTAGATATGACAAACGGTGATGCGTTAAAAGCTGATACCAATGCGACTGTAAATGCAAAGAATACTCCTTCTAAAGTGAATGAGGAAATCAAAATCAAGTTCTTCATTTTTGAACTATTTGCTAAGTTGATCGCATTGATCAGTTCATTATTCTAATCAAACATCTCGATCATTTTGATCGGGATATTTTTTGTTCTAAATTAAAGTTGTGAATAAAGTTATTAACAAGTTATTCACATGATGTGAATAACTTTTTCTTTTCTTTTGACATTTTCTTTCGAATTTAGTTAAATGAGGTTAAGAAAATATGGATATAACAAGAAGAATAGCAATCTAATGAATAGGAGCAGAAAACGATGTTGACAATTAAGACAAAGATTTGGCATGTGGATAAAGATGTGGATGGACAAAACCCCATCATTGTGGAAATTGGTGATAGATTAAGAAGAGGTGAAGTCATTGCTTTTCCAACGGAAACCGTATATGGGTTAGGGGCAAATGCCTTTGATTCTGATGCAGTAAGGAAAATCTTTGAAGCAAAGGGGAGGCCAAGCGACAATCCTCTGATCGTACATATTGCAGCTTTGGAACAATTAGATGAACTCGTTACGCATGTTGATGAGAAAAGCAGGTTATTGATGGAACGTTTTTGGCCAGGGCCATTAACGATTCTTTTTCCACGAAAAGGGAAAATCTCAGAATTAGTAACCTCTTTACCAACCGTTGCGATTCGCATGCCCGATCACCCCATCGCATTAGCGATAATAAAAGCAGCCCAAATCCCCATCGCTGCGCCAAGTGCCAACCGCTCAGGAAAACCAAGCCCAACAAAAGCAGAGCATGTTTGGCAAGACCTAAAGGGCAAGATCGATGGGATTGTTGATGGTGGAAGTACTGGCTACGGGGTAGAGTCCACCGTCATCGATCTAAGTGGAGACAGGCCTGTCGTCTTAAGACCAGGAGGTATCACCTTAGAACAACTACAAGCAGTGATTGGTGAAGTTGAGATTGATCCAGCTTTGTTGCAAAAAGAGGATAGACCAAAAGCTCCAGGAATGAAATACGCCCATTATGCTCCAGATGCGGAGATGTGGCTCATTCAAGGTGAAGAAGAGAAAGTGATTCAAGAAATCAATCGTATCGCTAAGGAAAAGTTAGATGAAGGCAAAAAGGTGGGCATTCTCACTACGAAAGAGCATAAAGACCAGTTTCAGCAAGCGGCACATAAGGTTCTTGCCTATGGCCGAAGAGATGATTTAGCTCCGTTAGCGCAAAATATCTATGATGCATTACGACAATTTGACCAAGAAAAGATCGACTTTATTCTTACAGAGTCCTTTCCAGAAACAGGAATAGGATTAGCGATTATGAATCGACTAAAAAAAGCAGCTGGCGGAAATATTTTAAAAGTATAATGGACAATCAATCATGAGAAAGCCTTTACCTGCATAATCTTACATAGACAAGATTATGGGGGAGGATAAAATCATGTCTTTTTCCAATCTTCATCTTGGAGAAATCGTCACCTTTTTGATGATTGCAGTAGCTTTGGGAATGGATGCATTCTCCTTGGGAATTGGTATTGGCATTCAAGGTCTTACTATTATGCAAATCATGAAAGTAAGTACGACGATTGGTATTTTTCATATTATTATGCCCCTTATTGGTATAGGAGTAGGGCATTACTTATCCACCATGATTGGTGACGTTGCTACCCTGCTTGGAGGCAGTTTATTGGTCTTATTGGGACTTAATATGATTTGGTCTTCTTTTAGCGAAAAAGAGGCTTATTCCTTGAGCCAAATCGACGGGATTGGGTTATTATTACTTGCTTTTAGCGTTAGCATTGACGCCCTTTCCATTGGTTTTTCTTTGGGGTTATTTTCCGCAAACATTTGGTTTGCCATCCTGTTATTTGGCTTGGTGGGGGGAGTGATGACAGCAATCGGACTATCGATCGGAACAAAAATCGGCCATTGGCTGGGAGAGTATGGGGAAATATTTGGCGGAATCATTCTTCTAGTCTTTGGGATTAAGTTTTTGGTGTAGTCTTATGGTTCAGGTACTTTGGATGAGTCTCTTATCGGGGTTAGCAACAGGTGTAGGAGCTCTGATTGTTCTTTGGTTTGGTGAACCAACGAGAAAAGTATTGGGATTTTACTTAGGTTTTGCTTCAGGCATCATGGGTATAGTTGTTTTGGCCGATTTGCTCCCTTCAGCGATTACCTATGGAGATCTCGTTTTCACATTGATTGGATTCATCATCGGTATTCTCCTCATGTTTTTTTTCGATTGGATCTTATCAAAAGTATTATTTAAACATCAAAAACACACAGTAAAGAGGCAAAATGAATTATATCGGCAAATGGGCTATTTCATGACCTTGGCTATTGCTATTCATAACCTTCCTGAAGGGTTAGCCATTGGTGCTGGTTTTGAAACGCAAATGAAGTTGGGAATCCGGGTCGCTTTAGTGATTGCTTTACATAATATCCCCGAAGGTCTTGGGATTGCTTCTACCCTTTTATTAGGGGGAATTCCATCTTTTTACGTAGTATTGTTACCTTTTGCAACTGGTTTATTTATTCCTTTAGGAACTTTTATCGCTTTAGGCTTAGGGAAAATTGTACCCTTTTGGATATCTATAGGACTATCCGTTGCTAGTGGTGCGATGGGATATATTGTAGTTAAAGACATTGGCCCTGAAAGTATCAAATTGCATCCCCTTCTTTCTAAAATAGGGATGGGGTTAGGGATTTTTATCATGTATATCGTTTATCGTTTACATCATTGAACAAAGGAAGTGAGAAGATGAATGTCCTTTTTGTCTGTACAGGTAATACCTGTCGCAGTCCTATGGCTGAAAAGATACTGCAAAAAAAAGCCAAAGAAAACCAAATCGACCTTCAAGTAAAATCGGCTGGAATTGCTGCATTTGAAGGACAACCTGCTTCGAAGCACGCAAGACAAGTGATGAAGGATTACGGAATGGATGACAGGCATCAAACAAGAAGGGTGTCCAAAGAACTACTGGAATGGGCAGATTTAATCTTAACGATGACAGAAGGACACAAAAGCGTTTTAATAGATCAATATCCTGAATTTGCGGAGAAAGTCTATACATTAAAAGAATATACCCACAGGATTGAAGGAAATCGTGAATGGGAGAAGCTTAATGAAATCTATCAACGAATTGAGGAGAAAAAAGAACGTTTCTTAATCCAGCATCAAAAGGAGATGGATGAACTAGAGAATCGCTATCAGATGCTTCAACAAGAAATGAAGGAGATTGAAGCCAAGCTACAACAATATCAACAATTATTGCAAAAAGAAATAGAAACGGAGTTAAAGGAAATCGAACAGCTGCGCAAAAGTATGCCCTCCTATGATATTGATGATCCCTTTGGTGGAGATTTAGACATCTATCGTAAAACGGCAAAGGAAATTGAAGAAGCCATCGATAAATGGGTTCAATTCCTCATTGCTAAAAGTATAAATAAAGAAGGAGAATGAACATCCTAACGAGAAAATTAGATGTTTAAGTGAAGTTGTTTAAAAAGAGGTGGCGTTAATGGCTGAGAGGAGATACCGATTTCAGTTAACCAAAAAATTTGTTCTTGGAATCGTAGTTTTATCTACGGTAACTTACGGAACAAGTGCATTTATTATATTAGGGTTGAAGAATCACGTTCATTTCTTATCTTATAATTGGTTTGTCATTGGAACATTGTTCTTAGGGGTTATCTGGTCAAGTATTTTTGGTTATATTGCCGCAAGAATATTAACAAAACCTTTAACAGAAATTGAACAAGTTGCAAAAAAAGCGGCTGCAGGGGACTTAAGAATGAGTGTAAACGTCGTGAAAACTGATGATGAGTTAAGAGCGTTAGGACTTGCATTTAATCAAATGATCCAAAATATTCGTGAGGTTGTGAAAGAAATCCATCACATTTTTGAATTAACCAATACACATGTAACAGAACTGAACCAAGCATCTGAACAAGCGGCTACTTCTGCTGAACACATTTCGCAAACGATCGATGAAATTGCTAAAGGAGCCGAACGTCAAGCAGAAGCAACTACTACGACTGTGGATTCGATCAATCAGATCCACCAATTATCTGAACATGTGAATCAAAAGGCAAATCAAACCAAAAAGAATTCCTATCAAATGAAAAAAGTGATTGAAGAAAGTATTGATGCCGTTCACTCCCTTGTTGAAGGGCTTTCGCAAATTGCTAATGAAAACCAAGAATCGATTCAATTTGTGCGAAAACTTAAGCAACACGCAGAAGAAATTGGCACGATTACAAGGGTAGTGGGTGATATTGCGGAACAAACGAACCTGTTAGCCTTAAATGCGTCGATTGAAGCAGCACGTGCAGGGGAACATGGACGAGGATTTGCTGTTGTAGCAGATGAAGTAAGAAAACTAGCTGATGAGAGTAGACAAGCGGTACAAACCATCAGTGAATTAATTCAGCAGATGCAATTAGAAGTGGGAAATGTCGTCAATCAGATTTCTCGCCAAGTAGAGCTTGCAACACGAGAATCGAGTAAAGGCGAGGAAACAAAGATTGCCTTATCCAATGTAAAAGAAATCGTGAATGATGTCGTTGAGTCGGTTGAACATATTGGCAGTTTAGTTACAGAACAAGTCATGTATATCGAAAAAACGAAGCAAGAAGCGGATCACGTCGCTGCTATTGCCAAACAAACCTCATCAGGTTCACAAGAAGTAGCAGCTTCCACACAAGAACAAACTGCAGCGATGGAAGAGATCGCTGCAGCGACGCAATTGCTAAAAGAACAAGCCCATCAATTAAGAGAAAGCATTCTCAAGTTCAAAATTTAAGAGAATCTTTCTTTTTTTTTATAAGGGTAGAACATTTTTTTCATTTTGTATAGGTGATTGGATGGAGTTAGGTTATAATATGGAATGAAGAATGGAAGGAAGGTTAGATAAAATGTTAGAAAAGGATAAGATTAAGGACCAAGTGTCTCAATTGCTTGATGATCTGCTCCTTTCTTTTCCAATGAACCATCGTCATCTATTGGTTTTAGGAGTAAGTACTAGTGAAGTTTTAGGGAAAAAGATCGGTTCAGCAGGAAGTGAAGAAGTGGCAAAAGAGATTTTTGATGCTGTTATGAAAGTAAAGCAAAAACATGGTTTTCACCTTGCTTTTCAGGGATGTGAACATATTAACCGAGCCCTAGTCGTAGAACGGGAGACACAAGAGAAGTTTGGTTTTGAAATTGTAAGTGTCGTACCTGTAAATAAAGCGGGAGGGGCAATGGCCACTTATGCCTTTCATCATTTTCAGGATCCTGTGGTCGTTGAATTCATTAAGGCAGATGCTGGTATTGACATTGGTGATACATTAATTGGTATGCATTTAAAACACGTTGCTGTTCCTGTCCGCTCTAGGATCAAACAAGTGGGTGAGGCTCATGTTACAATGGCTAAGACAAGGCCAAAACTCATTGGTGGAGCTAGAGCGCAGTATACAATAAATGGAATTGACCCATCGTCAATCATTAAAGAAATCAAACCAAAAGATGGAGAATCTTGCTAATAGGGGGAGAATTTGATGGAAACATTAAAAAAACAAGATCCACAAGTTGCAGAGGCGATTAAACAAGAATTAAACCGCCAACGTTCCAAAATTGAACTTATTGCATCGGAAAACTTTGTGAGTGAGGCAGTATTAGAAGCACTTGGAACAGTATTAACCAACAAGTATGCTGAAGGGTATCCAGGTAAACGGTATTATGGTGGTTGTGAATACGTTGATGTGGTTGAAGATCTTGCTAGGGAAAGAGCAAAACAACTCTTTGGTGCAGAACATGCCAATGTTCAACCTCATTCAGGCGCACAAGCCAATATGGCTGTCTATTTTTCCGTTTTAAAACCAGGAGATACTGTATTAGGAATGAATTTAGCCCATGGTGGCCATTTAACACATGGGAGCCCAGTAAACTTTTCGGGGATGTTATACCATTTTGTTCCCTATGGCGTAGATAAAGAAACAGAACAAATCAACTATGATGAAGTTTACAGATTAGCCCTTGAACACCGGCCAAAACTGATTGTGGCAGGAGCTAGCGCTTATCCGCGGATTATCGATTTTGCGAAAATGCGTGAAATTGCCGATGAAGTAGGAGCATTATTGATGGTCGATATGGCCCATATCGCTGGATTAGTTGCTGCAGGGCTTCATCCAAATCCTGTACCTTATGCTGATTTTGTTACCACCACTACGCATAAAACCTTACGCGGCCCACGCGGGGGCATGATTTTGTGTAAGGCTGAGTATGCAAAAGCCATTGATAAATCCATTTTTCCAGGCATTCAAGGCGGTCCGTTAATGCACGTCATTGCAGCCAAAGCCGTAGCTCTAGGAGAAGCATTGCAACCTGAATTTAAAGACTACATAACGAAAGTTGTGGAAAATAGTAAACATCTTGCCAATGCTTTAATCGAGAAAGGGTTTAAATTGGTCTCAGGTGGCACAGATAACCATTTGATCCTCATTAACTTAACAGAGATGAATATTACGGGAAAAGATGCAGAACGTTTATTGGATGATGTAGGCATTACCTGTAATAAAAACGCGATCCCCTTTGACCAAGCTAGTCCCTTTGTGACAAGCGGGATTCGGATAGGCACCGCTGCGGTAACGACAAGAGGTATGGATCAAGAGGCAATGGAAGAAATCGCAGAGATTATTACGATGACATTGAAAAATCCCAATAATGAACAAATCCAGCAAGAAGCAAGATCTAGAGTTCAGTCACTTGTTGAGCGATATCCATTATATAAAGGACTAAATTATTAGAGGAGAGATTCGATGTCTAAATTATATGTATTTGATCACCCATTGATTCAGCATAAACTGACCTATATACGAGATAAAAACACAGGTACAAAAGAATTTCGGGAGCTAGTCGATGAAGTTGCCACACTTATGGCTTACGAAATTACAAGAGATTTACCATTAAAAGAAGTAACCATTGAAACACCCGTTAGTAAAGCCGTTTCAAAAGTGGTTTCAGGGAAAAAGATCGGCCTTGTTCCCATCCTTCGAGCTGGTTTAGGAATGGTAGACGGGATTTTGAAGATTATCCCTGCAGCAAAGGTGGGACATGTTGGTTTATACCGAGATCCAGAAACATTAGAACCTGTAGAATACTATCTGAAACTGCCAAGTGATATTGCCGAGCGCGAATTGATTGTGATTGATCCTATGTTAGCTACAGGGGGTTCTGCATCTGCTGCCATTCAATTGTTAAAGGAAAAAGGTGCACAAAATATTAAATTGATGTGTTTAATCGCCGCGCCAGAAGGGATAAAACGTGTTCAAGAAGAGCATGACGATGTGGATATTTATGCAGCTGCAGTTGATGAAAAGTTGAACGATCATGGATATATCGTTCCAGGTCTAGGCGATGCGGGAGATCGTTTATTCGGGACGAAATAGGAGGTAAGTTGTGAAGAAAATTAAAGTAATGACAATTTTCGGAACTAGGCCCGAAGCGATAAAGATGGCTCCTCTAGTTAAAGAAATAGAAAAGCATAAAACTCAATTTGAAAGTATTGTATGTGTAACAGCTCAACATCGACAAATGTTAGATCAGGTCCTAAAAGTTTTTAAAATAACTCCTGATTACGATCTGAATATCATGCAGCAAAAACAAACGCTAACAGAAATCATGGTTCGAGCATTACAAGGTTTAAAAGAGGTAATGATGAGAGAGAAACCTGATCTAGTATTAGTCCATGGGGATACGAGTACCACCTTTGCTGGAAGTTTAGCTGCATACTATCAACAGATTCCTGTAGGGCATGTTGAGGCTGGTTTAAGAACTTGGGATAAATATTCCCCTTTTCCTGAAGAGTTAAATCGACAACTTACAGGCGTGATCGCTGATCTTCATTTTGCACCTACAAAATGGTCAGCTGACAACCTAAGAAAAGAAAATAAACCGGATAATCGTATCTTTATTACCGGGAACACAGTAATTGATGCATTGAAAACTACAGTCAAACAGGATTATACTCATCCGGTTTTGCATAAGATAGCTGACAAAAAGATGGTCTTAATGACAGCCCACCGAAGAGAAAATTTGGGTAAGCCGATGGAACAAATATTTCGCGCTGTTCGTCGCTTGGTTGACGATCACGAAGATATAGCAGTAGTATACCCAGTACATTTAAACCCTTTAGTTCAAGAAACAGCGCAAAAAATCTTAGGTGGAAATGAACGTATTCATTTAATTGAACCTCTTGATGTTATTGATTTTCACAATTTTGAAGCAAGGGCACACTTGATTTTATCTGACTCTGGTGGAGTTCAAGAAGAGGCTCCAGCTTTTGGTGTTCCTGTATTGGTATTACGGAAAACTACAGAAAGACCAGAGGGAATAAAAGCTGGAACGCTTAAACTTGTTGGAACAAAAGAGGAAGAAATATATCGGGAAGCACATCGACTATTAACAGACAAATCTGCCTATGAATCAATGTCAAAGGCGGCTAATCCTTATGGAGACGGGAGAGCTTCAACACGTATAGTTGAAGCAATATTATATCACTTTAGATACTTGCAAGAACCACCTGAGCCTTTTACCGTACACAAATAACAACTAAAATGACATTTATAGCATGCGAATAAATTAGATGTGCATGCTATTTTTTATGGATAAAATAGTAATATTTTTTCTAAAATTGTGCACTTTATTAATTCTCTTGCATTGATTTTTTTATCAATACTGTTATATAATAAATAAAAATTAATATAAGTGTAATATTACAGATTACCAAAAAAAGGAGGAATCATTCTTATGAGCAGACAAGAAAGAAAAAATATGATTGATTTTATCCAGAAGGTAAAGAAGTTAGATAAAGATATGTTAATGTACATGACCGATAAAGACATTGAAGACATTTATAACTATGTGTACTATTACCATGAAATTATCGTTGAATAGTATCTTGAATAAAAAAACAGGCAGTTTTTTACTGCCTGTTAATTTTTGAAATAATATTTTGTTTTCAACAGTTCCCCTTCAGCTACCTCTTTTAATACCATTCCTTCTGGAGTTCAATCAGGCTTTTGCTCGATATTGACAAAAATAGCATTCTATTATAACATATGCTTTGGGTAGCGAGTATTAAATAAGATTGATTACATATTCACAATAATTATTAAAAGTTAATTAAATTTTTCGATTAAAGATTCAAAAAATTCTGTTATTTGAAGGCAAAATAAAGGTTGATTATTAATTAAGTCGTTGATATACTGTTTACGGATTGATAACTATGTGAGGGATAGCACAATGGATCAAGACCGGGGTCGAAATAATAGAAACCCTTGGCGTGCGTTAGCGGTTGTGGGAGTTGTTGGTACGAATCTCGCTATTTTTTTGCTTATTGGTATCTGGTTTGGTAAAAAAATGGACACCTACTTTCACAGTTCGCCGATTTTTTTAATCGCAGGTATGGTTGTAGGTTTTACTCTTGGGGTATGGTCTGTAGTTGGCTTAATCAAACCTTTTTTAGGGGACTGATCAATGATCGATCATTCGATGGATGATTTTAAACAAAGAATCCTCCGTATAGTTCGTTATACCCTTTATTTACTAAGCATATTTATCATTGCTACCTTAATAACACCTTATTCTGCTATCTTTTTAGGCTTATCTTTAGGAACATTTGTAAGTCTATTCAATATGATTTACACTGCTTGGAAAGTGAATAAAATTGGGGAATTCGCAGTAAATGCAAAACATCAATTAAGAAAAAAACCGCTTTTTAGCGGAATGACAACGAGATTTGCTACTTCGATCTTAGCTGTTATGCTTGTGTATCAATATCCCGAAAATATTCGTCTATTTTCGACGCTGATTGGTTTATTTGTAGCTCAATTCATCACGATTGTGGATGGAATCATCCATGCCAAAAGAGAGAAAAACAAAAAACGATCTGCTGGAAAGGGGTGAGAAAATCGTGCATGAATCTCCAATGTGGGCACCTGAGGCGCTTCCATGGTTAAAATTTAATTTATCCACTTCGTTAATGACGATTGTTACATTTATCATCGTTTTAGTTATTGCAATCGCCGGTACAAGAAAATTGACGAGCGGAGTGCCAAAAGGGTTGCAAAATGTCTTAGAGTGGGTTGTTGATTTTGTGTATGGCATTATTGGCAGCACGATGGACTTGAAAAAAGGTGCCGGTTTTATCTATTTAGGCCTTACATTGATTTTGTTTATTTTTATCGGCAACCTTTTGGGGTTACCACTAAACTTTATCACCATCCATGATAAACCGTTCAGTCTCTTTGGAATGGAGATTGTCACGGAAAAGATGATTCAGGAATCAGATGTCATACATAATGGTCACAAAGTGGTGGAGTTAGCTTGGTGGAAATCGCCAACTGCTGATGCGAGTGTTACTTTAGCCATGTCGGTTTCAATTATCATTTTAACCCATATTCTTAGTGTGAAATTTATAGGAATCAAGAATTATATTAAACACTATTTTGAACCTCACTTTCTATTTTTCCCGCTTCACATTATTGAAGATTTTGCCAAAACGCTGACATTAGGTTTTCGTCTTTTTGGAAACATCTTTGCTGGTGAAGTATTGATTGCCGTCATATTGCTAATGGGGTTCGCTGGAGCGATTCCTTTAGCCATTTGGCAAGGATTTAGTATCTTTGTGGGTGCAATCCAAGCTTATGTTTTTACCATTTTAAGCATGGTGTATATATCTCAAAAAATTCACCACTAATCATAAAAAATGGTTTGTTAGATTAAACGTTGCTTTCATGAAAAAGTTATCTATTCTAAGGAACTTTTTCAAATTTATAAAATTTAATTTCATTAATAAGGGAGGATTTTTTCAATGGAATTATTAGCAGCAGCAATTGCGATTGGTTTAGCAGCTTTAGGAGCAAGTTTAGGGAACGCATGGGTTATCCAGCGCACTGTAGAAGGGATTGCTCGTCAACCTGAATCTAGAGGTTTCTTACAAACCACGATGTTTATCGGTGTAGGTCTAATCGAGGCATTACCAATCATTGTTGCAGTCTTTGCATTCATTATTCTATTTACAAGGTAAAGGGACATGAAAGTGACATTTGGATAAGCATGGCAGGGGGGATTTGCATCCCTGCCTTCTTTTCGTAATCACTTTGTTCTTTGCTAGAAGGGAGTGACCATTGTGGAAATAGCATTGGGCAGTTTTTTCTTTCAAATACTAGCTTTTGCGTTATTATACATCCTATTAAAGAAATACGCATTTGGCCCTTTAGTAAAGGTGATGACAGAGCGTCAAGAAAATATACGTGAACAGATCAACATGGCTGTAAAGAATCGTGAGGAAGCGGAGCGGTTGTTAAAAGAACAGAATGAAGCGATACAAAAAGCACGTGTTGAAGCACAAGAGATCGTCGAACGCGCTCGAGTAAATAGTACCAAACAAGCAGACGAAATCATTGAGTCGGCAAAACGCGAAGCTGAAAGAATCAAAGAACAAGCGATCCAAGAGATTCAACATGAGCGTGAAAAAGCCGTCCAAGCTTTGCGTGAACAAGTAGGTTCTTTATCGGTATTATTAGCTTCGAAGATTCTTGAAAAAGAACTAGATGCAAAAGAACAATCGAAATTGATCGATGATTTTATGAAACAAGTAGGGGAAAGCCTATGATAAATGGTCTTGTAGCTAGACGTTATGCAAAAGCATTATTTGAGGTTGCGTATGCCAATCGAATCCTTGATCAAGTAGAAGCAGACTTACAATTGATCGTCAAAGTATTTAAAGGGACAGAAGGTTTCCTATCTTTTTTGCGTCACCCGCTTATAGAAAAGGAAAAGAAGAAACAAATGATTGATTCTGCTTTTGGTGATTCCATATTACCGATTAGCAAAAAACTACTTTTTCAATTAATTGAGGCAAATCGTGAAGAATATGTAGAAGCGATTAGAGATGCTTATATAAAGCTTGCCAACCAAGTGCGTGGGATTGTCGATGTTACAGCGACAACAGCGATTGCTTTAACGGAAGAAGAGAAAGAGAAGATTACACAATCAATCCAATTCAAAATCGGCAAGACAGTACGCTTACATAATATCGTTGATCCAAGTATCATTGGTGGAATAATGATTCAAATTGGAGATCGTTTATATGATGGAAGTTTGAAGAAAAAGTTATTAAAGGTACAAAGAAGCCTTATGGCATCTCGAGTTTAAGGAGATAGGGGTGGAAAAATGAGTATCAAACCAGAAGAAATCAGCTTACTGATCAAACAACAAATTGAAGCTTTTGAATCAGAAGTTGAAGTAGCTGATGTTGGTACTGTTATACAGGTTGGGGATGGTATCGCCCGTGTTCATGGTCTAGAAAAGGTAATGGCTGGTGAATTATTAGAATTTTCCAATGGCGTGATGGGTATGGCTCTTAACCTAGAAGAACATAACGTAGGTATTGTTATTCTGGGGCCATATACTGAAATTCGCGAGGGAGATCAAGTAAAACGCACAGGAAGAATTATGGAAGTTCCTGTCGGGGAAGCTTTATTAGGTCGTGTTGTCAACCCTCTAGGTCAGCCATTAGATGGTTTAGGACCAATAGAAACAACAGAGACTCGTCCAGTAGAATCAAAAGCACCTGGGGTTATTGATCGTAAATCCGTTCATGAACCGATGCAAACGGGAATCAAAGCCATTGACTCGTTAGTGCCAATCGGACGTGGCCAGCGGGAATTAATCATTGGTGATAGGCAAACAGGGAAAACAGCAATTGCGATTGATACCATCATTAACCAAAAGGATCAAGACATGATTTGTATTTATGTTGCCATTGGTCAAAAGCAATCCACTGTAGCAGGTGTTGTTGAAACATTACGGAAACACGGTGCAATGGATTATACGATTGTCGTTACAGCGAGTGCATCAGACCCAGCTCCGTTGCTTTTCTTGGCACCCTATGCTGGAGTAGCAATGGGCGAATACTTCATGTACAAAGGACGACACGTATTAGTTGTTTATGATGATCTGTCCAAACAGGCTGCAGCATATCGCGAACTTTCACTATTATTACGCCGTCCACCAGGACGCGAGGCTTATCCAGGGGATGTATTCTATTTACATTCACGTTTATTAGAAAGAGCAGCAAAATTAAGCGACAAATTAGGCGGAGGTTCTTTAACGGCCCTTCCGTTTATTGAAACACAAGCTGGTGACGTATCAGCCTACATTCCAACAAACGTGATTTCCATTACAGATGGACAAATTTTTCTTGAGTCCGACTTATTCCATGCAGGGATGCGTCCAGCAGTTAGCGTTGGTTTGTCTGTATCCCGTGTAGGTGGAAATGCACAGATTAAAGCGATGAAAAAGGTTGCAGGTACATTACGCCTTGACCTTGCACAATACCGTGAATTAGCAGCATTTGCCCAGTTTGGATCTGATTTAGATAAAGCAACACAAGCAAGATTAATCCGTGGAGAAAGAACCATGGAAATCTTGAAGCAAGACCAATATCAACCAATGCCCGTTGAAAAACAAGTGGTATCTATATATTCAGCAATTAAAGGATACTTAGATGATATACCAGTTCATGATGTGAAGCGTTTTGAAAAAGAATTGCTGGCTTATATGGATGAAAATGCTGCTGACGTATTTGCATCGATTCGTGAAACGAAGGATCTAGGAAAAGAAACGGAAGAGAAATTGCAAAAAGCAATCGAAAACTTTAAAAAGACATTCGTCGTATCAAAATAAATGAACCACGAAGGAAAGTCTTTTGATACAAAGGTGGTGAAATGATTGCAGGGGACTCGAGAGATCAAACGGCGGATTAGAAGTGTCCAAAATACCCAACAGATCACTAAAGCAATGAAGATGGTTGCAGCAGCAAAACTTCGCCGTGCCCAAGAACGGGCAGAAGCTTCTCGCCCATATACCGATAAGATTCGTCAAGTCATCGGTGCGATTGCAGCCAACACAGAAGATGTGAGTCATCCCTTACTTGAAAAAAGAGAAGTTAAGAAAACGGGTTATATCGTGATTACATCAGATCGAGGATTAGCTGGCGGATATAATGCGAATATCTTAAGGCTTTTAACGAATACACTGAAAGAGCGCCATCACGCAAATGATGAGTACTCGATCTTTGTAATCGGTCGAAAGGGCAGAGATTTTCTAAAAAAACGCAATTATCCATTAATCGGTGAAATTGTGGGATTATCAGACAATCCCCAATTTGCGGATATTAAACAGATTGCGAAGACTGCTGTAGCCATGTATGCGGACAAAGTGTTTGATGAATTATATATTGTCTATAACCGATTCAAGAGTGCCATCTCCCAAAGACCGGTCGTAGAAAAACTTCTTCCATTAACAGACCTTTCTAATCAAGATGAAAATTTTTCATCATATGAGTTTGAACCATCAGCAATCGAGGTGTTAAATGATTTACTCCCTCGTTATGCAGAAACAATGATCTATAATGCTTTATTAAATGCCAAAGCAAGTGAACATGGTGCACGGATGACGGCAATGGGGAATGCAACTGACAATGCGACAGAAATGATTGCAACATTAACACTCAACTATAACCGAGCAAGACAAGCATCGATTACACAAGAGATTTCTGAGATTGTCGGTGGAGCCAATGCGTTATCCTAATATAGAAAAAAGTAAGGAGGTACATCGATGAACGTTGGACGTGTCGTTGCGGTTATGGGTCCAGTTGTTGATATTGAATTTGAACGGGGACAATTACCTGAGATCTATAACGCAATCAAAATTGAACATAAAGCAACTTCGCCAGGTGAAATCGATATCGATCTCGTGGTCGAAGCAGCTCTTCATCTTGGGGATAATGTTGTTCGTTGTGTTGCTATGGCTTCTACAGATGGTTTAGTACGGGGTATGCAAGCGATCGATACAGGAAAGCCGATTAGCGTTCCAGTAGGACCTGCAACACTTGGCCGGGTTTTTAATGTATTGGGACAACCAATTGATGAAGCAGGACCTGTTGAAGTACCAGAGGATTTGATACACCCAATCCATCGCAAAGCTCCACCATTTGTAGAATTATCCACTCAAGATGAAATCCTTGAAACAGGGATTAAGGTTGTTGACTTACTCGCACCTTACGCAAAGGGTGGGAAAATTGGCCTCTTTGGCGGTGCCGGAGTAGGGAAAACTGTATTGATTCAAGAATTAATCAATAATATTGCTCAAGAACATGGGGGTCTTTCTGTATTTGCCGGTGTTGGAGAACGTACGCGTGAAGGAAACGACCTCTACTATGAAATGAAAGAATCGGGAGTTATTAGTAAAACGGCGATGGTATTCGGTCAAATGAACGAGCCGCCAGGAGCGCGTTTGCGTGTTGCCTTAACTGGTTTAACCATGGCTGAATACTTCCGTGATGCAGAAGGACAAGACGTGCTACTGTTTATCGATAACATTTTCCGCTTTACACAAGCAGGTTCCGAGGTATCTGCGCTATTAGGACGAATGCCATCTGCGGTTGGTTATCAACCTACATTGGCTACAGAAATGGGGCAATTGCAAGAGCGGATTACATCTACAAAGAGAGGATCTGTTACCTCGATTCAAGCGATTTATGTGCCTGCGGATGACTACACAGACCCAGCTCCTGCTACCACATTTGCACACTTAGATGCAACGACCAACCTTGATCGGAAAATTGCAGAGCTAGGTATTTACCCTGCTGTGGATCCACTAGCATCAACATCGCGTATGCTTTCCCCTGCAATTGTAGGTGAAGAGCATTACCAAGTTGCTCGTGGCGTACAGCAAATCCTTCAAAGATATAAAGAATTACAGGATATCATCGCCATTTTAGGTATGGATGAGTTATCCGATGAAGATAAGCTTACGGTTGCTCGTGCCCGCAAGATCCAGCGTTTCTTATCGCAACCATTCCATGTTGCAGAACAATTTACAGGAATACCAGGAAAATATGTTCCTGTAAAAGAAACGGTTCGTGGGTTCAAAGAAATTCTTGAAGGAAAGCACGATGATTTGCCTGAAGCTGCATTCTTATATGTGGGAACCATTGATGAAGCAGTTGAAAAGGCCAAAAAGTTGTAAAGACCCTTTATTAGAAGGGATGGATGAAAATGAGTACGATTCGTTTAGAAATCGTAACACCAGAGCGGAAAGTATTTGAAGATGATGTGAATATGGTCATTGCAAGGGGAGTTGAAGGAGAGCTAGGAATTTTGCCAAAACATGCTCCCTTTGTTACACCGTTAGTTGTTTCTGCATTACGTATTAAGAAAGGAAAGGAAGAAAAAGTCGTAGCGATTAGCGGGGGCTTTCTCGAAGTAAGCCAAAATAAGGTCGTGATTTTAGCAGAAGCTGCGGAATTACCTGAAGAAATCGATGTAAACCGGGCGCTTGCTGCAAAGGAAAGAGCAGAAAGACGTTTAGCGCAATCAGGGAAAGAAGAACTTGATTTTAAACGGGCGCAGCTTGCTCTTAAGCGCGCACTAAATCGGCTAAAAGTTGCACAGCACAAATAAAATAACAATTTCATAAAACAGTTCCTAAACGATTAGGATAGGGACTGTTTTCTCTGTTTTTTTGTGATCCACTACACAATGAAATTAGAAAAATTTCCTATGAAAAAATAAAAGAATTTAGTATTATAGAATATGGGAAGTACTCTAGCTAATATTAGTACTATTCAGTTTTTTTTGAATAGGGTATTGTGCAAAGAGTAACGAACTTGAAATACATACATAGCGAAAATGAAATACAGCAGCAGTCATTTTGTTAATTTTCAAATATATATATATATCTATGAGCATGTATGTATTTCAAAGATTAAAATTGAGGAGGGGAAGTGTATATGGATTATATTTATAGCAATAGTTATCTATCTATGTCCATTTTCCTGTTGCTCGGTATTGCTCTGCCTTTCCTTACCATCTGGTTAATAGGTCCAATTTTAAGACCTCATAACCCGACGAAGGAAAAGATGACAACTTATGAAAGCGGTCTAGAGCCAACAGGAGATGCAATGGTTCAATTCAACGTACGTTACTATCTTTTCGCACTTTTGTTCGTAGTATTTGATGTTGAAACCGTTTTTCTTTACCCATGGGCTGTTGCATTTAACAAACTAGGACTCTTTTCATTAATTGAAATGACCATCTTTATCTTTATGTTAGTTCTTGGATTAGCTTATGCTTGGAAAAAGAAGGTGTTGAAATGGGATTAAATCTTGAGAATATCACTCCAGAAGAACAACAAGAATTAGAACGTAATGTGCTCTTGACAACACTTGAACAAATCAAAGGATGGGCTCGTAGTAACTCCTTATGGCCCTTAACATTTGGTCTTGCTTGTTGTGCCATTGAGATGATGGGTACTGGTGCTTCCCATTATGACTTCGACCGTTTTGGAGTCATTTTCCGCGCGTCACCAAGACAAGCTGATGTGATGATGGTAGCTGGAACTGTAACGAAGAAAATGGCGCCCCTTGTACGCCGTTTATATGACCAAATGCCTGACCCAAAATGGGTGATTGCAATAGGCGCATGTGCAACAGCAGGTGGCCCTTATGTGAACTCCTATTCCGTCGTAAAAGGAGTTGACCAAATCGTTCCTGTTGATGTCTACATTCCAGGTTGTCCTCCAAGCCCAGTTGCGATTATTTATGGTGTGAATAAGCTGCAAGAAAAGATTATGTACGAAGCTAAAACTGGAAAGAAGGTGCCTCCAAGCAATGAGTGAAGAAGTAAAAGCATCTTCCCCTAAACAACCATTACTTGATAACTATGTGAAGATCATTAAAGAGCAAATTGGCGAAGACACAATAAAAGAAGCCTTTATCAACGAAGTGAATGACCATATGCCAATATTGATCGTGAATAAAGACAAATGGCATGACGTTGCGAAATTGATCAAAGATCATCCTGAGATGCAATTTGATTATCTCATGAATCTAGCCGGTGTCGATTACGAGACCTATATGGAAGTGGTCTATCATTTTTATTCTTACAAAAGAAACGAATTTCTAGGAGTAAAAGTACAAACCGAACGAGATGGCGGCTCAGTGCCATCGGTAATGGATATTTGGGCTACCGCAGATTGGCATGAAAGAGAAGCCTATGACCTCCTTGGAATTGGTTTTACTGGACGTGAAATTAGCCGTATTCTTTTACCCGACGATTGGGTAGGACATCCATTACGCAAAGATTATAAGCCTTATGATGAGGAGGTGTAGAACGATGGCAGAACGTACAGAAGAAATGCTATTAAACGTAGGTCCTCAACATCCCAGTACCCACGGAGTATTTCGTCTTGTCGTCAAAGTTGATGGTGAAAAGATCACTGATGCCATTCCTGTCATTGGCTATTTACATCGTGGCACGGAAAAATTAGCTGAAGATCTCACCTATACACAGATTATCCCTTACACAGACCGCTTGGATTACCTAACCTCGATGGCAAATAACTATGCTTTCGTTCAAGCAGTAGAAAAATTAATGGGGATTGAAGTACCCGAACGGGCTGAGTATTTAAGGGTTATTGTTATGGAATTAAACCGAATCGCAAGCCACTTAGTTTGGTGGGGTACAAACCTTCTCGACTTAGGAGCCCTTTCCCCATTCCTCTATGCTTTTAGAGACCGTGAAATGATTATCAATATGCTAAACGAAATTTCCGGTGCTCGTCTGACCTTTAACTACATGCGGATTGGTGGAGTAAAATGGGATGCTCCAGAAGGTTGGATCGAAAAAGTTCGTAAATTCGTTCCCTATATGAGGGAGAAAATCAAAGAGTATCATACGCTTGTTACAGGGAATGAGATTTTCCTTGCCCGTGTCAAAAATATTGGAGTATATGATGCTGAAACAGCAATCAATTATGGTTTGACAGGTCCAGTATTGCGCGGATCAAATGTAAAATACGATATTCGTAAGAACCAACCCTATTCCATTTATGACCGTTTTGAATTTGATGTCCCAGTCGGTGAAAATGGGGATGTATATGATCGTTACATGGTCCGTATGGAAGAGATGGTTCAATCTTTGCGGATTATAGAGCAAGCTGTGGAACAGTTCCCCGAATCTGGTGAAATCCAAGCCAAAGTACCTAAAGTGATTCGCCCGCCACAAGGGGAAGTTTATACGAGAATGGAATCTTCAAAAGGTGAACTTGGTGTTTATATTGTAAGCAAGGGAAAAGATAAACCTTACCGTATGAAACTAAGAAGACCTTCCTTTGTCAATTTACAGCTATTACCTAAGCTCCTCATTGGCAGAACCATGGCTGATGTTCCAGCAATCCTAGGAGCGATCGATATTGTGTTAGGGGAGGTTGACGCATAATGGCAGATATTTTGTCCCAACCTTTTTCATGGACGAATTTTTTCTGGATGGTAGTCGCCGCAGTTATCCTCTTGGGTATTGTGCTTTTCTTTGTTATGTATGCCATCTATTTTGAGCGTAAGATAATCGGTTGGATGCAACTTAGAAAAGGTCCAAACCGTGTAGGTCCTTGGGGACTTTTTCAAACGGTTGCAGACGTGTTGAAGTTAATGATTAAAGAGGACATCGTACCCGCAAAGGTAGACCGTTTTCTCTTTTTAATCGCTCCAGTTATTGCATATACGCCAGCATTTGCAATCATTGCCGTATTACCTTACTCAGAAAAATTATATTTTGCCGATGTAAACGTTGGTCTTCTTTACTACGGTGCATTATCCAGTATTACGATCTCTGGAATACTGCTTGGTGGATGGGCATCCAACAACAAGTATGCGATTATGGGTGGTATGCGCTCTGTCGCACAAATGATCAGTTATGAAGTCCCATTAATCATGTCCTTTTTAGGAATCGTATTAATGACAGGAAGTCTGAACTTGATTGATATCGTCAAACATCAACAAGAAACAGGTGTATGGAATATATTCCCCCAATTCTTAGGATTCATCATCTTCTTGATTGCAGGAAATGCAGAGTTAAACCGTACACCATTTGACCTGCCAGAAGCAGAGAACGAACTTGTAGCAGGTTACTTTGTAGAGTACAGTGGTTTCCGCTTTGCCTTCTTCATGTTGACTGAATATGTCTACATGTTCGCTATGGCGAGTTTAATGACTGTATTATTCTTAGGCGGATGGGATGCACCATTTGGTCTCACGTTTATCCCTGGAATTGTTTGGTTTATGCTTAAGTTTTTACTCTTAGTCTTCTATTTATTCTGGGCACGTTCCACGTTCCCACGTGTCAAAACGGATCAACTCATGGGATTTGCATGGAAAGTATTAATCCCATTAGCATTGTTAAATGTATTAGTTACAGCCTTGTTCAAGACATTATTCTAAAAGCGGGGTGAAATCATCATGTGGGGAACAGGATTTTTAAAGGGATTAGGTTTTACGCTGAAGCAATTAACGAAACCAAAAGTAACCAGCAACTATCCCGATGAACCATATGTTTTCCCAGAACGTTTTCGTGGGATTCAACATTTTGAACCTGAAAAATGCATCGTATGTAATCAATGCGCTAGGATTTGTCCAACCGGTTGTATCACCCTAGTTGGAAAACCCAATCCCGATCCTACGAAAAAAGGAAAAGTGATTGACACTTACGATATTAACTTTGAAATTTGTATTTTATGTGATTTATGTACAGAGGTTTGTCCAACTGAAGCGATCGTTATGACCAATAACTTTGAACTTGCAACTTACAGTCGGGACGATTTATTGAAGGATATCAAATGGTTGGATAACAACAATACCAACGTGAGAGGGGCGAATCATTGATGGCACTTACCGGCCAATCTATCGCGTTTTTCGTCTTTGCCCTAATGGCAATCACGGGTGGAGTTCTTATGTTGAACCTGAATAAGGTCATACATATGGTACTCTCCATCGGTTTATCTTTTATGGGTGTAGCAGGTTTGTTTGTGATTTTGCAAGCAGAATATTTAGCATTTGTGCAAGTACTCATTTATGCCGGTGCGATTACGATTATGATGGCCCTAGGAACGATGATGACACAACATAAGGAAAAAGATACCAAACCAAGGAGTCTTACTCATACCATCTTAGCGTTGTTAAGTGCTATTGGTGTGGGCGGATTTTTCTTGTATGGAATTTATAAGACAGCTTGGCCAACAGCACCAGCTGATCTTGGTGAGAATAACGTAAAAGTCATCGGTGAAACCCTCTTTACCAAATATGTAATTCCTTTTGAGGTCGCTTCTGTGCTTCTGCTTGTCGCTTTAGTAGGGGCGATTGTGATCGCAAAAAGAGAGGGGGATAAATAATGGTACCTTTAGGGGCGTATTTAGCTGTTGGAGCCATTTTATTTTCCATCGGAATTTATGGTTTATTAACGAAGAAAAACGGGGTTATTGTCTTGCTTTCAACAGAATTGATGTTAAATGCAGTGAACGTGAATCTTGTGGCTTTCTCTAAGCTTGGTGTAAACGCGAATATTACTGGCCAAATCTTCACTGTATTTACTATCACTGTAGCAGCTGCTGAAGCTGCAATCGGACTTGCATTATTGATGGCAGTCTTCCGCAACAAGGCGACCATCAATGTTAAAGAAATGGATATTATGAAGCGATAAAAAGTGGAAGGAATGGTGATCAAATGTTAGAAAATGCATGGCTCATACCGCTATTTCCGCTTATCTCCTTCATACTGTTAGTGTTTTTTGGTCGCAAGCTCAAGGAAGGCGCAGCCTATGTAGGGATCGTTGCTCTTTTCGTCTCGTTTATTTTAGCTGTTCTTGTTTTGATCGAACGACTGGGCGAAGGAGCGGAAAATTATCTCAAGAACATTCCTTGGCTAACGGTTGGAGATAAAGTCATCACAGTTGGTTTTGAGGTCAATGAATTAAATGCATTGATGCTATTTGTCGTTACATTGGTTAGTTTTATGGTTCATATTTATTCCAAAGGATATATGCATGGGGATGAACGTTTCCCAGTATTTTATTCCTATCTTTCTCTCTTTACGTTCTCCATGTTAAGCCTTGTCATTTCGCCAAATTTATTACAGGCGTATATCTTTTGGGAGTTAGTAGGTGCTACCTCCTTCTTACTTATCGGATTCTATTATTACAAACCATCTGCTAGAGCGGCAGCGAAAAAAGCGTTTATTACGACAAGGATTGGTGACTTAGGGATCTTTATTGGCCTTTCTTTATTGTTCTGGAAGACAGGTACCTTTGAATATTCGGGGATTTTTGAGGCTGTAGAATCAGGCCATCTTGCTCCAAGTTTCATTACATTAACGGCTATCTTAATCTTTATTGGTGCTGTTGGTAAATCGGGTCAGTTTCCATTACATGTTTGGTTACCTGATGCGATGGAAGGTCCTACACCTGTTTCAGCATTAATCCATGCTGCAACGATGGTTGCTGCAGGGGTATACTTAGTCGCAAGGATGTTCCCATTATTTGAAGCATCAGAGACAGCACTAATGGTTGTTGCCATAATTGGTGGATTTACAGCAATTTTCGCTGCATCTATCGGTTTAGTACAAAACGATATCAAACGCGTACTTGCTTACTCAACCGTCAGTCAGCTTGGTTACATGATGTTAGCATTAGGTTCAGCTGGATATGTAGCTGGGGTATTCCATTTATTTACCCATGCATTCTTTAAAGCCTTATTATTCCTTGCAGCAGGTAGTGTCATCCACTCTGTTGGCACACAGAACATCAAAGAAATGGGTGGCGTAGGTAAAGACATGAAGATCACAAGAGCCGTATTTTTAATCGGTGCTCTTGCAATTGCTGGTTTTCCATTTCTTTCTGGATTCTTCTCAAAAGATATGATTCTCATGTCAACCTATGCAAGGGGACATTATGTACTCTTTACTTTGGCATTGATCGCAGCCATCATGACCGCATTCTATATGTTTAGACTTTATTTCTTAACGTTTAGTGGAACACCAAGACATAATAATCACCATGTTCATGAATCACCACTAAATATGACCTTCCCAATGATGGTCTTAGCGGTCTTAGCAGTGTTTGCAGGTTACATCGAGTATGCTGGGTTTGGTGAATGGATTACTGCAGAAGGAACGATTGCCCATGCGCACGTAGAAGGACCAATATGGATCATGGTCGCATCGATTATTGCTGCATTGGCAGGGATTGGTCTTGCATACCTTGTATATGGTCGTGATCATAAGGTGAGAAATACAGAACCCAAAGGGTTACATAAGCTTCTTTTCAACAAATATTATGTGGATGAAATTTATGCTGCTGCGATCATTCGGCCATATACGTTATTTGGCTATTTCTTAAAGTTCTTTGATCGCTTTATTATCGGTGGTTTGGTTCAACTGGCAGTATCCATTTCTAAGTGCTTTGGTTATCTTGGTTCTAGATTACAAAACGGTCAGGTTCAAACATACGGTCTAATCATGGTTATTGGATTAGTCCTGTTATTTGTTAGCTTGACGGCAGGGAGGTTGTTCTGATGAATTCGATTGGTTTACTTACCCTCATCACCTTCTCGCCATTACTAGGAGTTTTATTACTCGCATTTGTGCCTAAAGAAAAGGTAAGCACCATTCGCTTTATCGGTGTCTTGGTAACTCTCATTCCATTAGTATTGGCTATTTACTTGTTTCTAAAATTTGACCCTAACGCTAGTGGTATGCAGTTTGTAGAAAACTATAAATGGATCCAATTTATGGTTGGAGATAATACCATCGAATTCAACTACAGTTTAAGTGTGGATGGATTATCAATGCCACTAGTACTGCTTGCTGCGATTGTTGCTGCAATGTCAGCATTAGGAGCAGCGAACATCATTGAAAAAAGGGAAAAAGAATATTTTATCTTATTCTTCTTGATGCAAATAGGTTTATACGGAGTATTCGTCGCTCAAAACCTATTCCTGTTCTTCATCTTCTTCGAATTAACCCTAATCACCATGTTCTTCTTAGTCGGGATATGGGGGAACGAAGCAAGAGAAGATGCTGCCTTTACTTTCTTGATTTATAATGGATTAGGTTCTGCGATTATGCTCGTTACCTTCATTGTTCTTTTAATCAATGCCGGTTTCTATGAAGGGCCAAATGGACCTACATTTACAACCGATATCCCAACAATCATTCATAATTTAACCAGCCCTGACTCTCCTTATGCACAAGATGGATTTAGTAATGCATTCAAATATGGTGTATTTGCTGCTTTACTTGTTGCTTTTGGGATCAAGGTTCCATTGTTCCCATTCCATTCCTGGATTCTTAAAGTACACTATCAAGCTCCGGCAACGATGAGTATGATTCTTTCAGGTGTACTCTTAAAAATTGGTGCATACGGATTATTCCGAATGGAGTATTCCTTCTTCCCAGGAATTGCAAAAGACTTAGCAACATTCTTAGCGATTCTTGGAATCATTAACTTGCTCTATGGTGCAATCTTGGCATTTGTCCAAAAAGATTTCAAAATGGTCGTTGTTTATTCTAGTATTAGCCATATGGGGATCATCTTACTAGGATTAGCTGCTATGAATGGTTACGGTTTTCAAGGTGCCATCTTCCAAATGGTATCCCATGGATTATTATCCGCTCTCTTCTTCTTTATCGTTGGTTTGATCTACAAACGTACCCATACAGCCAACATGGAAGAGCTTGGCGGAATGGCAAAGACGATGCCGATTACAAGTGGACTTTTATTAACTGGGGCAATGGCTTCACTTGGTCTACCCGGGATGTCTGGATTCGTGAGTGAATTCTTAAGTTATCTCGGGGTATTTAAAACGATGCCTGTTCTTGCAGCGATTGGTACATTAGGTATAGTTTTCACATCAGCATACCTTTTACGTGCCGTATTGAATGTTACCTATGGTCCAACAAGAGAAAAAGTACAAGGACTGTCTGATGCCACAGCAATCGAGCTTGTACCAATGGTAGTTCTTGTTGCCTTTGTAATCTTAATTGGTGTATATCCAGCTATACTTGGTGATCCAATTCAAACGACGTTGCAATCCTTATTGTCTAAGATAGGAGGGTAGACCATGAATCTATTTGATTTAAATTGGGGATTACTTGCTCCAGAACTAACCATTGTCATTTTAGCAGCGGTCATTACCCTAGCCGATCTCATGATGAAAGACAAGGGAGACCGAAAAGTATTTGCTTATCTCAGTATCGCAGGAATCATTCTAGCGATTTACTTTGTGATTCAAGATCTAGGCGAACCTGTCCAACAATTACTGAATGAGTCGTATCGTATCGACAGTTTTGGGAATTTGTTTAAACTCATCTTTTTAATCGGTACGGCATTTGTATTCCTGATGTCCATCCATTATATTGACAAAAAAGAAATTGAATATGATGGTGAATATTATTACCTTTTATTAACGGCTCTACTTGGTTCCATGATCATGGCTTCTTCCGCCGATATCATCACCCTTTATATCGGTCTAGAATTATTAAGTTTATCTTCATATGTGTTGACCGGCATTCGGAGAAAGAATCTCAAGTCAAACGAAGCAGGATTTAAATACGTGATTATCGGGGGTGTCTCTTCTGCGATCTTCCTATACGGAACATCGTATATCTATGGAATTACCGGTACAACCAATTTACTTGAACTAGCGAATCGTTTGCCAGAAACTTTTGCTACAGGAGGATATAACTTCTTCATCTATTTAGGTTTCTTTATGATGCTAGTAGGCTTAGGCTATAAGATTTCGGTAGTTCCTGCATATATGTGGGCACCAGATGTCTATGAAGGTGCGCCAACACCGATAACCGCATTTCTATCAGTTATTTCCAAGGCTGCAGGTTTTGCCATCATCTTACGGATGTTTATGACGGTATTTACTTCACTCATTAATACAACAACCAATAAGTATTTCTTCTTTGATCAGATGGCGCTCTATCTTGCAGTCATTGCTGCGCTCACGATGATCATTGGAAATACGATGGCGATTCGCCAAAGAAACGTAAAGCGCATGATGGCATTATCGAGCGTGGCCCAAGCTGGATATATTTTAGTCCCATTAGCATCGATGAAACTGGCTAGTGTCGAATTAGTCCAAGCAAATATCTCCAACATGATTTTCTATCTCATGGCATATTTGCTCATGAACTTAGGCGCATTTGCAGTCATCACCATCGTGACAAAGGATACTGGTACAGAAGAGTTAAGTGCGTTTGCAGGTCTTTATCATCGGAACCCACTACTTGGGATTGCGATGACTTTCTTCCTGTTATCTTTGGCAGGATTGCCTGTAACCGCAGGGTTTATTGGTAAATTTAACATTTTTATTAGTGCCTTGACGATTAATAATCAATCTTCATCTTATTGGTTGGCTGGAATCATGATGGTAACAAGCGTTATCTCTTACTTCTACTATTTCAATATTGGACGTCAAATGTACATGCGAGTAGGTAGTGAAAGTAAACTTACCGTACCAATTGGTCTACAGCTTGTTATTGTTCTCGCATTTGTAGGTACATTTGCTTTTGGTTTAGTACCAAATGTAATGTATGATTATATTGGCACCCATTTTAACTTCGTAGATTTGTTCACAATGGGGAAATAAATCCTTTGTATATAATTAGCAAAAGGACACTTAAAGGAAATTTACCTTTAAGTGTCTTTTTTTCTGGATAAGTTTCCATAAGCGTTGGAATATACAAACCTATTTGGATTTTTAACTGTAAAATGAATGGTAATGTATGATAAGATAAAATTTAAACTAAGGTAACATAGACTCTTATATGCGGAGTGAAGCAATGAGAATGAAGAAACAGCAAATTTTAATATGGAATTTGTTTTTAATCGGAATTGTCCTCATCCATCTTGGAAATCGAAATATATCTCTTCAACCAAACCAAACGATTTCAATGATATCTTCAATGACATCGCAACCCATTACAAAGCAAAACGAATGGATCATTAAATGGAAAAAAGAATATCCGAAAGAAATCTTAAAGGATACAAGGCTCATCAATTGGCTGCCTGAATTAAAAGTGACAAGACTGCAATTAAAAGAAAATGTCAATGTAAGTGAATGGCTTAAAAAGTGGATAGATGATCCAAATATCGAATATATGCAACCTAATCTAACCGTTCGCATCTCACAAGTTCCCAATGATCTTTTTTATCCTAAGCAAACCTATTTAAAAAGGATCCATATGGAAAAAGCATGGGAGCAAGTAACGAAGAATTCCAATATCACCATTGCCATCTTAGATACAGGGGTTGATCTTGAACATCCAGACTTAAAACCGAATCTCGTAGATGGAATCAATTTATTAGATAAAAAAGCAAAACCACAAGACGATAATGGCCATGGTACCAATGTGGCAGGGATTGTTGCTGCAGTTGGCAATAATAGCATCGGTATAGCTGGGATTTTATGGAGAGCCAAATTAATGCCAGTCAAAGTACTGGACAAAAAGGGAGAGGGAGACTCTTTCCTTGTTGGCCAAGGGATTCGCTATGCGGTAGACCATGGAGCAGACATCATTCTATTATCATTAGGAGAACCCGTATTTACTCCCTTTATGAAAGAAGCTGTAGACTATGCCGTAGCAAAAAATGTCCTCATTGTTGCTGCGTCTGGCAATGAAGGGAATCAATTAAATTATCCTGCCGCTTTTTCAAGTGTTCTTTCCGTTGGTGCAGTCGATCAAGACGACGAATATGCGAGGTACTCGAATTACGGCCAACAATTGGATGTGGTGGCTCCTGGAGATGGCATTTATACCACCCAATTAGGCGGGCAATATACGGCCAATTCTGGGACATCAATGGCTGCACCGCAAGTAGCAGGGCTAGCTGCTTTACTTTACCAGAAGTATCCTGATCTTACACCAAAAGAAGTAGAAAATATCATTAAATTCTCTGCCGATGATGTGGATCAACCAGGATGGGATGAGAAAACGGGTTATGGCAAAATCAATGCCATACGGGCACTCAATTTTCCCTTAGAACGATTAAAAGATGGGTTTGAACCCAATAATACAAAAGAAACAGCCACACCTTTTCCATATAACGACACCTTTTTTGCCCAACTTACGTTAAATCAGGATGTGGATTGGTACAAATTGAATCTTCCTTATCATGGAGTCGTCGATTTTCAGTTAAATTTAGAAAAGTCATTAACGTCTCCTATTCAGATAACGGTGTTTCCTAATGGCACGAACAGAAATTTTATCTACAAGATAAAAAATAGTACAAAAATAACCCTTAACCTGCCTCAAGGACTCTCATACATCAAACTGGAATATTCAGATCTAAATCAAAAAGGAATGAAAACGGATCAGATCCGATATTCACTCACAAATCAGTACCGCATCAATCAAGATCAGTTTGAGAATAACGACAATCTTAGAGATGCTTATCTCCTTGAAAATTTACAGCAAATAATCAAAGGAACCTTTCATAAGGAACATGATTGGGATTGGTATCAGATCGAAGTGAATCAAAGCGGGGAACTAACGGTAAGTGTATCGGTTGATACAAATCGCTTAGATCCTGTAATCTGGTTTCAAGCAAAAGGGAAACATAATATAGAGATCGATGAGAAAGGATCAGGAGAAAAAGAAGAAAAGACAATACCCGTTTCTCCTGGGACTTATTATGTACGATTAGCGGATTATAATGGCTATGAAGTAATAGGGGAATATCAATTGTATTTTCAATTGACTACATCTGATGGAGACACACATGAACCCAATGATTTTCCTTTAGAGGCAACTCCTTTAAATGGGGATCACCTGATGACAAAAGGTGTAATACTGAATGAAAAAGATCAAGATTGGTATCAATTCTTTTTGACTCAACCATCAGCTATTCAGATTCAAGTAACAAATACACAAAATAAAAAGATAAGAGCGGTGCTATATAACAGCAAATTGGACGTGCTCTTAGAGAGTCAAGGAACTTCTATCAACCAAACGGTAAGTTTAGATAAAGGAAACTACTATCTGCGAGTAGATGCACAAAGTCCATTAACAAGCTATCAAATCATTTTCAACGATCAAATGAGCCAGAAAGCCGAGCAATAAGTCATTCATCAAAGGATTGAAAGGAGCGAAAGAATGGAGTCCTATTTCGTCTATTCCAGTATTGTTGGAATCACTATAACGATTATTTGTATAGGAATTTCATGGTGGGCTTTGCAAGCCTTACGTTTTGACGTTTTTACTTTTCGTCCCAAAAGCCCCCAGGCCATTGCCTTACAAATCATTCTGTCGATAATAATCGGTTATCAACTATCCCAATTCTTCTTAGATTATTTAGGCTGGTCTTATCATTTAAGAAACCTAATTCAATAATTAGTATTGGTATTTTGTATAAGCGCGACTTTTGAGAATAAGGTATATCTCCTCCCATAAGTGTGAAAAATGGTGAGTAAGGACAGAAAAAAGATACAGGAAACGAACATTATGGGAGGGAGAAAAATGATCAACAAAAAATATTTAGGACTCTTCTTATTGGTTAGTATATTATTTATATTTGGAATGACCATACCCAACAACCATACCAATGACCTGCAATTATTGATCAAAGGATTTCAAGAGGCACAAGCAGAACTAAGCGCATATTATCTTCATGTTGGGATTCCTTATCAACAGATAAAAGAAGAGCAATTATTAGCAAAAGGAAATGAACTAAGCGAAATTTTTCATATTCCTTTTGGTAGAATTGAACGAGTGAATAAAGAGCCTTTTTATATAAGCAAAGGCAAATGGAGAAATAATACGGAAGTCGAATTACAGTTGAAGAAGATCAATGAGAATACGGGCACTTACCTTGTCATTAAAGTAACAGGCAATCATTCTTTAAAAAATTTAGAAGCGGATTATCAAACATTTTACAAAAAGTTGCAAAAAGCCCATATAAATTCTAAAATAAACACTTGTATCCAAGGAAAGATCAATGATAAACTTGATAATGTTGGTCAGTATCGTTTGATTCAGAATTTACTTAATAAGTTTGATGCCAAAATGATTGAAGAATTAAAAACCGATTTGGTCACGAGTGTTTCTGCCTACTCTTTGAGGTTTGGACAAGTTATTCAAACAAGAGGAGGACAGATGAACATACAGGTGGCGACTCATTATGATTCATTACATAATCAAACAATCCTTACAATAGGAACCCCAATCATCACGATTGAATATTAATATTCTGTATCAGCAATAAATAGACGCGGAGGGAAGCGCCTTGGGAAAAATCATCGTCCGCGGTGGAAGGCAATTATCGGGCAAGGTAAAAGCTAGCGGTGCGAAAAATGCTGTCCTACCGATACTTGCTGCATCAATTCTAGGGCAAAAAGGAGTAAGTACAATTTACGAAGTTCCTGCTCTAGATGATGTATACACCATCATCGATGTATTATCTTTTATTGGAGTAGATATCCGTTATCAAGATGGAATCGTAACAACCAATGCAGCGAATATCCAGCGCACAGAAGCTCCTTATGATCTTGTGCGCAAAATGAGAGCATCCTTTTTAGTGATGGGACCTCTCTTAGCCAGAGAAGGCCATGCACGTGTGGCACTACCTGGTGGATGTGCAATTGGTAGCCGGCCCGTTGATTTACATTTAAAGGGCTTTGAAGCATTAGGGGCAAAAATCAATATCGGTCAAGGGTATATTGATGCAAAAGCGGATGGAAGGCTTAAAGGAGCCAAAATCTATCTCGATTATGCAAGCGTTGGAGCTACTGAGAATATCATGATGGCTGCTGTCTTAGCAGAAGGTACAACGGTGATCGAGAATGCAGCGCAAGAACCAGAAATTGTCGATCTAGCCAACTTCCTCAACTCCATGGGAGCAAAAGTAAGGGGAGCTGGGACAGGAACCATTCGTATTGATGGAGTAGATACATTAACATCAACAGCACATACGGTCATTCCTGATCGAATTGAAATTGGCACCTATATGGTGGCAGCAGCAATTACAGATGGAGATGTTCTGATCGAAAATGCCATCATCGATCACTTAAAACCAGTCATTGCGAAATTGGAAGAGATGGGTGTTATCATCGAAGAAGAAGAGGAAGGATTAAGGGTTCGTGCCACTCATCCACTAAAGGCAATCGATATTAAGACCCTTCCTCATCCTGGATTCCCAACTGATATGCAAGCGCAGATGATGGCCTTATTATTAACGGCGCAAGGTACAAGTATTATTACAGAAACGGTTTTTGAAAATCGTTTTATGCATGTTGAAGAATTTAAACGAATGAATGCCAATATTAAGATTGAAAGTCGGTCGGCGATTATTGAAGGAAATGCCAAGTTAATCGGAACGCGTGTTGAAGCAACCGACTTAAGAGCGGGAGCTGCACTGGTTTTAGCGGGACTTGTTTCCGAAGGTGAAACAGAAGTGACAGGAATTCACCATATTGACCGAGGGTATGTTGATCTTGTTGGCAAACTAAGAAGTCTAGGTGCAGACATTGAAAGGATAGACGAAAAAGAAAATACCGTCCAAGAGTTAAAGCCACTATGGGTGAAATAGCAATAAATTGAAACTAGGGTTACAATCCCTAGTTTTTTTTAATAGAATTTATTTTTAATACGAAAAAGAGTATAATAGAAATTGTTCAGAACCGACCAGTCGGTTCTAAGAGGCGGAGATGAATAAAATTGCATTTATCAATTTGGGAGGAATCTTTTATGCACAAACATTGGCAAAAGTTTATCGCCATCCTTCTTAGTACGGTTATATTTGCAGTAGGTTGTTCAACCAAGAATGGAAAAGAAGAGGGAAATCAATCTATCCCAGTTCTCGTTGCAAAAGTAGAACGAAAAACCATTGAAAACCAAGATCGTTACATTGGTTCTATCAAAGCCATACAAGATGTAATGGTCTTTTCCAAAATTACGGGAAAAGTGGAACAAGTCAATGTAAAAATAGGAGACAAAGTAAAGGAAGGACAAGTTCTGTTAAAAGTGGATTCTAGCGACCTTTCTTATTCTGTTCGTCAAGCCAATATCTCCTATCAAGCTGCTTTAGACAATTTAGAGCGAGCAGAAGATGGCAAAAAACAAGCAGAAGAGCAAGTAAAACAAGCAGAAAAAGCAGTAAATCCTCTGATCCCAGAAACCCAAAAAGCCCTTGATGCAGCAAAAAACGCATTGCAAGCCGCAGAAGCAAATGTAAAAGCGGCTCAAGCACAGGTGAATCAGGCTAAGGTTGCCGTCGATCAAGCCAATCATACCATTTCTCAAGCGAATATTAAGGCACCTATTTCAGGAACCATCTCAGCAGTAATGGTGGAAAAAGGAGAGATGGCAACACCCCAAACCCCGGTGATTCAGATTATCAATACGGATACGGTAATCGTTTCTTTAAATAGTATCACCGAAAGCTCAGTCAAAAAGTTCGCTGTTGGCCAAAAAGTACAAGCAGTTATACCCAGTTTAAATAAAACGGTAACAGGTACAGTAACCTCTGTTGCATTAGCTGCAAATCCCCAAACCTTCACTTATCCTATTGAGATCCAAATCGAAAATAAAGACCAAGGACTCAAACCGGGAATGTTAGCAGAAGTCATTCTTACGCAAAAGGCAGAAAATCAACTGGTCATTCCCACAAAAGCCATCTTAGGCACAGGCGAAGAAACTTACGTTTTTATCATTCAAAATGGGAAAGCGGTAAAAAAACCAGTAAAAATAAAAGAAATGTCGACTGAAGATACAGTGATTGAAGGTTTAACGGAAAATGATCAAGTGGTGATTAAGGGTCAATATCTATTAACAGATGGAGCATCAGTAAGAATTACCACGGAAGAAGGGAAGTCTTCATGAAACTAGTCGATCTTTCCATTCGTCGGCCAATTGGGGTATTGATGATCGTGATCGCCATTCTTTTGATGGGAACCATTTCTCTAAAAAATCTGGCGATTGACCTTTATCCAAAATTAAATCTGCCCATTGCAATTGTCGTTACCGATTATAAAGGGGCTGCACCCCAAGAAGTAGAGAAATTGGTCACCAAACCTTTAGAAGGGACCTTAGGAACCATCGAAGGAATCAAGCGATTACAATCTACCTCTTCACCGGGACAATCCCTGATAATTCTCCAATTTGATTGGGGCGCCAATATGGATGAAAAAGTAAACAGTATGCGGGATAAATTAGATCTCGTAACGAGCTTCTTACCGGAAGAAGCAGGGAAACCCTTAGTTTTAAAATTAGATCCAACCGCAATACCCATCGTCCGCTTATCCGTTTCTGGAGATATGGATGGGAACCGTCTTACCCAAATTGCGGAGGATATCATTAAACCGCGCCTTGAAAGAACCCCAGGTGTTGCAAATGTCAGCTTATTAGGAGCAAAAGAAAAAGAAGTGAAAGTGGAAGTTTCTCCCGTTTATCTTAGTGGCTATGGATTATCCATAAATCAAATCATTCAAATCCTATCTTCAGAAAACTTAGCTGCCACTGCGGGAAATGTAAACAAAGGGGATCAAGAACTTTTACTCCGGATTAATGGTGAATTTGCCAATGTGGATCAGATCAAAAACGTCCTCATTCCTTTGCCAAAAGGCGGAACCGTTAAACTAAAAGATATTGCCAAAGTAACTGAGGTAAATAAAGAGGTTACAGAGATCACTAGAGTTTTAGGTAAACCAAGCCTCAGTTTTGATATTTCGAAAAAATCAGATGGGAATACCATTCAGGTTACCAATGAACTCTATAAATCTCTCAATGAGATTAAAAAAGTGTTGCCTGAAGGAGTTCACATCGACACGGTCTACGATTTATCCATATTTATCCGTCAATCGATCGATAATGTGATCCAAAACCTGATCGTTGGCGGTACTTTAGCCATTGCCATTCTCTATTTGTTTTTACGCAACTTACGCACCACCTTGATCATTAGCTTGACGATGCCCATTGCGGTGATTTCGACGTTTAACCTCATCTACTTTACAGGGGAAAGCTTAAATCTCTTAACCCTAGGTGGACTTGCCCTTGGTATCGGTATGATGGTGGATAGTGCCATCGTGATTTTAGAGAATATCTTTCGCTATCGGGAACAAGGTTACAATTTATTGGAAGCTGCATCAGTAGGAACAAAAGAAGTGGGACCAGCCGTTATCGCTTCAGCCCTAACAACGGTAGCCGTGTTCTTGCCCATTGTCTTTGTTAAAGGTTTAGCTGCCGAATTATTCCGTCCCCTTGCTTTAACCGTTAGTTTTTCGTTACTCGCATCATTAGTTGCATCCTTAACTTTGGTTCCCATGTTAGCTGCAAGGATGTTAAAACATGAAGATCCAGATCAAAAAGCATTAAAAGGACTGAAAAAATGGACCTATAAGGTATTATTCGCTTTTCATGATTTCATGGAGAAAGTATATCGCAAATATCGTTCTCTATTAAGCTTTGCATTAACTCATCGGAAAACGGTCGTGTTTGGTACCCTGGCATTAGTGATAGCAGCCTTTGCCCTTATACCCTTTGTAGGGACAGAATTTATTCCCGCAATGGACCAAGGGGAAATCAATATCGATGTGAAGCTGCCAGAAGGGACCTTGCTAGAAGAGACCGATAAAACCATTGGGATCATTGAAGAGAAATTAACCCAAATCCCCGAAGTCAAAACGGTTTTTACAACCGCTGGCGGCGCTGGAGCTTTTCAAATGGACCTAGCGAATTCAAGTAAAGGAAACCTTTATGTAAGATTAGTTCCCCTTGATCAAAGGGAACGCAGTACCGATGAAGTGATGGAGGAGATTCGTAACAAAACCAAGGATATTCCAAATGTAGAGATCAAAGTATCCCAGATTCAAAGCGGTGGTTTTGGCAGCCAAGCTCCCATTACCATTATGATCTCAGGCGATGATCTGAACGCATTAGCAGATATTGCTGAGCAAGTAAAATCCATTGTACAATCAGTTGAAGGCACAAGAAACGTGGAAAGTTCTATTGACAAAGGCCGGCCAGAGATGCAGATTATCGTCAATCGGGAGAAAGCCTCTCGCTATGGATTAACGTTTGCCCAAATCATGAATACAGTACGAACAGGGTTTAATGGTCAAGTGGCAACAAGATTTCGCATGGATGGGCAAGAGATTGATGTTCGTGTCACTCTGCCTGATGAATACAAACAAGATATGAAGCAAGTAGGAGATATTTTGCTCCAATCTCCCCTTGGTATACAAGTTCCATTAAAAGAGGTAGCCACACTGATTCAGGAGAATGGCCCAGCCAAAATTCAACATGAAGACCAGCGAAGGCAAGTGCAAGTCACAAGTGACATTGTTAATCGAGATTTAGGAAGCATCACGAAGGATATTCAAGGGAAGTTAGATCAACTGCAATTACCAGATGGATACATGATTGAAATAGGCGGCCAAGTCAAAGATATGATGGAAGCTTTTGGTGATTTGCAATATGCCTTGATCTTAGCCATCTTCCTTGTTTATATGGTCATGGCTGTTCAATTTGAAGCCATTACTTATCCATTTATTATCATGTTCTCGATGCCTGCTACCTTTGTTGGCATTGTCGTTGGTTTAGTTGTCACCGGTTGGCCCCTTAGTATCCCCGCATTTATCGGAATCATCATGTTGGCGGGAATTGTGGTTAACAATGCTATTGTTCTTGTTGATTATGTGAATATCTTACGGCGAAGAGGAATGGAGCGAACCGAAGCCATCTTAACCGCAGGGCCGAACCGTCTGCGTCCCATTTTGATGACAACTTTAACGACGATTTTAGGATTGATTCCCTTAATGTTAGGAATCGGCGAAGGAGCAGAAACCCAAGCACCACTAGCAACGGTTCTCGTGTTTGGTCTCAGTTTCTCTACACTTGTAACCCTTGTATTGGTTCCTGTTGTTTATCTTTACATCGATGATTTAGAAAACTGGTTAAAACGAAAATGGACAAAAAATATGGATTCTATGATTCAATAGGGGGATGTTCATGGCTGATCATACAGATTCAATGAGCAAAAGAGAAATCATCCTTAAAAGCGCTTTTCAAGTTTTTACGGAAAAAGGGTTTCACAGTGCAAAAGTGAGTGATGTAGCAGAGCTGGCAAAAGTAGGAAAAGGTACAGTATATGAATATTTTGCCAGTAAAGAAGATCTTCTTCGCGGTGTAATTGAAGCAGGAATCAAATATTATATTCAAAAACTAAATGAGCAAGTAAAAGATTCCGTATCTCCCTGGGAAAAGATTAGAAAAATAATCAAGAAACATGGGGAAATGTTAAGAAGCGGCCAAAACTTTTCCCAACTCATGTTTGAGAACTTTGGGGTGATGACTAAAGAGTTCCATCAATTTTTAATAGAACAACGGCAAGGGATCATGCAAATAATTCAAAACATCCTCAAAGAAGGGATTGAACTAGGTCAAATCAAACCCATCTCTCTTGAACTTGGGGCGAGAATGATCTTGGGGATGATGATCGCGATTCATTGTGAAGATCAATGTCTTAGCGATGAGGCGATTGATGAAATGATTGCAACAATAGAACAAGGACTGCTTCTTTAATTTAGCTACACCTGAAAATATTGGGCTTGTATGTTCTATATTTTTGTTCTGAAAAAAGTAGCTTCTTCATATCTTGTACTAAAGATAGATAATAGGACAAGAGATGGAGGAGCTAATTTTATGAGAATTCGACTACTGATTTTCGTCTTTTTAGTTGTGCTAGGTGCAGCAATGGTAATCATACCTGCTCTATTTACACTATTTGGCTCAAACAAACAACTAGATTTACAAAATAACAAAATAGTAGAACTAAAGGTTGACCCAAACCATTCGATCAAAGTCACCGTCTATCGAAGTGCATTAGGAAAAATAGAGACTTATCCATTAGAAGAATATGTACGGGGAGTCGTAGCAGCAGAAATGCCGATTGAATTTGAGCTAGAAGCATTAAAAGCCCAGGCTCTTTCTGCTAGAACATATATTATCAAAAGAATACTAGAAAAAGATTTTTCCGGTGTACCCCAAGGGGCAATGGTAACTGATACCGTTCAACATCAAGTTTTTGTTTCCGATAAAGAACTGCAAATGCGCTGGGGACTAAATTACCCAACGAACATCTCAAAATTAAACCAAGCGATTAACGAAACGATGGGTAAAGTAATTACTTATAATGGAAAACCGATTAGCGCTGTATACTTCTCAACGAGCAATGGCTATACCGAGAATTCAGAAGATTATTGGTCAAAAGAGGTTCCTTATTTAAGAAGCGTGGCAAGCCCATGGGATAAAGCATCGCCAAAATATCAATCTACCATGGTCGTACCCTTTTCAGAGATCAAAGAGAAGTTGAAAGTGGATGCTGCTGTGCTTGCTTCAACAGGACAAGAATGGATCAAAATCCTTGAAAAAACCTCAACTGGACGAGTGAAGAAGATAAGAGTGGGAGATAAGTTATTAACAGGCCGCGAAATGCGCGACTTGTTCAATTTACGATCTTCAGATTTCAATATCGCAGTAAAGGAAGATCAACTTGTTTTCCATATGGTTGGCTATGGTCATGGAGTAGGGATGAGCCAATACGGAGCCAATGGGATGGCACAAGAGGGGAAAAAGGCAGAGGAGATTGTCAAGTATTATTATCAAGGTGTTCAGATAGAAGATTACACAAAATGGGTAAAATAAACATTTTCTATTAAAAATTTATACATCACCGAGTTTAAAAGCGGAAAATTCTGGACAAAATGATTGCTGAGGTGATGTATAAATGAGTCCAAATTCAAAATGGAAAAAATTATTAGCCAAAAAATGGGCATTCCCTGCCATTTACATGACAGTTGCAGCACTCATTCTAACATTAATGTGGTGGTACCAGGATGGCCACAATACTCCATTAAATCAAGAGGATCTTGGAATTGAGCAAACCACAAATGAAACATCAAATGGGAATTTAGCGGACAATAACCAAGCTATTCCAGTTACCGCAAATCAAGAGCAAATGATCTGGCCGGTTCAAAATCCGGAAAAAGCAGAAGTCAAAATGGAATTCTTTGATTTGTCCCAATCTGATAGTGAAATGAAAGATGCGATTGTAAGATTCCAAGATGAAATTTGGCCACATACGGGGATTGATATTGTCTCGAAAGACAAGTCACCACTCATTGTCGTTGCTGCATTAAGTGGGGAAGTCATCCGTGCAGAAAAAGATCCAGTGGTAGGTTTCTTGGTTGATATCCGCCATGAAAATGGATTAGTCACCAACTATTCCAGTTTAAATGAACTGAAAGTAGCAAAAGGTGACAAAGTCACTCAAGGACAAGTTCTAGGTACTGCTGGCCGCAACATCTTTGAAAAAGACCAAGGTGTTCACTTGCATTTTGAAGTGAGAAAAGATGATGTGGCACTATCACCACAAGCCTTTATTGGCCAAGATGCAAGCCAAGTTTTGAAACAACTAGAACAGCAAAACCAAAATCAATCAAAGCAACCAGCAAATACCAATCAAAAACAACCAGAACAAAAATCTGAACAAAAAGCAGATACAAAAAAGGATACAAAAGACAAAACAACCGACAGCAAAACAGATGAACAACCAAAGACAGAGGAAAACAAATCACCAAGCAGCTTAAAAGAAAATCTTAACTAAAAGCAATCAGTCAATCCCAACAAAAAAGTCCCATAACGGGACTTTTTTGTTTAACCTATGTCATTACTTTAAATTACCAGGTACAGATTTAACAATGGTACTAGTATTAGTTGTTTTTACTGGATTTGTTGCAGGACGGAGAATACGCATTGAAATCACCTCCTTCAACAAATTAAGAAATATAGCTTTTCCATATTAAATTCAAGACTTTCTTGATCCGCCTTTTTTCATAAGAACAAGGTCTAAGTCCTGTTCTCATTCGATACAAAGGACAGTGATTGCCTTGACAAGCAGGACGATAAAAGCAAGATTGACATACAGAATCATTTTCTTCTCCTGATGTCACCCAAAATGCGAATTTATCATAATCTATTTTGATTGAGCCATCCCGGTAAATTTGGCCAATTTGATTTTTTTCGTCTTCAAAAGCAATGCTACATTTATATAGTTTACCATTCGAACCTACAACTAGAGAATAGGGTTTTGCCGCATAGCAAACAGAGCCAGTTGGCAATAATGAATTTTCAATGATTGAACTCATTTTAAGTCCTTTTTCCAAACTTAATTTGGTTAGCTCCCATATTTTTTCATCTCTTCTTCCATTCATACACACAGGAATTTGGTCGTCATTTACACCGCCCCAACGACCAACTGGTCGGAAGAATATTCCAAATCTTTTATCTTCGGAAAAATGCTCGCTTAAGAATGAGATAAGTTCTGGCATAGCAGGAAGATTATTTTCATCAAAATTCACCCGAATCGTAATTTCGAATTCTTCATTGCTATCTTTTATATTTTTCAAATGGTCAATAATTCGCGAAAAGGTTTTGCCTCCGCCAAGCAAATGCCTTCTTTGATCGTGGATCGGTTCTAAACCATCAATCGTAATCATAAATCTTCTAATCTTCCAATTTAATAATTTTTTAAATACATCATCCGTAAGAAAATATCCATTTGTTGAGATATCGGCCGTATAGTCAATGCCATATTTTTCTACTGTATCTAAAAAGGATTTAGATAATTCTTCAATCACATCAATTGCTAATAAAGGTTCCCCTCCTAACCAGCTGATCGAAAGAAGGTTTAAACGAGAGGCATTTTGTTCTACATACTTTTTCAATCCTTCGATCGTATCGTCATCCATTTTCCCCCTAGGAAAGGTCTCATAACAATAGGTACATCGAAAATTACATTCTTCTGTAGGGAAAAGAACAAGATGCATCTGATCCGTACGGTGTAAAGACTGGTGTAAAAATTTTGCACGCATGTCTTCATTTACGTGATCTGGAACAAGAAACCCTGATTCGACCAATCGTTTCAATGGATCAGAAAGTTCTCCCTTAATCCCTTCTCTTTTTAATGCCAGAAGAATCTCACCTTTTTCTTCCTCAGAGAAAGAGGCAATTGCTCCTGTATAACTGTTATACAAGACAAGTCCATTGTTATCGGTATGTGCGATTGCATTAAAACGTGATGGAACATATCGTTTCATTGAATCCATAACTTTTTCTCCTCTCCCTTCATCACTCTTAAATTAACCATTATTTTACTCGGCCATGGGTTGCCATGGGTTGGATAAGAGATAGTAGTTGTACCATATCTTCTGGCATCGGAGCTTCTACTTCAACTTTCTCCTTTGTAAAAGGATGAAAAAAGATTAACTTTGCTGCATGTAAGGCTTGTCTTTGAATCCCCTTCAACGGACCGCCATAGAGGGAATCGCCAAATAAGGGATGGCCAATATAACTCATATGAACACGAATTTGGTGGGTTCTGCCCGTATCTAAATAGAGTTTCACTAAAGCAGCCTCATTGTTCATGGTTTCAAGGACTTGATAATGGGTAACAGCCCGATCCCCTGTTTTTGAAACTCTTCTGCGAGTGGGATGATGCCGATCGCGGCCAATGGGTTCATCAATAGTCCCTTGTTTTGGCTCTGGGATTCCTGAGACGATGGCTAGGTATTCTCTGCTTATTTTTCTTTCCCTTAAATCTTTATCTAAGATGCTTTGAGCAAGAGAGTGTTTGGCGATTAAAATCGCCCCTGTGGTATCTTTATCCAAACGATGGATATGCCTTACTTTTGTTTGCAGCCCTTTTGTTTGGTAATAAAAAGCGATGGCATGGGCTAACGTTCCCCTTTGATTTTTTTCTGTCGGATGAACCGAAATCCCAGCTGGTTTGTTCGCCACCAATACATGATCATCCTCATAAAGAACTTCTAATGGAATTGGCTCTGGTTCTACGCCATAATCTTCCCGTTCAAAAATTTTGATTTGCAATCGGTCTCCTTTTTTTAATGGATAAGCTAAATAGCTCTTTTTGCCGTTAATTTGGATCCCCCTATGCCTCGTTAATTTTTGGATCATCCTTCCCGAAAGTTGCAATTTGGTTTTACAAACCTCTTCGATGGTTTTTCCCTGGTCTGTACTTGAAACATGGTATTCTAACCATTCACCTTTACGGATAAAATTTGCCATTTATCTCTACTTCCTCTAATTCTTCATTTTCAATCGGCCATGATATGGTCTTTATTGTGAATTATACAAACTTACGCCTTGTTATTCAAATCGTCATACCTCTTTAAGGGAGTAAAAGACGATTTTGGCGGCAGCGAGACTTAAAAAAATTTGGAAATTAGCTTGTCAAGGCTTGTAACAAAAGAATATATGCCAAACCATCTCATATAATGTAACAGACGATTTCGAAATGGGGAGGCGAGGGGAGTGCACGATTACATCAAAGAACGAACCCTTAAAATAGGTCGCTATATAATAGAGACGAAAAACACGGTTCGTACCATTGCGAAAGAATTTGGTGTTTCTAAAAGCACAGTGCACAAAGACTTAACCGAACGATTACCAGAGATAAACCCGGATTTAGCCAACCAGGTTAAGGAGATTTTAGAATATCACAAATCGATTCGCCACATCAGAGGGGGGGAAGCCACAAGAGAAAAATACAAAAACCAGGCAAACGAAAAGTGAATTTTGGTAAAAAATAAAAAGGATTTTTCCCAATCTATATCGAATATATAATTTTTAAGGTATACTATGTACGTATAACGAATCTTGTATAGTATGTTGCAGGGAGGAAAATTTTTGATGTGGAGTAGGGATATTGGAATTGATCTTGGAACGGCCAATGTATTGATTTATCTTAAAGGAAAAGGTGTTGTTATCAACGAACCCTCCGTTGTAGCCATTGACACCACAACTCGTAAAGTAAAAGCCGTTGGCGAAGAAGCAAGACGAATGGTAGGAAGAACGCCTGGGAATATTATCGCGATGCGCCCATTAAAGGATGGGGTTATTGCCGATTTTGAGATTACTGAAGCAATGCTAAAGCATTTTTTAGATAAAGCAGGGGTAAAAAGGCGATTTGGCAAGCCTCGTATTCTCATTTGTGCTCCGACAGGTATTACATCGGTAGAACAAAAGGCAATCCGTGAAGCAGCGCAAAAGAGTGGTGCTGGAGAAGTATTTATGGAACATGAACCAAAAGCTGCAGCGATTGGAGCTGGATTAGATATCTTTCAACCAAGCGGGAATATGGTCATTGATATTGGCGGAGGTACGACCGACATTGCTGTATTATCGATGGGAGATGTCGTAACCGCCTCTTCTATTAAGATTGCAGGGGACAAGTTCGACCAAGCAATCATGTCATACATAAAAAAGAAATACAACTTATTGATTGGTGAAAGAACAGCAGAAGAATTGAAGAAGTCAATTGGAACGGTTTTTCCCGGTGCACGTGATGATTCAATGGATATTCGCGGACGGGATTTAGTTACAGGCCTTCCCATTTCGATCACTGTTCATTCGGAAGAGATTCGTGAAGCATTGGAAGAATCCATTTCTGCAATCGTAGCTGCGTCAAAATCTGTTCTGGAAAAAACTCCGCCAGAATTAGCTGCAGATATTATTGATAAAGGAATTATTATCACTGGTGGCGGAGCATACTTACATGGCCTCGATACCTTATTAACCGAAGAATTAAAAGTACCCGTATTAGTCGCAGAAGATCCAATGTCTTGCGTGGTTAAAGGAACAGGAATTATGTTAGAGAATTTAGATAAAGTCGTGAAGAAAAGAGGATTTTTCTCAAGGATGTGAAATGATGATTCGAGGGATTTATACTGCTACAGCAGGGATGCTCACACAACAAAAAAGACAAGATCTGCTTACGAATAATCTAGCTAATATCAACACTCCAGGGTATAAACAAGATCAAGCTATCATTCGCTCTTTTCCAGAGGTGCTCCTGCAAACGATTCGCGTTCCAATAAAAGATAAGCAACCGATCGGAAGTATTCATCAAGGTGTGTTTGTTGAAGAAAATGTACCGATTTTTAAGCAAGGGGATTTAATGGAGACGGGCATCAATACCCATCTAGCGATTTGGGATTCAGAATTAGAGTTGACCCAGAATGGCCAAAGAAGACCCATTCTTCTATTTACTGTACAAGATCAAAATGGAGAACGACTTTTTACTCGCAGCGGATTATTTACGGAAGATGCAGCGGGGCAATTAGTTACTCCTGAAGGTTATCTCGTTTTAGATGACCAAGGGAAGCCAATACATATCAATGGTCGGACGTTTACCGTCGATCAAAAAGGAAATATCCGTTTTTCTGATGGACAAACCCTTCGCCTTGGTTTAACCAAAATTGATAATCCTAATCAATTATTGAAACAAGGGGAACAAATCTATCGTTTACAAGGTGGTCAAGGGAATCTTCCCTTTGTGAATGAAAATGAGAACTATAAAATCTTTCAAGGGAAATTAGAACGATCCAATGTGGATCCTGCTGAAACCATCGTTAACATGATGGCTGCGCTAAGGATCTATGAAGCAAACCAACAAGTGGTGCAGTTTTTGGACAAGACCTTGGAAAAAGCTGTGAATGAAATAGGACGCGTTTAGTCCTATAATGAAGGTAAATGGGGTGCCATTTATGAACTTATCCATTTTTAACTCTCTTACGGGAATGCAAGCTATACAACAAAAGGTCGATACCATTGCCAACAATATCGCCAATTTAAATACCAATGGGTACAAGAGTAGGGAAGTCTTTTTTCAAGATATTTTCTCTGCTCGCATGGAACAACCAGAAGAATTTCAGTTAGAAGGCAGATTAACCCCGTTAGGGATTGATGAGGGGGCAGGTGCGAGATTGGCCTTGTCTGCGATCCATTTTGATCAAGGACAAGTGATTGATACAGGTGTAGCTACTGATTTCATGCTTTCTGGAGAAAATGTGTTTTTTACCGTTTTATCTAATAATAATCAGATTTACTATACCCGAGATGGGCACTTTTCCATCGATGGACAAGGCTATCTAGTTACTGCACAAGGAGATTATGTTTTGAATACCAATCAAACTCCTATTCAAATTCCCAATGGAAGTTCATTAAAAGTGGACTTGACGGGTAAATTAATAGCTGAAGATAAGAATGGGAACATCATGAATCTCGGTTATTTACAAATCGCAAAAGCGAGTTCTCCTCAATCATTGGAAAAGGTTGGGGACAATTTATATCAAGTTCCTAATGAATTGATGAATCAAGGGAATACGATAGTAGAGAATTTGGATATGCAAAATCCCAATAACCAAACCCTTTACTCCATTGAACAGGGAAAACTGGAAGGTTCTAATGTAGACCTTGCAAAAGAAATGGTTCAATTAATGGAAGCTCAAAGGGCTTATCAGCTTCAAGCAAAAGCATTATCTTTTTCCGATCAAATGCTGGGTATGGCAACTCGTTTACGGGGATAACTCTTGGATAAAGGTAGTGAAGAAGATGCAATCAGGACAAGGACAATACAAAGTACGCTCTAGATCTCAAAGGCATCAAAGAGAAAAGCAAAAAAAAGAAACCACACCTAGAAGTCAGGCGAAGACCCATCAGTTAGCATTGTTTCTTATGGTCGTAGCCATCATTGCACTTTTTGTTGGATCTATGATCGGCTATGGTGTTCTAGGAAAAGGTAATCCGTTACAGGTGCTAAACCCAGGTACTTGGATTCATATCATTCGTTTAGTTTTTGGTTAAACACTTTCCTTAGTCATCTTCCGATCATGTTTATCAGAAGATGGCTTTTTTCGTTCGCTGAATTTTGGTAATTTGTAGGAGGGGATGGAGTGAATCTGCCCAATTTACTAACAACGATTCGCTTTTTCTTAATACCCATATTCGTGATTATTTTCTTCTCCGGGTACGAAATCGTTGCCTTTGGTGTTTTACTTCTTGCGGGTATTACGGATATTATTGATGGATATCTCGCAAGGAAACATAATCAAGTAACAGAAATTGGAATTCTCCTTGATCCGTTAGCAGATAAATTAATGATGTTAACGGTAATCATATCTTTACTCATTTCGGGAAAGATCTCGATTTTTGTTGCAATCCTGATCTTTGTTCGCGATGTTGGAATGATCGTAAGCTCTATTTTTTTTCATTTTCGCGGAAAAAAAACCGTCCCCGCCAATGCTTTGGGTAAATTAACAACCGTTTTGTTTTATATAGCGATCTTATTCATTATTTTTAAGTTTCCTTTTTATATGAAGTTCTTATGGTTTGTTGCCATTTTTGCGGTCTTTACATCGGTTATTTATATTTTTGAGTTTCGGAAAATGAATAAATAGAACCAATCAAAATAGCGGCTGTACAATGATATAGGGCTTATATGTTCTAAAAGCTGCGACTTTAGCGAGCGAGTTTTCCTACCGTCCGTTTATTCAAGGAAAACCGTAAGGTTAGGAGCAGCGTTAGAACATATAAGCCTAAGATACGAAGATATGGGATTGTATATTGTAACTGTTAGGAATGATAAGGTAAGGGAGTACGACATATAAGGTGTCGCACTCCTTTATGTGAACCCTCCACCAACCAGGGCCGGTAGAGGGGGCACTATTTATTCTAATTCGCTTACTACAAAAATATGCGAAAAGTCAAGTTTTTAGAAATGACAATATATGGGAAAATAATATAGAAAATTTATATAAATTTATATTATGGTAGGAGTTGAAAATGCAAATGTTAGATATTAACCAAATTAAAGAAATTATCCCCCATCGTTACCCATTCTTATTAGTGGATAAAATCATTGAACTAGAAGAAGGAAAGAAAGCGGTAGGAATCAAGAATGTAACGGTAAATGAACCATTTTTTCAAGGCCATTTTCCTGAATACCCTGTAATGCCAGGAGTATTGATTGTAGAGGCATTAGCCCAAGTGGGTGCAGTGGCCATGTTGGTAAAAGAGGAGAACAAAGGTAAACTCGCCTTCTTCACAGGAATCGATAACTTCCGTTTTCGTGAGCAAGTAAAACCGGGAGACACTTTAACACTAACAGTGGAAGTTATACGGGTGAAAGGACCCATGGGCAAAGGAAAAGCAACCGCCCAAGTTGGAGAAAAGGTTGTGGCCGAGGGCGAGATTATGTTTGCGATACAATTTTGATGTAGAATTTTTTTTGGTAACATATTCTTATATTAGGTAGGATTTTGTAGTAAGATATAGTTATATAATTGTGATAGATTTTTTAGAAATAATTTTATAGAGAATAAAATATTTTGTCAGGAGATAAGCAGACGCATAACAATATTAAAGGGATAATTACGAATTTTATTAATAAGGGGATATAACAGATGACTAATAACCTAGGAGAAAATAAGTCTAGAAAAAATAAAAGAAAATCTAATATAAAAAAAAAGATGTTATGGGGTTTAGTTGGCTTATTAATAATAGTAGGTAGTATTATAGGATATGCATATTACAAAATTAGTCATACAATGAACAAAATGTACCAGCCAATTAAAAGAGAAAGGTCTAACGTAAATGCTTCCGATAAACCTGAGTATGTTAAAACATTTCTCATATTAGGTACAGACCAACGTCCAGGGGATAAGGGTAGAACAGACGGAATAATTCTATTAATCATGAATGATAAGTCAAAAAAAATAACATTGACTTCGATCCCTCGCGATACCTATGTAGAAATAGCAGGAACAGGGAAGAAAACAAAAATTAATGCGGCTTACCCGCTAAAGGGAATACCAGGAAGCATAGCGACAGTAGAAAACTTTACAAATATTCCCATTGATCATTATATCTGGTTTAATATGGAAGGATTTAAAAAAGCAATTGACGCAATTGGTGGGATAAGGGTTGATGTAGACCATAACGTAGCTGTTGGGGTAACGAAGCAGTTTGGCCATGCTCCATTACCAGAAGGGAAAAACGTGTTGCTAAATGGAGATCAAGCATTAGTTTTCTCACGTTTTCGTTATGATAGCAAAGGTGACTTTGGTCGCAATGATCGCCAACAAGAAGTCTTAAAAGCATTTTTAGACCAAAGTAAAAATATCCGTTCACCGATAAAAATCAACGGAATCTTAGATGCCTTTAGTAATGATGTTCGCATGGATATTCCAAAATCAGAAATCTATTCTCTTGCAATGGACTTAAATGATTACTCGAGTAACCAAGTAGAACAAGTCAAATATAAAGCAACTACAGGAACAGTAAATGGCGTCTCCTATGTATTTATTTCTGATGAAGAAAGAAACCGTGTCACCGAAATCTTAAAAGAGAGAATGAAATGAAGTTTAAACATAGGTTTAGAATTAAAAAAAGATAAAATAAAGGATAATAGTTATTTTTCGGCTATTATCCTATTCTCTTTATCTATCTGTTTAGTATCTCTTCATATAAATTTAATAACTTCTCTTTTTCCGAATTCCAATTATATTCATGAATTGCGGCATTTCTACCATTTCTTCCCATATGTTCTGCTTCTTCCGGATGTTCGATTAACCAATTGATGGCATTGGCAATTTCCTTTGGATCCATTGGGTTCACACATATGCCGCAATGATGTTTTAGAACAATTTCCTCCCATAAAGGAAAGTTAGACGCAATAACAGGAATGCCCGCGGTCATATATTCAAACATTTTAATGGGAAGGGAATCAATGAAATTCTCAATAGGATGAAGGACAACTAACCCCGCTTTTGATTTAGCTAAAGTCTGAGCTACTTCTTTACGGTTAAGTTGTCCTAATTCTTTTACGTTCTTCCATCCATCCATCTTTTTCGCCTTTTGATGCTCATCTTCAGTGAAAAATTTCCCTGCTAGGTATAAGACACTATTTGTTTGCTTGATGGCATCTACCATTTCAAACAATCCTCTTACGCCAGTAATTCCCCCAACATAACATACCGCATTTTCCTTTGTCGACCAATCGATGGGATTGTCCAGGAATTCTTCCAAGATGGGATAATTGTTGACATTCACCGCTTTACAGCCTAATTTTTTAAAACGCTCATTAATATGGGGAGTGGCAGTAACTACAGCATCAAAACGTTTGGCAGCGAAATTTTCAAATTTCTCAAATACCCAGGATATGAGTCTTCTTAGAGGTTTCTTAATCCAGTATTTACTTAAAATCTGTCTGGGAACATCCTCATGCACATCATAGATTACTTTTTTCCCTAATATTTTAAGAATGAGGCCAATAGGAATAAGTTCTGGATCATGAAAATGATAGAGCTTCGCATCAAGGGAACGGGCCTTTTGAAAAACACGCCAAACCGTTTTGGTCATCCGAGCCAACCGGCCACCATGACTTTTCTCAACATTATGGATATGGACGCCATTGATGATCTTTTCTTCTGCTTTAGGTACGACAAAATGAGTCTCGTAATTGGCTGAAGCTAATGAGCTGCATTCCTTCATAAAAATCCGTGTATCTAGATAATGGTGTACAGAGGAAAGATGACAGATTCTATCCTTTGCCATGATGGATCACCGCCTTATAGAGATCGATGGTTTGTTTGACATTTTCTTGCCAAGTCAGTTGATCATAAACTATTTTTTTGGCATTTTGGCCTATTTCTTCTCTTTTCGTTGGGGAAGAGAGGAGTTCATCAAGTGCCGCGACTAAACTATCTACATCTTTTGGTTTAACTAACATTCCGGATTTTCCCTGTTGAATGACATCTTCGATTCCTTCCCCATGAACACCAATCACCGGTTTGCCAAAAGCCATGGCTTCGATATAAGCAATACCAAAGCCTTCTTTCCAGCTTGGCAGGGAAAAAATCTCACATTGTTGCATATATTCTAATGCTTTTTCATGAGGCAATCGGCCAAGAAATTTTACTTGTTCCTCAATCTGAAGATCTTTTGCTAATCTTTCCAAACGATCTCTTTCTGGACCGCCGCCGACGATATAATATTTTAGATTGGGGTATTTATTTTTCAGTTTGCTTACCGCATATAAATTGTAATCAATTCCTTTGCTCGGATAGAGATTCGATACACTTAAGATCATTCGTTCATTTGCCTTTAATTTTTTTATTTTTAAACGAGTTGAAGTGATTTTCTCTAAATTTATTCCATTGTGAATCACCACCGATTTATTGGCATAACCAATTTCTTGATCCGCAATTCGCTTTAATTTGGAGCTGACGAGAATGATTTTATCGGCTTTTTCAAAGGTTTCTGCGATTTTCGCTTTACATTTTTGATTCCGATAGATGGTATGTTGCAAATCTTGGCCGTGGATGGTGATCACTAAAGGAACATGATATTTTTCTTTCAGTTTGACACCTGCGGCACCATCGGGCAGCGCCACATGAGCATGAATGATCTCAAATGGAAATGTCTGATAGAGATCAGCGATGACCTTCTTCATTCCCAAATAAAAAAAATCGCCGTAGTATTCCAATAAATAGGACTTAGGGAAATTTAAATATCGCGTATAAAATACCTCAATCCCGTCGATCTTGCTTTTCCTTGGTATCTTCGAGTATTGATCCCACTTTTCATTAAGCTTATTTAAAGGAAATGGTGCCCAAGGAATCGGAGAAATCACTTTAACTTCATGACCTTGACTCACTATGGATTTTACTTGTTCATGTACGAAAATCCCAGAAGTAACATTCAATTCGGAAGGATACATATGAGAAATCACTAAAATCTTCATTCCGCCAAGGCATTCCTTTCATCTTTTAGATATAAATAATTTAAATAGCCGACTGCAAAGGCAAAAAAGAGCCATTGGGGTCCAAAAGCAATGATAGAGCTCGGACTTGTACTTGCTAAGAAAAAGATGACCAATCCTGTTAATAAAGACTCTGCAATCATCTTCTCGTTTTGATCCATAAGTTTATGGTATTGTTTCTTTAATAAGAAGATAAGAGCAATATAGAAAAACACGTACCCCGAAAAGATGAGGATGCCATAATTGACTAAAAGCTCAAACCACCAGTTATGAACATTGACGATTTTAGCGGTGTCATACACGCCAAAGTGAGCCATATGGTATTCTGCGTTTCCAGCTCCTACTCCAAAACCGTAATGGTCATATAAAAAGAGTAGGGAATTTTTGATCAGATTGGTGCGGACATTTACTGATTCTTCTCCATGATCATGAACAAATAAACTGTCAATTTGCACTTTAAGGGTTTCTAGAACTGAATGAACCAGATCAGGAAATAAGAAATAGAGGATAAAAGCTCCAGCTATAGCGAGAGCGATTAATACTAGTTTTTCTTTTCTGGTCATAAAGAAAAAGAACCAATAGGCCACTCCCATGGCAATTGCAAGATAATTGGAACGAGAATAGGTCAGGAAGACTAAATATAAACTGAGTAAGGATAAGATCATGCCAAATAAAGAAACCCATTGATTTCGTCCATAGCGAATTAAAGTCAACGTAAACGGTAGACTTAACGCTAAATAGGTTGCAAAATCATTTTGGTTATGAAAAACAGCGGTTGGTATAAACCGTTGTTCATTGGTTGCGTTGGCAAGTGCTGAGACGCTTAATTGCTGTCCAGTTAATACATTCCATAATCCCACTAAAATCAATACCGTTAATACGAATAGCCATAAATAGTAAAAACGGATATAGTCCCCTTTCTCAATAAAAAAGAAAACAACAAAAATAATAAGAGAAAAGCCGACAAATAAATGGTTAATATGTTTTATGGCATCAATGGTTGAATCTGCCCAAAGCAAAGATAAGATGGCATAAACAAACCAAATCATGAAAAACCAGATAAAGGGTCTTACTTTTAAATTAGTAATGGATATCTCCCCATCATTTTTTAACAATAATAGAACGAAGATGACCCATAGACCATATAATGTCATTCGAAATAAAGATAAAGAAACTGGACCAATATTCACATTAAAAAAAGCAGGTCCTATAATTGCAGCACCTAAAGCAAAAAAAAGTAAGAGCTTTATCATTGACCAAACTTTAAGTTGTAGAATCTTCTCCATCGATAACCACTCTCGTTTTCGATACCTTTAATATCCAGAAAATGACGAATCCCATATAAAGGGTTTGTAAAAAAATGAGGAAATAGAACCAGACATAGATCGAATACTTAAGATAACCGACAAGCAAAATGGACAACACCATTAACGAATTGCCAAACAAACTGATCAAAAAGAATGACTTTTGTTTATTGACGATAATCGGTACCTGAGAAATGGGTGAAGTAACAAAACTTAAAAAAAGCCACGGCGATAAGAGTTGAGCATATCTCCCTGCTTCTTTCCACTCCATGCCAAAAAGAACTCCAAAAAGATGGGGAGCAAATAAAAGAATGATTGCAAAAATAGGTAAAGCAATCATCGACAACTGGATCATTGTTTTTTTAACCAGCGGTTGCAAACTTTCCCCACGATTGTAGGTTTCTGAGGCCTTTTGGAAAAAAACCTGAGCAACGGAAGCGCCAATCAAACCTAAGGGAGCTCTTAGTATTCTCATCGTGAACGAATAAAATCCCAAGACGGTATTGCCAAAAAAGGAAGTGATCAATGTAATGATTAACGTCTGTTGAAAATAGTCGGAAAATGCGTGCAGGGAATTAATTTTCGGGAAATCCTGATATCTTCGAGCGTTTTCCTTTATTTTTTCCTTAGAAATCCATTTTGCCAATTCTTTATCTTCACGATAAATTTGGTACCCTAATACAAAGGAAGATAACATTTGGCCAAAGATCTCTCCGCCAATTAAGCCAAAGCTTCCTGTTGTCGTCAAACCAGCACCAATATTAAAGATTCCCGTTCCAAATGATTTTGAGACCCTTGATCGAGCTAACCTCTTATATTGCTTCCTTCGATTGGACCAATAATTGAATGATTGATAAAGCCCTGTCAAAAAAACGGAAATGGGTATCATATACAACCAATGAGAGATCTCTGGTGTATTGAGCAAGCGAGTGATCGGAGCATGAAAAAACCAAAGAATAAAAAAAGCAAAGAAACTGACAAAACCATCAACAATTAAGGATAGAACAACTAAATTGGCTCCATCCTTATCATCATTGGGTAACATAATGGCAAGTTCATATCTTCCTGTTGAGATAACCCCGATCATTGCCGTTACAGAAAGGAAAACGGCTAATACGCCAAAGTCCTTAGGAGTATATAGACGAGTCAAAATCGGGGATATGGCAATCGGGATTGCCTGTGCAATCGTGGTTCCCGTCATTAATGTTAAAACATTGCGAACAAACCCACCTTGAGAGAGGACTTTTTGTAATTTTTGTAACAACAAATTTCTGCACCCTTTTCATCTCATTTACAAACTTAATGATTTGTTCTTCGCCAATATTCCCTTAAAAAGGAAATAAATCCGCCAACAACCAATCCGACCATTCCAGCTAAAACCATATTTTTCGCTAAGATTCTAAATAACGAGGAGCTTTTTTGAATGACTGGCTCTTCGATCGATACTGTTACACCGGTTTCTTTCGCAATCTGCGGCAATTTATTTTCAACTTTTTTGATTTCCTCATATTGGGACTTCGCATTATTCAAGGCAATTTGATTACTTGCCAGATTTTGAACATACATAATGTAAGCTGGATTTGGTTCTACGATCGAAGATTGGTAGGCAATCGTTTTATCTAAAGCAGCCATTTCCTTTTGCAGTCGATTAATTTTCGTTTCTAAAAGGCCAATATTAAATTCTAATTGGTTTTTAATGGAAGATAATTTATTATGAATCATCTCGAAGTTTTGTTTTTGAACAAAGTTTTGAAAATCTTGATTCACGATTTCTGCAAACATTACTGCTTCTTCTTTCGTACTTGCCGTAACTTTAATCGTTAGCATATCTGAATCGGGAACCATGTCAAATGTGATCATCGATTTTAATGAAGATCCCGTGACTTGTTTAAATCTTGGAGATATCTTTCTTACTTCCTCGACTAGTTTTGTATTATTTGTTAACTCATTCGTATATTTCATAATCAAGGTATCTAATTTTAAATCGGGATATTTAGAAGATTCGGGTCTAGCCACCACACTTGAAATTTGAGGGGTTGGTAGATTATATGAAGGAACGACGACTGCATTAAGTAACGGATCAATACTAAAACTGCTCTCTGCTCCTTCTGCTTGTTTCACTGTAACTTCTGTTGTTACCGTTACAATCGGTTCTGCAAAAAGAAAACTATAAGCTGCTGCTATAATAACAAAGATGAGAATTGAAGATAAAATGAACTTTTTGTTCTTTAAAAGCGTCTCAATCATATCTCTTAGGGATATTTGTTCCATATTTGAGCTGACCATAATAACCACCTTTTAATGTTTACAATATTATTGCCTTATGATATCATAGCGTTTTATTTTTTTCTTTGCAACCTGGTTATTGTATATAGGACTATTGTATGAAAAAGGATAGATATTGCCTAAAGATATGGAAATTCAAATAAAAACAAATTATACTAGAAAAAGACAAAGGATTAAGAGATTTTCTGTACTGGAGGAGAAAAATGGAACAGCTCGAACAAGATGAACTAACCATTGACTTAAGGGAATTGTTGCAAATTTTAAGAAAGCGTCTTTCTTTAATCGTTACCATTACGTTAATTGCAACATTAACCAGTGCTATTCTCAGTTTTTTTGTTTTAACACCAATTTATGAGGCTACAACAGAAATATTGGTGGATCGAACGGATAGTGCCATCATCAAAAGTCCGAGAATCATCAATTTAGTGATTGAGAAATATAATCTGAATCTAACTCCCCAAGAATTAACCGAAAAAATTGATGTTACTGCAGCCAAAGATTCAAAGGTGATATCAATCAAAGTTACTGATTCAAGTCAAGCAGAAGCAGTGAAAATTGCCAATGCCATCGCCGAAACATTTAAAGAAATTACCAAAATTACGAAAGCAGGTAATGTACAAATCTTATCTCAAGCAAAAGTTCAAGATGATCCCATACCCGTTAAGCCAAAACCATTTTTAAATATCGCCATTGCTTTTGTTGTTGGGCTGATGACCTCTATCGGAGTAGTTTTCTTATTAGAGTATCTTGATACTAGTGTTAAGACAGAAGAACAATTAGAGCAATTGTTAGGGTTACCCGTCTTAGGAAGCATTGCAACGATTGAAGAGACAAAAAGAACAAAAAGAGAATCAACGTCGGTCATGGCAAGGGGGAGAAGTTATGAAGCTTAAATTCCTTGAAAAGAAAAAAATCACATCAGATGAACGATCAGATGAACGTTATGCCAAATTGATTACCCACCATGATCCCAAACATTTTGTTGCAGAAGCTTACCGTATGCTTCGGACTAATATTCAGTTTGCAAGCATCGACCATCCATTACAGACCATTATGGTTACCAGTTCTGCTCCTTTAGAAGGGAAGACGATTACGGCTTCGAACTTGGCGGTGGTGATGGCTCAAGCAGATAAACAAGTATTATTAGTGGATGCAGATCTACGTAAACCTACGGTTCATCATACTTTTCGATTACCTAATAGGTTAGGGCTTACTAATCTATTAGTGGAAAACAGAGAACTAACAGAAGTCATACAAGCGACAAACATTCCGAATCTGTCTATATTAACATCTGGACCTATTCCTCTTAATCCTGCTGAACTATTAAATTCGAAGAAAATGAAAAGGTTAATAGAGGAATTATTATCTCATTATGATCTTATCCTTTTTGATGCGCCTTCTGTTTTGGCTGTAACTGATGCACAGATTTTATCCAATCTTGTGGATGGAGTCCTTTTGGTAGTGAATGCTGGAACAACCAATCGGGATGTTTTAATCAAGGCAAAGCGGCAATTAGATCAAGTCCATGCCAATATCATTGGTACGATATTGAATAACAAGTCAATAGAAGGCCATAGCTATTATTACTATTACTATAATTAAGATATGTGGGATGAGTTGCATGAACCATGATTACCAAAATGGTTCTTTTTTCTATTTTTTCTCACAAATTAGACGAAATTCCTTTAAATAGGATGTCAGAAGCAGTATAATATTATTGATTTTTGTAAAAAGAAGTATATCTTAGGTAAATTTGCACTGTTATAATTTTCCTAAAACATTATAATTTTATCATATATGATTGTTTCTAATTTACTCGATATTGGTAATGTCTCCTTACCATTATCAATGGAGGCACTCGGCCATGCTGTGGGTGCGGCGATAGCTGTGACCTTAGACGCTTGTCGTCGATGGTGTGGTGTGAGGTGGGGTTCGATGCCCCTTTTTTCCATATGCTAAATTTCAAAATGAGGATCTTTTAGAAAGATCTTGATTTTGAAATTTAAGGTTTTATAAAGTAAGGGGTGTTGAAATGAGAGTTCGAAAAGCGATTATCCCTGCTGCCGGATTAGGAACCCGCTTTCTTCCCGCGACCAAAGCGATGCCAAAAGAAATGCTGCCAATCGTTGATAAACCGACCATTCAATACATCGTAGAAGAAGCGATCGCCTCAGGGATTGAAGATATCATTATTGTAACGGGTAAAGGAAAAAGAGCTATTGAAGACCATTTTGATTATGCTCTAGAACTAGAACTGAATTTAATGTCCAAAGAAAAGTATGAATTGTTAGAAGAGATCAGAAGAATCTCTGACATGGTCGATATCCATTACATCAGACAAAAGGAGCCTAAAGGGTTAGGACATGCGGTATGGTCCGCGCGTAAATTTATTGGCAATGAACCATTTGCCGTATTACTAGGTGATGATATTGTCAAATCAGAGAAACCTTGTCTCAAACAGATGATGGAGATGTATGATCGCTACCACGCTTCGGTGATTGGTGTAAAAGAAGTTGATCGTGAAGAAGTTTCCCGTTATGGAATCGTAGCTGGCACAAAAATGGATGATAGACTATATAAAATACATGATTTGATTGAAAAACCAAAAAAAGAAGAAGCCCCCTCCAATTTAGCAATTATGGGAAGATATATATTAACTCCACAAATTTTCGATATTTTAGGGAATCTTAAGACGGGTGCAGGTGGAGAAATACAATTAACAGATGCCATTAAGAAGTTAGAAGAAAATGAAGTTATTTATGCTTATGAATTCGAAGGCAAAAGATATGATGTGGGTGAAAAATTAGGCTTTATTCAAACGACAATTGAATTTGCCCTGCAACGAGACGATTTAAGAAATGAACTTTTGAACTATATGGAACGGATATTAGAAAAAGAAAAAGTAAAAGTAGATATATAAATAGGCAGGTGAGATAAGTGGAGACGGTAGAAACCAGGCGGTCTGATAGTCAAACGATCTATCATACTGCAATTGGAGTGGATCGTAATCAACAATTCTATTTATTGACGAAACGAATCATAGATATATTTGGTTCTATCATCGGTTTAATCCTTCTTAGTCCTTTATTACTAGTTATTGCTATCATCATAAAACTAGAAGACCCTAAGGGTCCTGTTTTATTTAAACAAGTTAGAGTGGGGAAAGATGGAAAAAGATTTTATATTTATAAATTTCGCTCGATGATTGTCAATGCAGAGGAAAAACTGAAAGCAGATAAAGAGCTTTATCAAAAATATTTAAGAAATAATTACAAACTTGAACCGCATGAAGACCCGCGTATTACAAACATAGGCCAATTTTTGCGCAAGACAAGCTTAGATGAAATTCCTCAATTGATTAATGTATTAAAAGGGGATATGAGTTTAGTCGGACCGAGGCCAGTTGTTGTTGAGGAATTAAAAGAATATGGGAACAGAGTAAACGAATTTCTTTCTGTAAAACCAGGGATGACTGGTTATTGGGCAGTGAGTGGGAGGAGTAGTGTGGATTATCCGGAGAGAGTGGACTTGGAGTTGTTTTATGTTTATAATCAATCATTAAGTTTAGATATAAAAATATTGCTTAAAACGATTACTTCTGTTTTAAAAAGAGATGGGGCGTATTAGATTTGTTAAGTAAACTACAGAGCTTAGTTAATACAGAAGAAAAGAAGAGATTGGTATCAAACATTTTTTCCTTATCAATATTGCAAGGTCTAAACTATATTTTACCGCTTATAACATTTCCTTATCTTGTAAGAGTATTAGGTGTTGAATATTTTGGTCTATTGTCATTTGCTACTGCTACAATAGCTTATTTTCAGATTATAACCGATTATGGCTTTAATTTAACAGCTACAAGAGAAGTCTCAATCAATCGAGATAATAAAGCTAAACTCACGGAGATCTTTAGTTCTGTGATGACGATAAAAGTATTGCTAATGGTCCTAAGTATAATTCTATTATCTATTCTAGTATTTAGCTTTGATAAGTTTGCAAAAGATTGGTTGGTCTATTATCTCACCTTTGGAATGGTAATTGGCCAAGTGCTTTTTCCTGTTTGGTTTTTTCAAGGGATGGAGAGGATGAAATACATCACTTATTTAAACATCTTAGCAAAAACCATATTTACAGTAGCTATATTTGTATTAGTAAGGGAAAAAAGTAATTATTATTTTGTTCCGTTGCTTAACTCGCTTGGATTCATTATTGTCGGAATTTGGTCGTTAGTAATTGTGAAAAAGACGTTTGGTATAAGTTATGAGATTCAATCATTAGAGATGATCAAACACCACCTAAAAGAGGGATGGTATGTATTTGTTTCAAATATAGCTATTAGTTTATATACAATTTCTACATCGTTTATTCTTGGATTATTTACAAATAATACGGTAGTTGGATACTATGCAGCAGGTGAAAAAATAATTAAAGCGGTGCAAGGTTTATATAGTCCAATTACTCAAGCAATATACCCATATATCAGTAAAAAAGTTCATCAGTCAAAAATAGAAGGTTTAATCTTAATTAGAAAAATTACTATTATTCTAGGTCTTATAATGTTTACTATTTCTTTATTAATCTTTATGTTTGCAGAACCTATCGTAATAATTTTACTTGGAAATGAATACTATCATTCATCAATTGTAGTAAAAATACTTTCTTTTCTGCCATTTATTATTTATCTTAGTAATATTTTTGGTATACAGACGATGTTGAATTTTGGTCGTAAAACTGCATTTAGTCGTATTCTTATAACAGGAAGTATATTAAATATAATTCTATCTTTGGTTTTAGTTCCGTTGTATCAGTATATTGGATCGTCAATAACTGTTTTATTTATCGAATTGTTTATAACATTAACTATGTTAAGAGATTTACAGAAATCCGGAATTAATCTTATCAAAGGAGAATTAAGAGATGTTTGATTATATTATTGTAGGGGCAGGATTTGCTGGATCAGTAATGGCTGAACGAATCGCTACACAACTGAATAAAAAAGTCCTCGTTATCGAAAAAAGAAATCATATTGGTGGTAATTGTTATGATTATAAAGATGAAAATAATATATTAATTCATAAATATGGCCCGCATATCTTTCATACCAATAGCAAAAGTGTATGGGATTATTTATCTCAATTTACAGATTGGGAAATATATCATCATAGAGTTAGAGCAATGGTCGACGGGAAAAAAGTTACCATACCATTTAATCTTAATACGCTATATGAAGTATTTCCAACAACTCTGGCAAATAAGTTAGAAAATAAACTTTTAGAAAAGTTCGAGTACAATGCAAAAGTACCAATTCTTGAATTAAAAAAATCTACAGATAGTGATTTGCAATTTCTGGCTCAATATATTTATGAAAAGATCTTTTTACACTATACCGCTAAACAATGGAAAAAAAATCCAGAAGAGATTGATGAGGCAGTTACTGCAAGAGTCCCGGTATTTATTGGTAGGGATGATCGCTATTTTAATGATATCTATCAAGCTATGCCAAAAGAAGGCTATACTAAAATCTTTGAAAGGATGTTAAATCATCCTAATATTAAGTTACTTTTAAATACAGATTACAAAGAAGTTGCCGAATTAAGAGATGACAAATTCTATTTGTTTGGTAACGAGTTTAAAGGAAAGATTATTTTTACAGGGATGATAGATGAATTATTCAACTATAAATTTGGTGAGTTAAAATACAGGTCACTTCAAATAAAGTTTGAAACATTAGAAACGGAATCTTTTCAAGAAGTGGCAACTGTTAATTATCCAAATAACTATGATTTTACAAGAATAACAGAATTTAAAAAGTTACATCCTGTAAAGAATAATAAAACCGTTATACTTAAAGAATATCCTGAAGAATTTATTATTGGTAAGAACACTCCTTACTATCCGGTATTTACAGATGAAGAAAAAGAAAAATATGATAGATATAAAGAGTACGCTGCTAATTTCAAGAATATTATCCTGCTTGGTAGATTAGCTGAATATCGATACTATGATATGGACGATATTGTGGAGAGAGCGTTGGAGGTATATTCCTCTATAATAGGAGGTTAAAATGATAAAGCAATTAGAAATTAAGAAAGATAGTATTGTATATATAGCATGTCCAGCTCAAAGTATAACAGGAGGACCAGAACTTTTACATCAACTATGTGATAAACTTATAAAATTGGGAATAGATGCACGTATGTATTATTATCCTAACAATGTGGTAAATCCAAAACCCCAAGATTATTCGAGATATAATACACCTATAGCTACAAATATCAGTGATAATTCAAAAAATATTTTAATTGTTCCAGAAGTTTATACAGAATTACATAAAAAATATAAAAACATTCAAAAAGTTATTTGGTGGTTGAGTGTTGATAATTTTTATAAAAAGCAATATTTTAAATCGTGGAAGTTCTTATTTATTCGTATAATTAATAAAATTGCACATACATTTAAATTTCCAATAATTATTGATATGAGAAATTTTGAGTTAAGTACTAATTATATTAATAAATTTCGATTTAAAGATTACATCTTTGGAAATAATATAATCCATTTTGTGCAATCTGAATATGCTAAGCAGCATCTATTACAACATAAAATAAAACCTGATCAAATTTATTATTTATCCGATTATATTAATAAGGATTTTATAATTTCACAGAATAACAATCATAATGATAAACGAGAAGATATTGTACTTTATAATCCTAAAAAAGGTTATTCTTTTACAGAGAAGCTTATGAAAATAGCTCCGGATTTAAAATGGGTTCCACTAGTAAATCTAAGTAGATCTGAAGTAATTAATTATCTACAAAAATCTAAAGTATATATTGATTTTGGCAATCATCCTGGGAAAGACAGGTTTCCGAGAGAAGCTGCAATATGTGGTTGTTGTGTAATTACTGGTAAAAGAGGTTCGGCGAATTATTATGAAGATGTACCCATACCTGAAAAATATAAATTTGCTGATACAGAAGAAAATTTATATAAGATAATTGATTGTATTAGAGATTGTTTAGATAACTATGATCAAAGAAAGAAAGATTTTGAAGAATATAGACAGTTTATCATAAATGAGGAAGAAAAATTTAAACAAGATGTTCAAAAAATATTTTCTCCGTAGGAGCTGTAAATATCATTCTTAAAATCGCAGGTGTTATCGTATTATATCATCCTGATCATTCAGTCATTAAAAATATATAGATAGTCTATCAATTCTATATGTTGTGGATAATTTTCTGAACATAAAGATCATGAGATCATTGCCATACTTAAAAGCAATCCCAAAATCCTCTATATTGACAACAACGGCAACCAAGGGATTGCTCATGCACTCAATGTTGGTGCAAAGAGAGCCAATGAAGAGGGATATGAATGGCTTTTAACAATGGATCAGGATAGTAGGTTTGATCCTGATATGTTCAAAAAGTATATAAATTGTTTAAATATGATTTCAAATTCTAAAGAGATAGCTATTATTTCCCCGAATTATTTGACAAATACTAAAATAGAAACATCATGTTCATTTAAAGAAAAACTAACTACGATAACATCTGGTAGTTTGCTAAATCTTTTATTATATACTAATATTGGTGGATTTAATGAAAAATTATTTATCGATGAAGTTGATCATGATTATTGTTTGAGAGCAAATCTAAAAAATTATGGGGTCGTTGAGTTGGAGAATATTTTTATGCACCATAAATTAGGAAATTTAGACCTTATAAAACGGTGGGAAAATATAAATATGTAAATATACACTCTCCAATAAGGCATTATTATGCTGCTAGAAATTGTTTGTATATATACACTAGATACCACAATCAATTGCCCAAATATGCAAATGCTCGACTATATTTTGTTACAAAAAAACTTCTATTTGCGCTTATCTATGGTAAAGAAAGATTTACGAGATTGATTTATATTTTAAAAGGAATATATCATTTTTGTATCGGAAGAATGGGTAAAATATAAGGAGTAACTCTATTTAAAGTGATAAAAGCATTATTAAAAAGAAATATGATAAAGGTAAAGAGGAACTAATATGAAAATATGCACAGTTATAGTAACTTATGCAAACCGTTTCCATTTATTAAAACAAGTTGTAGAAGCAGCACTTATGCAAGGTGTAAATAAAGTCATAATTGTAGATAATAATTCCCATTCGGAAAGCAAAGAAAAACTAAGAAACTATGAATTAAAAAATCTTAATAGAATAAAAGTTATTTATCTAGAAGATAACACTGGTTCGGCAGGTGGTTATAAAAGAGGTATTGAAGAAGCGTATAAAGATCCAGAGTGTGACTTTATTTGGTTATTAGATGATGATAATAAACCATTGAATGAGGCGTTGGATAAATTAAGAGAGAACTACCTCCAATTAGAACAGTCAAATGATAGATCAAAACTAGCGCTATTATCGTTAAGAGAAGATCGTTTAAATTATGTAAAATCCGCAATAATGGGTGATTCAACTCCTTATTTCCCAGTTAAAAATAGTGTACTTGGATTTCATATTAAACAATTTCCTTTTAAAATATCGAAGAAAGTAGTTCACAGATTTAAAGAAGAAGTTCCCCTGAAAGAGAATTATGTTAATTTCCCTGTCATAATACCTTATGCACCATATGGTGGGCTTTTTTTCCATAAAAGTATAATTGATAATATTTTGTTTCCTGATGAGAATTTTTATCTTTATTCAGACGACCATGAATATACTTATAGAATAACTAAGAATAATGGGAATATCTTTCTTATTCCCTATAGCAAATTAAAAGATATAGATACATCATGGCATATCAAAGAGAAATATAATTTATTTAAAACTTTATTGTTTTCTGAATCGTCATTTCGTGTTTATTATACTATTCGTAATCGAATTTATTTTGAGATGAAAGATCTGGTGAAAAATAAAGTTATATATTTAATAAATTTATCATTATTTCAATTGATCTTGAAAATGCTCTCTATCTATTATAAAAAAAATGAAAGATTTAATTTGATAAAAAAAGCAATTCATGATGCTAAACAAGGAGAACTTGGAAGAAATGAAAATTTTAATTTTTAATACCGTATATTATCCGAATATAGTAGGGGGAGCAGAAAAATCAGTGCAACTTCTTGCGGAAGGTCTTGTTGAAAGAGGGCACGAACCAGTTATTGTTTCAACTGAGAAAAATGATCATGATCGGGTTGATTGGGTGAATGGTATTAAGGTATATTACCTTCATCCCCGAAATCTGTATTGGGGCATTGAATCCAATAAGAAAAATAAATTATTAAAACCTATTTGGCATGCTCTAGACATATTTAATCCTTTTTTTAAAAAAGTTTTAACCAACATTATTAAGACAGAGCAACCAGATGTTATACATACAAACAATCTTGCTGGTTTTTCAGTCATACCATGGGTGATAGCAAAAGAATTTAAGATTCCAGTCGTTCACACGTTAAGGGATTACTATTTGATGTGTGTTAAAAGTACTATGTATCATCGTGAAAAGAATTGTGAAAATCGTCAATGTGGGTTGTGTTCGCTATATACAAGCTTTAAGAAATATCTTTCGAACAAACAATATGTTCATTATCTTATAGGAATTTCTGATTTTATGATTCAGAAACATAAATTATTTGGTTATTTTACCGATGTACCTTCTAAGCGAATATTTAATGGGATTAGATTACCTCAAATCGAGGGATCGAGTAATAATAAGAATGTATCCAAACCTCTTAAGTTTTTCTATATGGGACGTATAGAAAAAACGAAAGGGGTTAATTTACTCTTAAAGGAATTTGAACATATAACGAATGCTGAATTATATTTAGCTGGAAGAATCATTGATCCAATCATAAAAGTTAACATTGAAAAAAATTTTTATAAGGGTAATATTCATTTTATTGGATACGTTGACCCAAAGGATGTATTACCTGAAATGGACATATTGATTGCTCCTTCTTTATGGCATGAACCTTTTGGGAGAATATTAATCGAAGCATTTCAGTTTGGGAAACCAGTAATTGCATCGAATCGAGGAGGAATTCCTGAGGTAGTAGAAGATGGAGTAACAGGATATATTTTTAACCCGGATATCGAAGGTGACTTAAGGGAAAAAATTAATAAATTCATATTAAATCCAAGTATCATATCAGAGATGGCTAAAAAAATACCTAAATTTATGAATGAATTTGATATTGATCGTACAGTTAATCAATATATCGAGGTTTATACAAAAACGATAGATAAAAATAAAAAAGGGTGAAGAATAAATGAGAGTAACAATTATAGGTAGTGGTTATGTTGGATTAACTACTGGCGTGGCTTTAGCATATATAGGACATCACGTTACACTATTAGATAAAAACAAAGAGGTTATCAAAAAATTAAAAAATGGTGTTTCCCCTATTCATGAAAAAGGGATAGAAGAATTGTTAGTAGATTCATTGATTAGATTACAATTTATCGACGATTGGGATATGTTAGATGCAGATACTGACATTATTATTGTAGCAGTAGGAACACCCTCTAAAAAAAATGGGGATGCTGATTTATCCTTTGTAGAAGATGTAGCAATTAGTATAGGGGAGAGGATCAGCAAAGATAATATTCCTTTAATTGTAACGAAGTCCACTGTTCCGGTTGGTACACAAAAACGTTTAAAAATGGTAATTCAATCGATATTACATAAACGTGGTATTTCTAAAAGTGTAAAGGTTGCATCTAACCCTGAATTTTTAAGAGAGGGACAGGCTTTATATGATACTTTTTTCCCTGACCGCATTGTAATTGGTGTGGAAGAAGAGGACTCTCGTTTTCTTCTTCAAAAATTATATTTACCCATTTTAGAACAATCATTCACCCCTCCACCTTCACTCCAGCGTCCTGAAAGAATTCCTCTTCCCGCATTGATCGTTACCAATCCAACAAGTGCGGAGATGATTAAATATGCAGCCAATGCTTATTTAGCAATGAAGATTTCATTTATTAATGAATTTGCGAATTTAGCCGATAAAGTTGGTGCAGACATTAATGAAATTGCTCAAGGAATTGGGCTTGATTCTCGCATTGGAAGAGCATATTTAAATGCTGGCATTGGTTGGGGAGGAAGTTGTTTTGGTAAAGATACCAAAGCAATTAGTTTTTTTGCTCGGCAATATGATGCGCAACTACATTTAGTAGAGAGTAGCATAGAGGTAAATTATAGACAACGAATGGAAATTGTTAAGAAACTTCAAAATACCCTACATGTCATTCGTGGAATGAAAATTGGTATTCTAGGACTTTCATTTAAGCCAAATACTGATGACTTGAGAGATGCTCCATCAATAGATATCATAGAAAAACTTCTAGAATTGGGTGCTCATGTTATCGTGCATGATCCGATTGCTATACCCAATTTTAAAAAACAATATCCATATATTAATATCGAATATGCTGGTACTATTGATGAAGTATTTATCGAGGCAGACGCAGTATTGCTTGTTACAGAATGGGATGAATACAAACACCTTCCATATTACAAATTAGCGAAAATAATGAAGAATAAATTATTAATTGATGGTAGAAATGCATTAGATAAAAATATTATAGAAGAAGCAGGAATAAAATATCTAGGAATTGGAAGGTAGTGATATAAATGCGTATATTAGTAACCGGTGGTGCTGGATTTATTGGTAGTCATCTTATTGATCATTTGCTACAAGAGGGGCATGAAATTATATCAATAGACAATTTTGATCCTTTTTATGATAAAAACATAAAGTTGCGAAATATCGAAAGACATTTTGATTTTAATACTTTTAATTTTATGGAATTAGATATTCGCAATCGTGATGCTATATTTTCTATTTTTCATAAATATCAACCTGAAGTGGTTATACATTTGGCTGCAAAAGCAGGTGTAAGACCTTCTATTTCTGATCCTTATGGTTATGTCGATGTAAATATAAATGGGACCATCAATATTCTTGATGCATCAAGAGACGTAAAAGTATCAAAGTTTATCTTTGGATCTTCCAGTTCAGTATACGGGTTAAATACAAACATTCCTTTTTCCGAAGAAGATCCGATTCTACTCCCGGCTTCTCCATATGCTGCAACAAAGATATCTGGAGAGGCAATAGCACGCAGTTATTCCAATTGTTATGGGCTCCCAATCGTATCTTTACGCTTTTTTACTGTATATGGCCCACGCCAACGGCCAGATCTAGCTATTCACAAATTTACAAAAATGATATTAAATCAACAACCTATTCCATTATTTGGGGACGGTACGACTAGCCGCGATTATACTTATGTAGAAGATATTGTAAATGGAATAAAAGCTGCCCTTAAAAAAGAAGTATCTCAATATGAAGTTTATAATCTAGGTAATGATAAACCGACAAAACTTATTGACCTCGTTCGACTGATTGAGGAAAAGACAAATAGGAAAGCAATAATAAACTGGCTTCCTATGCAGACGGGTGATTTACCGATTACTTGGGCTGATTTAAATAAGAGCAGAAAGGAATTAGGGTATCATCCAAAGATAGAGCTTAATGAAGGGCTTGAACTGTTTATTGATTGGTTAAAAACTATTGAAGCTAAGTAGGAGTAAATAATGAAAAGAATATTAAAGTGGTTACTTTTTATTTGGTTTATTTTAAATATATTTAATGCTCCAATCCGTTATTATCTTTATAAATTTGGAATAAGTTGGCTAATATATATAAGCGATGTTATTTTAATTGTTATGATAGGTTATGGTCTCTTAATGATAATAAGGTCAATGAGAATTAGCCGACTTTTTTTATTCATCATTGTTATCATTTTATTTAGTACGTTTATTGGTTTTGTGAATCAACTTAGATTTTTACAGATCCTTTTTGGTATAAAGGTGTTTTTACCTTTATTAGCGGGTTTAGTGGTTACGAAATACAATATAATACAACATAAGCATTTTATTAGTATATACCGTATCTTCATTCCAATCATAATAATTGGATTAGTGTTAGAACATATCCAAGTGATTCCTTGGAAAGGATTTAGTTATAATTTAGGAGGGTTTACCATTGAAGGAAATCGTGCGTGGACAACATTTGGTATCCCTCGATTATCTGGTTTTCAGCGAGCATCTTTTGAGACAGCTATTATTCTATTCTTTTTAGATATGTTTTATTTGTTAAATATATATATACGAAAAACAAAAATAAAAATTAAATGGGTACTCTATGATGCGTTATTATTTGTTTTATCTATTATTGGTATAATATATACAACATCAAAGACAATATATTTGGCTGAAGGAACATTAATCATAATATCTGTTATACTAATTCTTTGGTCTAAAGTAAATGATAAGGTGTTTAGAAGATTGATTTTAGTGACAGTAAAATTGATACTATTCTTTTTATTATTATTCGCTGTAATTCCACCAGTGATATCATTTGTGTTACCAGATTATATAAATGATATTATTCTTTCAGACAACTATTTTACTAAACTTCTCTTTACATCCTATATTGATCGTATGGTATCAACGTGGCCTGATGCCTACTCATTAAATAATTACACGTATTTTTCATTATTTGGAAGAGGTATAGGGGCAATTGGAGCTCCACAAAAATATTTCGAATCTAATTTATATAATCCAGGTGATAACATTTTTGTATATTTAAATCTAACTTTTGGATGGATTGTATTATTGTTTCTTATTTTTTGGATTATTATACATCTCATAAAGATTAATATGAATCATTCTAAAGATATTTCGTTAATCTTCTTTTTATTATCAGTGTTTTCTATTGGAGCTACATTGAATGGTTTGGAATCTTCAACCTTTGCTTTAAGTATAGGTATGCTTTTATCAAATTATTATGAAATACCTTTTCATAATAATGAGAATGACAGAAGATTAGGATTTCATGTCTGATATGTATAGAATAATTCCATAAAATATCAGACATCACTAGCGTTGCATTAATTAAATCTGATGATTCGAAATAATAGCAATCTTCAAAAATTATATGTCCATACAACAAAAAATCCTTTACAATGGAAGTACAGGTGATTCCTGTCCAAATCCAATGTAAAGGACAACCAATATGGACAAGAATACACTAATTTCATCATTTGGTAAATGGGTTTCACCTATTAATATTCAAAAACTTTCTGAACAGGTTGTAAAACATAAACAAGACTACTACACAAAAAAACTTACGACTTATGCTTACATCAAGCTTTTACTTTTTGCTCAGTTGCACGAAACCGAAAGCTTACAAGCCATGAGTGATGCACTAATTGATGAAGATCTTCAAAAAACACTTGGATTTGAATCGATTAGTGCTTCTCAGTTATCACGAAAAAAAAATGAGATCGATCCGGCTATTCTTTCAACTATATTCTTGGATCTTGTTTATCAAATTCAACAAATCCACTTTAAAAATAGAAAGAACATGCCATTAAAGATCATTGATTCAAGTACACTACTGCTTAACTTAACCCATTACAAATGGGCAAAATTTCGTAAAACAAAAGCGGGTGTAAAACTGCATTTACGACTTCTGTTCATGGACAAGGACACTGTCTATCCTGAAAAAGCAGTGATGACAACAGCAAAAGAACATGACAGAAATCAACATGAAGTCCTTGTCGATGACAAGGAAGTCATGTATGTGTTTGAGCGCGGGTATGTTGACTATGAACGTTTTGATCGAATGACAGATGATGGTTACTTCTTTGTATCAAGGCTAAAGAAAAATGCCGTCATACGAGAAATCGAAAGTTTTACTCTTCCCGAAGGTAGCAAGGTTTTAGCTGATAAAATGGTCTACATCGGGACACCATAAAAACGGGCAGAAAATATCTTTCGCCTTCTTGAGGTGATCGATATAAAGGGGAATAACCTTCGGTTAATCACGAACCGATTTGATTTGAGCGCCGAAGAAATCAGTGAAATTTACCGATCACGCTGGGCAATTGAACTATTTTTTAAATGGCTCAAGCAGCATGTTGAGATCAAACATTTTTATGGAATGAGTGAAACGGCAATACAAAATCAAATCTACTTAGCACTAATCACTTATTGCTTAAATGTTCTCGTGCAACTTGAGATGAAGAGTAAGAAATCATTACTTCAAATCACTCGCTGGTTAAAGGCTGCGATTTGGAAGCCAGCATATATTTGGTTACGTCGGTTTGACGAACGATCTAGCACATAATTAAAGAATTGTTGCTGTCACTCTTGCACTAAATGTATATATTTACCAAATGGACAGAGTCACCTTTTCTTTAGGTTTTGTCCTTTTGGCTCTAATTCTCGAAAACATATTTACTGAAAATTTCGGCTATATTTATGCAACGCTAGTGACCGATTATATTAAATTTATTTATAAAACCAAAAAAAAAAGAAAAGAAGAAGTGAATATTAAATGAAAAATATCACGATAGATTTACGTATGATAGATTCATCAGGTATAGGAACATATATTCAAAATCTTATTCCTAAGATAATAAAACAATATCAAGCAAACTATTATCTTTTAGGAGATATTTCAAAAATAAAAGAATATATTGATGAAAAAAATAATTGTGTTAATTATATATCTACAACGTCAGGGTTATATTCATTAAAAGAACAATTTGAACTATTAAATTTAATACCTAAAAACAGTTCTTTATTTTGGTCACCCCATTATGTTATTCCTTTATTCTATAAAGGGAAAATGCTTGTAACAGTACATGATGTGTTTCATCTCGCTAAACCTGAATTTATAGGCGGTTTTCATAAAAAGCTATATGCTAAATTAATGTTTAAAGCTGTTAGCAAAAAGGCAGATGCTATTATTTCAGTATCTGACTTTACAAAAAAAGATTTTCTAAAGTTTGTTAATGGAAATCAAGATAATATATATACAGTATATAATGGGGTAAATAATTTTTGGAGAGAATGTAGAGATAGAGATATAGATTCAAATGATTCAAAACCTTATATTGTCTATGTAGGCAATGTTAAACCACATAAAAATTTAATATCTTTAGTAAAAGCATTTGAAAAAATAAAAAATCAAATTCCTCATAAATTAGTTATCATTGGGAAAAAAGAGGGTTTTATTACTGGGGATCAAGAAGTTATTAAATATGCTGAAAAACTAAAAGATAGAATTCAATTTACAGGATTTGTTGATGATGAAACATTAAAGCAGTATATTGTAAATGCAGATGCTCTAGTTTTTCCGTCCTTCTACGAAGGATTCGGCCTCCCTCCTCTAGAAGCCATGGCTTGCGGCTGCCCTGTAATTGTTTCAAATGTAGCTTCTTTGCCAGAGGTTTGTGGCGAAGCTGCGTTATATGTTGACCCGTATAGTCCAGAGGATATTGCTGAAAAAATCAAATTGTTATTGTCTGATGATAAATTAAGAGAAGAATTACGAAGAAAAGGTCTAGAAAGAGCCAAGCTGTTTTCATGGGAAAAATGTGCGGAGGAAACAATAAAAGTTATTGAGGAGGTGCTAGCAAAGTGAAAGTCGCAATTATTCACGACTGGCTAGTCACCTATGCAGGCGCTGAGAAGGTGTTAGAACAGTTATTAATGATTTACCCTGATGCTGATTTGTTTAGCCTCGTAGACTTTATAGATGAAGATCAGAGAGGTTTCATTTTAAATAAACAGGTTACTGCCTCTTTTATTCAAAAGTTGCCGTTTGCTCGGAAAAAATATCGCAGCTATCTTCCTTTTATGCCATTGGCTATCGAGCAATTGGATGTATCAAAGTACGATATTGTTATTTCTAGTTCCCATGCAGTTGCGAAAGGAGTCATTACGGGCCCTGACCAACTGCATATTTCTTATGTTCATTCACCAATTCGTTACGCATGGGATTTGCAGTATCAATATTTAAAAGAAGCGGGACTAGAACGCGGAATGAAAGGCTGGATCGCGAAGACAATCCTTCATTACATAAGAAATTGGGATTATCGTACGGCAAATGGTGTCGATTATTTCGTTGCGAATTCAAAATTTATCGCTCGGAGAATTTGGAAAGTGTATCGAAGGGAAGCGGATGTCATCTATCCACCGGTAGATGTGACCACTTTTTCTTTTCATGACCAAAAAGAGGATTTTTATCTTACAGCGTCACGAATGGTTCCATATAAAAAAATTGATTTAATCGTTGAAGCTTTCTCACAGATGCCAGATAAAAAATTAGTGGTTATAGGTGATGGACCGGATTTTCATAAAATTAAGGCAAAGGCTGCTTCTAATGTAGAGTTGCTTGGATATCAGTCTTTTGAAATATTAAGGGATTATATGCAACGGGCAAAAGCATTTGTATTTGCCGCAGAAGAAGATTTCGGAATCACACCTGTTGAGGCACAGGCTTGTGGTACTCCAGTTATTGCCTATGGGAAAGGCGGGGCATTAGAAACTGTTCGAGGATACGGACAAACTGAGAATCCTACAGGCTTATTTTTTGATGAACAGACAGTAAAATCGTTAGTTGATTCTATTAAATCATTTGAGAATATTTCAGGTGAAATTAAATACCAAGATTGTCGTGAAAATGCATTACGTTTTTCACCAGAAAGATTTAGAAAAGAGTTTGAAGACTATGTGAATAGTAAACTTGAAAATATGTAGATAAAAATTAGGAGGTTTCCGATGAAACTTGTATTACTTTCTGGCGGTTCCGGCAAACGCCTTTGGCCGCTATCAAATGATTCTCGTTCAAAGCAATTTTTAAAAGTATTAGAGAATGGAAATGGCGAATTGCAATCGATGGTGCAACGTGTTTGGGGACAGTTGAATAATGTTGGTCTAGCTGAGTCCGCTGTGATTGCTACTAGTAAATCCCAAGTCGATATAATTCAAAGTCAATTAGGACAAGATATACCTATTATAATAGAACCGATGCGGCGTGATACGTTTCCAGCGATCGCTCTTGCATCGGTTTACTTGTATAGTGTGGAAGGAATTCGTTTAGATGAAGTCATTGCGGTGTTGCCTGTCGATCCTTATGTGGAGGATCGCTTTTTTCATCGAGTGAAAGATTTAGAGAAAACCGTACTCATGAGTGGAGCAGACTTGGCTTTAATTGGAATTCAACCGACCTATCCATCTGAAAAGTACGGTTATATTGTTCCAACTTCTAAATTAAGAGACATTGCTCCCATTAATGTTAGTCATTTTGTGGAAAAACCAAATGAAGAAAAAGCAAAAGAATTAATAACACAAGGCGCGCTTTGGAATAGTGGTGTATTTGCTTTTAAGTTGAATTATATGATTTCTCTATTAAGTGAAAAAGGATATCCAATACAGTATGATGAATTGCTAAAACAATATGATCGACTTCCTAAGATTAGTTTTGATTACGAAGTGGTGGAAAAAACAAAGCATATTGTAGCAATAACTTATAATGGATATTGGAAAGACCTTGGCACATGGAATACGTTAACAGAAGAAATGGGAACCAATAAAATTGGTAAAGGAATTGTAAGCAATGATAGCGAAAATACACATTTAATTAATGAGCTTGAGATTCCTGTAACAGTGTTAGGTATTTCTAATGCAATTGTTGCTGTTAGTCCAGATGGAATTCTTGTTGCGGATAAAGCGAAAACCCCAAAAATTAAAGAAATAGTGAAAGGTTTTGAACAGCGTCCCATGTATGAAGAACGTCGTTGGGGTTGGTACCGGGTATTAGATTATACAAAGTTTGAAGATGGACGAGAAGTATTAACAAAACGAATTGGGATTAGAGCAGGTAAGAATTTAAGTTATCAGATACATCACAAACGAACTGAAATTTGGACGATCATTAAAGGAGAGGGACTATTTGCCCTTAATGATAAGATACGTAAAGTAAAAGCTGGAGATGTATTACATATTCCTATGGGAGCAAAGCATGGAGTAAAAGCCCTCACAGATTTAGAGTTTATCGAGGTACAACAGGGCAGTGAGTTGGTGGAAGAAGATATCGTCCGTATTTACATGACATGGGAAGAAGTAGAACAGCGTAGCAAAAATATCGTTTATTAAACTGAGAAAATAATTATATAGGACAAAGTATTGTATTTATTCCGAAAGGAGCTTACATATAGCTTATGAAAGGGATTGTTTTAGCCGGCGGGAGTGGTACCCGCCTTTATCCTTTAACAAAAGCGGTATCTAAACAACTATTGCCTATCTATGATAAACCGATGATTTATTATCCTTTATCCGTATTAATGTTGGCGGGTATCCGTGAAATTCTTATCATCTCTACCCCTACAAACACACCACGTTTTCAAGAACTGCTTGGTGATGGTGCGCATCTTGGCATCTCACTATCCTATGCCATGCAGCCTTCGCCCGATGGATTAGCACAAGCATTTATAATTGGGGAAGAGTTTATTGGTAAAGATAATGTTTCTCTTATATTAGGAGATAACATTTTTTATGGTCATGGTTTAACAGAGTTGTTACATAAAGCTGTAGCGCGTAAAACAGGTGCTACTATCTTTGGTTACTATGTAAATGATCCGGAGCGCTTTGGCGTAGTAGAGTTTGATGAAAACGGAAAAGCAATTTCCATTGAAGAAAAACCGCAAAATCCTAAGTCCAATTATGCGGTAACAGGTTTGTATTTTTATGACAATCGTGTTGTTGAAATTGCCAAAAGCATTAAACCTTCTGCACGTGGAGAACTAGAGATTACAGATGTAAATAAAAAATATTTAGAGCTTGGCGAATTGCATGTCGAAATTTTAGGTCGTGGTTTTTCATGGTTAGATTCCGGTACGCATGAATCATTACTTGAGGCTTCGCAATTTATCGAAACAATTGAAAAACGGCAAAGTTTGAAAGTGGCTTGTATTGAAGAGATTGCTTATGTGAAAGGATATATTGATCGGGAACAATTATTAAAGTTAGCTGAGCCGTTAAAGAAAAACCAATATGGTCAATATTTAATTGAGATTGCTAACCAGAAAAAACGACCAATCTATTATTAAAATGCTGAGGTGTTCGTTGTGAAAATTATGGAGACATCTTTACCCGGTGTATTGTTAATTGAACCAAAAGTGTTCGGCGACCATCGGGGTTTTTTTATGGAAAGCTATAATAAAAAGCTTTTTGTAGAATATGGGCTTGATTTTGAATTTATTCAAGATAACCATTCGTTATCCCAACAAGCAGGGACAATACGTGGCTTTCATTATCAGCTAAATCCGAAGGCGCAAACGAAATTAGTTCGTGTTACTAGAGGTGCTATTTACGATGTAGTTGTCGATATTCGTAAAGGTTCACCTACTTTTGGCAAATGGCAAGGTTTTATTTTAAGCGCGGATAATAAACGGCAATTGCTTGTGCCGAAAGGTTTTGCGCACGGTTTTTGTACGTTAGTGGAAAATACGGAAGTGCAATATAAAGTGGATGAATACTATTCTCCAGAGCATGATCGCGGCATTCTTTGGAATGATCCGGCGTTAGGAATTGATTGGCCGACAGCGAATCCAATTCTTTCTGACAAAGATACGAAACATCCGTTATTAGCAGATGCCGAAATCAACTTTGAATGGGAGGGACAGTCATGAATCTTTTAGTCACAGGTGGAGCAGGTTTTATTGGCAGCAACTTTGTTCGTTACATGCTTGAGAAATATCCAAATTATAAAGTAGTGAATTATGATTTATTAACCTATGCCGGCAATCTTGAAAACTTAAAAGATGTTGAAAATCATCCGAACTATACATTTGTCAAAGGTGATATCAATAACCGTGAGCTAGTCGATTATCTTGTGAAAACCCATAAGATTGACGTTATTGTGAACTTTGCGGCGGAATCTCATGTTGACCGCAGTATTACAGACCCAGATATATTTGTGAAAACAAATGTATTAGGTACGCAAGCGTTATTAGATGTGGCGAAAGCCAATAATATTAAAAAATATGTGCAAATTTCAACGGATGAAGTGTACGGTACACTTGGAGAAACGGGATATTTTACAGAAGAAACACCATTAGCACCAAACAGCCCTTATTCAGCAAGTAAAGCTGGCGGAGATCTACTTGTAAGAGCGTATCATGAAACGTATGGGCTAAATGTGAATATTACGAGATGTTCCAATAACTATGGACCATATCACTTCCCTGAAAAACTCATTCCGTTAATGATCACGAATGTGTTGGAAGGGAAAGAACTTCCGATTTACGGTGACGGTCAAAATATTCGTGATTGGTTGCATGTTAAAGACCATTGTGCGGCGATTGATTTAGTGATTCATAAAGGTAGACCTGGTGAGGTATACAATATTGGTGGTCATAATGAACGGACGAATAATGAAATCGTACATTTTATTGTTGAAAAACTAGGTGTTTCAAAAGACTTAATTAAATATGTTGCCGATCGACCGGGCCACGACCGTCGTTATGCGATTGATCCAACAAAAATTATGACCGAGCTTGGTTGGAAGCCGCAATATACCTTTGAAAAGGGTATCGCTGAAACGATTCAATGGTATATCGATAACCAAGAATGGTGGAAAAATATTAAATCGGGTGAATATATGAACTACTACCAAAAACAGTATGGTGACAAGCTATGAAAGTGGTTGTAACAGGCGCAAAAGGCCAGCTCGGCACCGATTTAGTCCATGTGCTCGCTGATAGAGGGTTTGAAGTGTATGGGTATGGACGGGAAGAGTTAGATATAACAAAATTTGACCAAGTAAAACAGGTTATTACGAAAGCTTGCCCTGATGTTGTCATTCATGCTGCAGCGTATACAAAAGTCGATTTAGCGGAATCTGAGCCGGATCAAGCATTTTTAATTAATGCATTTGGAACAAGGAATGTTGCAGTAGCATCAGAAGCAGTGGGAGCTAAACTTGTCTATATCAGTACCGATTATGTCTTTGATGGAACGGCGAATACGCCATATAATGAGTTTGCTCCAACCAATCCAATTAGTGTATACGGCAAAAGTAAATTAGCGGGGGAACAGTTTGTTCGCGATTTACACTCTAAGTTTTTTATCGTCAGAACTTCTTGGGTGTATGGACGGCATGGGAATAATTTTGTGAAAACAATGTTAAAGCTGGCCGAAGAACGGGATGAATTGATGGTTGTCCACGATCAAGTTGGCTGTCCGACGTATACAGTAGATTTAGCCAATTGCATTATGGAACTGATTCAAACGGAAAAATACGGCGTTTACCATGTTTCCAATTCAGGGCATTGTTCTTGGTATGAGTTTGCGAAAGCAATTTTTGAGGAAGCTGGGATAAAAGTTAAGGTAAATCCGTGTACAACAAAAGACTTCCCGAGACCAGCACCAAGGCCGGCTTACTCGGTGTTTGAGCATATGGCTCTTCGATTGAATGGGTTTAAAGAAATGCCTCATTGGAGAGAATCGTTAAAAAGTTTTTTAGAAATGATTAAATAAGTTGTGTATTCTTTGGGGATGGTGCCTCCCCAATAAAGTGAAATATTCGCTTGAAAAGATTATTTCTTCTACTTAGAAATGGCATAAATTGTAAACTATTAGAAAGCCTCCTGTCTATGAAATGCCCCCTTTCAAGTAGATAGGAATAAAAAAGCATACTTATGCGGTTATAAAGTAGGTAACATCCATCACCGGTTTTAGGTCATTTCTTCGGCTAATGTGGTAAGCCACAATCTCGTTGTTGTTAGGTCTTTAATGGCCGATAAAAAATTAAGTAAGTGATGTCCGTTACCCACTGTAGATCCCTTTTAATTTCTTATGACATTCTAGGATTTTTTTCTTATTTTTTTCATCTTCCAACTGCTTTGCATATGGACACTCCTGTCGTTTAAGGGGCTCATATCATTGCCGGGGCGGTTGTTTGTTTGTAAATATTAATGACTAAATATTCTGTGTATATTTAAGTAGGACAGCGACGATTTGGTCGTTGTTCGATTTGGAAATAGAAAGTAACAGGTTTTGATGAATGATGCTAGATGATGCCAAAGGTTGGTGTTCAAACTTTTGGCGCCAGTTCAACAGCGACACGAATGGCTTCGATCATGCTTCGTTCGTCCGCCAAATTTTTCCCTGCAATATCAAAGGCTGTTCCATGGTCGACAGATGTGCGGATGATGCCGCCTTTTAGACCGACTGTAATGTTTACTCCGGCTTCTAATCCTAACACTTTAATAGGGGCATGTCCTTGGTCATGGTAACAAGCTACAACAATATCAAAATCTCCTTGTACCGCACGGTAAAATAACGTATCTGCCGGATATGGTCCAGTTACATTGATTCCTTCTAATTGTGCTTTACGGATGCCAGGAATGAGTTTTTCCTCTTCCTCTCCATTGCCAAACAGTCCGTTTTCTCCAGCGTGAGGATTAATACCGCACACAGCAATACTTGGATTTTCTTTCCCTGCTCTTGTTAACGTTTCGTGAGCCAGTTTAATGACTTTGTAGGTTCGATCGGGATTAATCATTTCAATTGCTTTAATTAACCCGACATGTGTAGTAATATGAATGACTTTAAGTTTTGGAGAAGATAACATCATCGCATAATCTTTAGTGCCTGTTAAATCGGCCAAAATCTCTGTGTGCCCTGGGTATAGATGTCCGCCTTTTTGCAGTGCTTCTTTATTCAAAGGAGCTGTACAAATTGCCTGAATATCCCCGTTTTTCGCTAATTCGATTGCACGTTTTAAGAATTGGAATGCGGCATCTCCAGCTGCTGCTGATACTTGGCCAAAAGGCAAATCGGCGGGAAGCAAGTCTAAATCGATGCAATCAATCGTACCGTATTGGTAAGTTGCTTCCTTTACGTTTGAAATAGGGTTAATGGTCAGTCTAGAATTCGTAATTCGAGTTGCCCGTTCTAATATTTTTGCATCTCCTATCACTAAAGGGTTGCATTGTTCATAGATGGAGGTGTTTTGGAGAGCTTTTACGATAATCTCTGGTCCTATACCGGCAGCGTCTCCCATCGTTATTCCGATAACAGGTTTCATTTGACATCTACTCCTTGTAATTGGTGAATTGCTTGAATAAATGTATTTTCCGAACCAAAGGCTCCCGCCTTTGTCACTACATACATCCCTGAGTCATGAATTAATTTCGCTATTGGCACTCCTGTTTCAACTTCATCTAGCAATTCAAAACCTGTAGCCCCAACTTTGTCGCATACATTTTTTGCAGTATCGCCGCCTGTTAATATCATCCCTCTAAAATAGCCCTTGTTGATTAATGTAGAGGCAACCTCGCCTAAATTTTGAGCGATGAAATTGCTTATTTCTATTGCGCTTAATCCTTTCGATTCGCCTATTTCCTGCACCTGCTTTATTTCATTTGGTGAAGCGGAAGAATATAGGGCTACATGATAACCTTGTTTGGCCCAGTCTTCTGCTTGGTGAAAGGCTTTTTCAATTTCTTCGCAGCGGGACTGGTCATTGCTAACCAGTCTTACGGAATCAAGCTGTACACCTTTCACGTTTTTTAAAGAAAGGGCAAGATCTAACTGTTTGCGAGATATTTGGCTCACACTGCCTACGACTAGCAGGATGGGATGACTTTGATTGATCGTGATCGTTCTTTTTGACTTTTGAAGCTGATATACTTCGGGAAGGTAATTGGCAAGACCTGCCGACCCGACCCATACAACTTTTTCGTTGATGCGGCACACGTATTGCGCGATACAACGTAAATCTTCCTCAGTTAAAGAGTCAAAGACAATGTAAGGAATGTGATTCTCACGATAATCGTTTAGCCTTTCTTTTACTTTGTCAAATCCAAGACGAAGTGTTTGATAGTCAATCAGTCCTATGGGGCGCTTCGTCTGCTTGGCAATTAAATTAGGAACATATGATTCTTTTACTGGACATTTAGGGTCTCTTGATATTTCCGTCTCATGTAGCAATGTATCATGTAAAAAATGATATCCTTTGTAAATGGTTCTTCCGTTTTTGGGATACCCTGGCGCTATAATCATAAATGTCGGCTTTATCGCATCGTAAACCGCATCGATTTCCGCTCCGATATTTCCTCTAAGGGTGGAATCGATTTTTTTGTAGATAATCGGGAAACGAGCTTTTAGTGTTTCCGATAGGGCCTTTACTTTCTCATAGGCTTCTTTCTTAGATAAAGAGCGGCTGTCGGCATCAATGACAACCGCATCGTTTTCATCTAGTTGGCTCGAATTCAGTTGAAATAGAACAGATGTTTTTAATCCGTAATGAGCAAGCTGCACGCCGCTGTCGTTGGCTCCTGTTAAATCATCTGCAATGATTGCGATCTTCATGGTGCATCTCCTTCCTTAAATGGAGAAGCCCAAGTTATAGACATGGGCTTTATGGATTAATTTGGTAATTGGTAGTATTGTTGTAATTCATTTTTCTTTTCCAATCGTTTCGCTAAAAAGGCGATATAAATTGGCAGTAAAATCGCTGTCGTGACCGTACTTGCCGCTACTTGTACTGTCGCTAAATCAGCCACGCTGGCGAAAGAAGCGTTAGCTGCTGCGATCGCTGCAGGGGTGGCTACTGCGTTGCCTGCGGTAGAGCCTTCAGCAGCTCCAACAATCGGGTTCCAGCCGAATGCTTTAAAGACTAAGTATCCGGCAGTTCCGGTTAACAATACTGTAGCAACGCCCAACAATACGCCGCTTAATCCCCCTTTGATGATCGCTTCGAAGTCGATCCCCATTCCTAAGGCAAACGCAAAAAATGGGATTAACATATCGCTGCCTTTCGCTAAAAATTCTCTCATTTCATCGTCTAAGTTTCCAAGAATCATGCCGATTGCAATTGGAAGTAAAACGGAAATAAAGGAGACAATGGAAAACATTCCGTCGACAAACCCCATTGCGCCGAAAATAGATAACGCTACCATTGTTAAGAACGGTCCATCATTTAATGCCAATAGAGAATATGCCGCTTTGTCATCTTCTTTTCCATACTGGCCGACAATCGCCATATAAAGACCGCCGTTGCTGTTGGTCATTGCCGCAATAATAGCTAGTGGTGTTAAACCCAAAAAAAAACCGTTTGGACCAGCTGCTATATAGGCGATTAATCCTACAAGTGCTCCTACAAGCCACTTAACGAGTAGCAACGTAAACCCTTTACCAAGCGCAACGCCTGCGCTTTTTACATTAATTTGCGCTCCTGCACAAAGTAAAAACAAAGCAATTAAAGCGCTTGCACTATTGACAAATAGTGCTTCTGTAAAGTTTCCGATTCGAAGCAGATTCGGTGCGAACGTATTGATCGTCGCGGCCAACAGCAATGGCACCACCATCATTCCACCAGGAATGCGATCTAATGTTGCTTTAATTTTCATCCCTTCTTCTCCCCTTTATCATTGTTTTGAAATGAAACAATTTTATAAATTATCTTACAATAAATCGTTTTCATTTTGATTTTATTAGAAAATGTTTAATTTATCAACGCTATTTTTATTAAAAAAACAAAAAACTGAAATAATATTGTATTATGCAACATTATTTCAGTTTTCTCCATAACGTACTGCGATTAATCCCTAATCTTTTTGCTGCCCTTGTCTGATTCATTTCTTCTTCTTGCAATATTTTCCATATAATGTCTTTTTCAATTTCGGCTAGCGGTTTATTTAAATCAATCACGGAATAGCCTGGTTGAGCGTGATCATCTGAGCTTTTAAAAATGTTATTTAAATCATCTTTACTAATATACTCATTATTCGTAAACTTAATGGCTTGTTCAATCACACTGCTTAATTCTTGTAAATTATTTTTCCAAGTACGGCTGTACAGCCACTTTAGCGCTTCTTCCTGTACACCTACGATTTGCTTTCCATATTTGACATTATATTTCGCGATAAAATTCCGAACATACTCATCTAAATCTTCCATATATTCTTTTAGGGACGGCAATCGAATTTGGCTTTGTTTAAATTGTTTAAAAATGTGGGCCGATAATTTCTTTTGCCGTAACAAATTAATCGGATTATCATGAAATAAAAAAATAATGCGTGCTTTCGTCTGATGGATGAGCCGGACTAGATGATCTTGATGTTCCAACCGCAAACGTTCTACGCCTTGTAAGACACATGTCCCCATCTCTAGGTGAGCGAAGATGCGCTTGAAATAGTCTATTATCTCGCGATGATCTTCGAAGATGCGGATTAGCAACAGAAAACCGTCTTTCTGCTCGCTCTCACAATGAATGATTCCAGCTAGTGTTTTTTTTCCAGTTCCTTTTTCGCCATATAACGCTACTGGCGCATTATGTGTCGCAGCCTTTCTTCCTTGCTTAATGACAGTTTGAATCAGTTGGCTATTCCCAAGAATCTGTGAAAAGGAAGTCATTATTGGTTGTATGGCAGTAACGGATAGGCTGTATTCTTCTTGATCTTCCTCCTCTTCGGCAGAAAACCGCAGGTAATACTGGTTTTCGTCTTTATCCGCTTTAAGATATCCTTGCCGAAACTGCATAAGTTCATCATCGGTTACGAAAGTGTACGATACTTCTAGGGGTTCTATTTTTTTACATAATTGCGCACACGTATTGTTGAGAAACGGAAAATACGCATAAATAGAGGATTCATCCGAATCGTTTTTGATTAATTGCAATACTTTTTGAAAAGATGAACTAGCAAATTGTATAATGCCATTTTCGTCATAAACAGCAATAGGTTCTTTCGTTTTTTGCAGTAGTTCTTTATATAACTTTGTTTGTCTAGCAGTGTTTTCAATGATTCGATAAGTTTGTTTTGCTTGTTCAAACGCTTCAATTACAGACTCTCTGCCTGAAGTAATCAGTATGCTTTGAAGCCCGTGCGCTTCCGCCGTCTTGCAGGTGATCGTGTCCCCGATAATAGTCTGGGCGCCTTCGGTTTTAGCTTGTTGAACTGCCTCAGCTACCTCTTTTTGATCATGGATAATAGTATAAGGAATATGAACACCTAAAAGATTGGATACAGAAACAAATCCTTGGCATATGCTAGGAAATCCAATAATACGGAGGTGTGCGCTATTGGCTTTGACTAATGTCAATATACGTAATATGTCGTAGCCTGATACTTTTATTTCAATGACTGGCAACGATGTATGTAGGCGCAGTAGCTGTGCGGTGCCTCCACGGCTGATAATGATATCGTAATCTTCTTTTTCGTATTGTTTCGCAATAGGAATAGCCTCTTGCAAATCTCCTTGTACAACTGTAATGTCCAATGATTGTTGCTCTTTGGCAAGGGTTAAGGCTAATTCTTTTAAACCAGGGTAGGGAGCAATAAATAATGTTTTTATTTTCATGTTTATCAATCACCCATCTCATGTGTATTTGGCTACCATTCATTATAGCCTACTTTCGCTTTGAGGTAAGTTTTTGAATGTTATTTTAGCTTAAAGGGGGTGCTGAAATTATGTTTTATGGCCGTGTGAACCGGTATTTTTGGGAGGCAATCATGGGGATATCGAAGAGTAACACCCCGATCATCGATTTGGGACAATGGAAAAAAACTGTGTCTTAGTCTCGATCCACTTTCACTTGTCGGAAAAACAGCACAAAGAAAACCGCCGTTTGCAATCTCGGCAACGGCTTAGGCTAGCGATGAAAATATGTAAAAAAAGTAACCGGCCGCACAGCCGTCATGGAATACACTGGCTGCCGCCATTTCGACCCGGTGCGCCTTGTCGCTTCTTTGCGAAAAATTTATGAAGAACTTGGCTGGAACGCAATATTCGTTGGAACAAATCGAAAGCGCATGGAAATGGCATCAACGAAATGTGGAGGGAAAAGGAAACGGTACGGTAGAGAGCTTATTTAGATTTACTTAAAAATATCAAAGACTGTAGAACACAACTTCCTAATTTCAGAAGGTATACTACGAGGAATCTATCGTAATAACATTAGCTTGCTATCTGGAAAGTCGAAATCATCGGTTAGGCTTTAATAGCCCCAAAAAAGAAAAACCGTCTTATGAACTCAAGACAGTTAAAGCGCCTCAAAATACTTTGTTAGAAAATCTTCTGGTGTTATTGCCGGGATGGGCGAGTTCTTAAAATCTTTGGGGTTGCGGGTGACGATAAAATCTATGTTTGCACGTTCAGCACAAACAATTATCAATTCGTCTTCAAAGTCATCGACTTCTGGGCGAAAGGCTTTTTTGATATCTTTTGACGTAACATCAATGATCTCAACTAACTTAAAAAGAGTGTCAAGTACTGTAAATAATTTTTGTTTATCTTTGATGGAACGGTTTAGGATATAGTGGATATCAGTAACAGAATTTGCAGTGATATACCCTTTTAATTGTTTTGTTTCGACTAAACGTAAAACGTTAGCAGAAAATTGGACAAAGGGTTCTCTGTTATGAAAAACGTCCAAGATAACATTGTTATCAATGATTATCTTCATTTTTCATCAATCGCTCTTTTCGTGCATCCTCAACCGTATAACCATCATCAGGAATTACCCCCATAAGTTGATTCACTAAACTTACTTTCTCGCTTTTAGGGGGAGAAAGTTGTGCAATAGGGATCCCATTACGGGTAATGATGATATCTTCTTTATTGACTAATGCAAGATACTTACCTAGGTTTTTCTTGAACTCGGTTGATGTTATTTGTAGCACAAGATCACCTCTTTTCTAATATGATAAGTACTTTTTTGACTATATTATACCACGAATTGTACGAAATTAGAATGTGGAAATTAAATATCGTACATTTTCCATCTTAGGTTATGACTTGATAGTTTTGTCTGACATGATTGTTATATCCATCAAATTGATATCAGACACGATTATGGACAATGCCGGATTGAAGCACAGGGGGTTGTGGAAGGACGGAAAATCGAAGAAGTGGTCATATGGCATTCCAATAATTATGGTGTGGGTATTCCGTTGATGATTGAAATATGGTATAATCCTTATAAAAGTTCTCCTTGTAATTAGGGTTATGTGGCAGCCATTCCTAATTATAAGGAGTTTTTTATTAGACGAGAAGAAAAGGATGAATAAATTGGTTACGATCAATGAAATTGCTAAATTGGCCAATGTTTCCCGAACCACTGTTTCCCGAGTGTTAAATAATTCAGGTTATGTAAGCGATGAAGCGAGAGCAAGAGTTCTAAAAGTGATTAAAGAAACCGGCTACATTCCCAGCCACCAAGCAAAATCATTGAGAACGAAGCAAACAAAAGTCATCGGCGTCATTTTGCCAAAAATCAGTACAGAAACTTCCAGCCGCGTCGTCATGGGGATGGATGAAGTTTTTTCAGAAAGAGGCTATCAAATATTATTAGCGAATACTAATTTAAAAAGGGAAAAAGAAATCGAATATTTAAATTTGTTAAAAAGCAGACGTGTCGATGGAATTATTTTACTAGCCACCAATATTCATGAAAATTTGGTAAAAGAAATCAAAAATATCGATATTCCATTTGTTGCAGTCGGCCAAGAAATTCCTCATTGCTCCTATGTTGTTCATGATGACTATCACGCTGCTAAAACGATCACAAAGAAATTGATTGAAAAAGGGCGAAAAAATATTGCTTTTATCGGGGTTTATGAATCAGACTATGCAGTTGGTGTTTTAAGAAAACAAGGCTATTATGATGCATTAAAAGAAAACGGCTTGCCTATCCAGTCTTCTTATATTGCTATTCGTGATTTTAAGCTTGAATCAGGGTATAAGGCGATGGAAGAAATTGCCAAAAATAATCATGTTTTTCCTGATGGGGTGTTTGCGGCAACCCATCGTTTAGCAATCGGCGCCATGCAATATTTAAAAGAAAAAAACATGAAAATCCCTGATGAAATTGGTGTGGCAAGCATCGGTGATTCGGATATATCGAAAATCTATTCCCCTGCATTAACAACGATCGATTATGAATATGAAGAAGCAGGGAGAAAGGCAGCAGAAATTCTTCTCCAGCAGATTGAAGAAAAAAATAATCATGAACAAAAAATTACCTTAGGTTATAGACTGATTGAAAGAGATAGTATATAATTAAAGTAGATGGAATCGATTTCATATAAACTTGAAAACGATTCCATCTATAAAATGCTCGATGTGGAATCGATTCCTCAATTTTTTGCCAAGATGTCTAAACCAAAATATTTGCTAAATGATGATGTGGGAGCGTGAAAAACGATGTCGGATAATAAACAAATTGCTAAAGAAATTCTTGAGGCAGTTGGCGGAAACGAAAATGTTATTTCTGCCGCCCATTGCGCCACACGTTTAAGACTGATGATTAAAGACAAAGGAAAAATTGATCAAAAGAAAGTAGAGAATATTTCCAAAGTGAAGGGAGCATTTTTTAATTCCGGCCAATACCAAATTATTTTAGGGACTGGAACTGTCAATCGAATCTATGATGAAGTGGTCAGATTAGGTGTCAGCGGCAAAACGAAATCTGAACAAAGCAGCGAGGCTGCAAAAAGCGGAAACGCGCTTCAACGGGCTATTCGAACATTTGGGGATGTTTTTGTGCCAATTATCCCGGCACTTGTTGCAACTGGATTGTTTATGGGACTGCGTGGTTTAGTCATGCAAAAACAAATATTGGCTTTATTTGGGTTATCCCCAGCTGATATTTCAGAAAATTTCATTTTATTTACACAAGTTCTAACAGATACAGCATTTATCTTCTTGCCGGCATTAGTTGCTTGGTCAACATTCCGCGTATTTGGCGGTACCCCTTTGATTGGTCTTGTTTTAGGCCTTATGTTGGTCAGTCCTTCCCTTCCTAACGCATGGGGAGTTGCTGGCGGCGATATCGAACCAATTAAATATTTTGGTTTTATTCCGGTAGTCGGTTATCAAGGATCGATTCTTCCTGCTTTTATTGCCGGCATTATCGGTGCGAAATTAGAACAGAACATCCGTAAACGCGTTCCAGAAGTGTTAGATTTGATTGTGACTCCATTTTTAACGCTATTAATCATGATTACTTTGGCGCTGTTTGTTATTGGTCCTATTTTTCATATTGCGGAAGAATATATTTTGCATGCAACGGTCTTCCTTTTATCACTTCCATTCGGTCTTAGCGGATTAATTATTGGCACCTTGGATCAGGTCATCGTTGTGACAGGTGTACATCATATATTTAATATGCTGGAAATTCAATTATTGGAACAATTTAAAAGTAATCCTTTTAATGCCATCATTACTAGTTCAATAGCGGCACAAGGCGGTGCAGCTTTGGCAGTAGGATTGAAAACGAAATCGTCTAAATTGAAAGCCTTGTCATTATCTTCTTCATTATCCGCTTTTTTGGGAATAACAGAACCGGCGATTTTTGGTATCAATCTTCGTTATGTCAAACCTTTTATAATGGGGTTAATCGGCGGTGGAGTCGGAGGATTTTTAGCATCAATACTTGGTTTAAAAGCTACTGGGATGGCTATTACCGTTATTCCGGGAACATTGCTTTATTTAAACGGGCAAATTCTCCCATATATTTTCGTTAATTTAACCGCAATAGGAACAGCCTTTATACTAACTTGGTTATTTGGATTTTCAGACAAAATGCTTGCGGAAAACAAGAAATAAATTTACATGAGTGTTGAACGATCGGAACAGGAGTATGTCAATGAAAAGCAAAAATGAAGCATATATTAACCATGATCCCTATCGCCCATGTTATCATTTATCGCCTCCATTTGGGCTGATGAATGACCCAAATGGCCTTATATATTTTCATGGGCGGTTTCACGTTTTCTATCAATGGAATCCGTTCGAAACGAATCATGGAATAAAGTTTTGGGGGCATTTTTCCTCAACGGATTTATTGCATTGGGAAGAACATCCTCCCGCTTTAGTTCCAAGTGAATGGTACGATAAAAACGGCTGTTATTCAGGTTCTGCCATCGAACATAATGATAAGATGTACCTTTTTTACACAGGAAATGTAAAAAATCAAAACGGTGAACGAGAATCATATCAATGTTTGGCTGTATCCGAAGATGGAATCCATTTTGAAAAAAAAGGCCCGATCCTCCATGTACCAAAAGGATATACTCCTCATTTCCGCGACCCAAAAGTTTGGAAACAGAACGGGCGTTGGTACATGGTTCTTGGTGCACAAAGCAATTCTTTAGATGGAAGGGCGGTTTTATTTTCCTCAACGGATTTATACCATTGGGAAATGTTGGGTCCTATTGCAGGAAGTAATTGGAATGGTTTAGGTGAATTTGGTTATATGTGGGAATGTCCGGATCTTTTCTCCCTACAAGGGAAAGATATCCTTTTGTTTTGCCCTCAAGGATTAGAACCTAAAGGATTGAATTATAAAAATCTGTATCAATCAGGTTATTTTGTCGGCCATTGGATCCCTGATACAAACCATTATGAACATGGAGAATTCATGGAATTGGACCGCGGCTTTGATTTTTATGCACCGCAAACCTTCGTAGATCACCATAATAATAGAAGAATAATGATCGCCTGGATGGGAATGGGGGATGATAATGAACGATATCACCCAACCATTGAAAAAGGCTGGATTCATGCGTTAACCATTCCTAGAGAAATTAAAGTCATTGGTGATCATTTATACCAAATGCCTATTAAAGAGCTGAAAAAATTAAGAAGTGGCAAACCGATCATGGTAAATCTTGTTTTAAACAATGAAAACGATGAATACTCTATGATGATCAATCCCCAATCAGAAATCATTATGAATGTGCATTCATTAACAAATGGACGGTTAGAAATAACGATTCGGAACAATATTAAATTAAAATACGACAAAAATGAAAATTTATTCACCATGGAGAGAAAAAAATTTGACGGCAGCGGATTGGAAAGCAGGCAATGCAAGGTAAATCAGCTGCGCAAATTACAAATTTATCTAGATTCGTCATCCATCGAAATTTTCATAAATGACGGGCAAGAAGTTTTTACAGCGCGGTTTTTCGCCAATCCGGAAGATCATACGTTTCGCATTTCATCGAAAGCGGAAGCTTCTATGCATTTGCAATTGTATTCATTGAGAATGAAAAATTCCTGTAAATCAAGATAGGGGAGAAGAAAACATGTTTTATGGTGCAATTGAAGCAGGGGGAACGAAATTTGTTTGCGCAGTGGGCAATGAAACAGGAGAGATCCTTGCCAAAGTGACCATTCCTACCCTCACACCAGAGGAAACAATGCCTCAAGTATTGGAATTTTTCCGGCAATATAACCTTCAAGCCATTGGAATAGGTTCATTTGGGCCTGTTGATCTAAATAGAGAAAGTCCAACCTATGGTTCGATTACCACAACACCGAAACTGGAGTGGCGGAATTATCCATTATTAAAAACAGTTCAAGAAACCCTTTCCCTTCCCGTCGGCTTTCAAACAGATGTTAATGCTGCTGCTCTTGGAGAGCTTCATTATGGTGCCGCCAAAGGATTAGACAGTTGTCTCTATTTAACCGTTGGCACAGGAATCGGTGGAGGAGCCATCGTAAACGGACAAGTTATTCAAGGATTAACCCATCCAGAAATGGGGCATATTATCGTACGACGACATCCAAATGATCCATATCAAGGGAAGTGCCCCTATCATAAGGATTGTTTAGAAGGGCTTGCTGCTGGGCCAGCCATTGAAGAACGATGGGGGAAAAAAGGGATTGAGCTGGCAGAGAGAAAAGAAGTTTGGGAATTAGAAGCCTACTATTTGGCGCAAGCACTTGTTCAATATATACTCATTCTTTCACCCAAAAAGATCATTTTAGGTGGCGGGGTGATGAAGCAATCCCAACTTTTCCCGCTTATTCGTCAAAATGTACAAGAACTATTAAACGGTTATGTGGATTTACCAGAAATAGATTCATATATTGTGCCTCCCGGATTAGGAGATCAGGCTGGAATTATCGGCGGGCTTGTTTTGGCGCATGAGGCACATCGTAGTTCGCATAGTTGATTTTTTATTCATAGCCCATCTTGAATGTTAGGGGGCATTTAGGGGTTTGTTATTCCATAAGCGATGGAATGTACAAACCTTTTTTTCGTATTAACTGTAATGAATAAGCGATCACTTTAAATTGTAGGTTAGTAGTAGTATAATACTTGTGAAAATTTTTCAAAAGAAGGTGGAGTTGTGTTACACTTGACGCCATGTATGAAATCCTTGGGGATGATGTAAAAACAGATTTAACAAAGAAAGATCTCTATTCCCTTGCCATACAATTGAATGACTATTCCAGTGCAGACGTAGAACAGGTGAAATATAAAAGAAAGAATGCAAGAACGATAGATCGTAGACCCCTAAGCTTATATATTAAGGGTATTTTAATAAGTAAAAGAAGCTAATTTTCTAGAAAACGTCAAGATTCAACGATGAAACAATATACCCAAAAAATGATAACAAGTGTATAATGTATTGGTGTATTTGTGATAATAAAGTGATAAAACAAGGAGGATTACATATGAACTTCGCGATCGTTGGTTGTGGTCGCATTGCGCCAAAACATGCAGAATCGATTATGGCGTTAGAAGAAGCAAATTTAGTAGCGGTTTGCGATATTATTGACGAAAAAGCTGAAGAGTTTGCGAAGAAATATAATGCGAAGAAATACTTAGATTACGATGAAATGTTAGAGGATCCTGAGATTGAGGTTATAAATATTTGCACACCAAGCGGTTTGCATGCCGAAATGGCGATTAAGGCGATTGAAAAAGGAAAACATGTGATGATTGAAAAGCCAATCGCCATGACTCTTGAAGATGCAGATCGAATCATCGAAGCAGCAAAAAGAAAAGGGGTAAAAGCAGCAGCTGTCCATCAAAATCGTTTCAACGATGCTATCCAAAAAACAAGACAAGCTCTAGAGGCAGGACGTTTTGGTAAAATGTCTCATGGGGTTGCCAGCATCCGTTGGAATCGGAATCAGGCATACTATGATCAAGCCTCATGGCGTGGAACCAAAGAGATGGATGGCGGTACATTAATGAACCAATGTATTCATAATATCGACCTGTTACGTTGGATGATGGGACCTGTGAAAAAAGTCTATGGCAATACAGCAACCCGTTTCCGCCGCATTGAAATGGAAGATGTAGGGGTAGCTGTTCTTGAATTTGAGAGTGGTGCCCTTGGGATTATTGAAGGAGCAGCTACTGTCTATCCAACCAATTTAGAAGAGACGTTAAATCTTTTTGGTGAAACTGGGACTGTGGTTGTTGGCGGCATTGCCGTCAATCGAATTGAGAAATGGCGTTTTAGCGAGAATTTTAAAGAAGAGGAAGAAGCCATTGTCAAAGCGCAAGCAGAAAATCCGCCAACCGTTTATGGCTATGGCCATCAATTGATCATTAAAGACTTCATTGAGGCTATCAAAGAAGACCGTGATCCTTATGTTACCCTTGAAGATGGTAGAAATGCTTTGGAGATTGTTCTAGCGATTTATGAATCAGCTGAAAAGGATCAACCGGTTTATTTGAATCAAAAATAACTTAATTTAGGAGGATATCATACACATGGCTCTAACCGAAAAAGAATTAGAAATGAATCCGATAGCTAAAGAGCTATATGACAAAATTGAAAATAAAACAGCAACCATCGGTGTTGTTGGACTTGGTTATGTGGGTTTACCTTTAGCGGTGGAAAAGGCAAAAGCAGGTTATCAGGTGATCGGTTTTGATGTTCAACAAAAACGTGTCGATATGGTGAACCGCGGGGAAAACTATATTGGGGATGTGGTTGATGAAGACTTGACCGACCTTGTGAAAAGTGGGAAACTTACAGCAACCACGGATTATTCGAGAATTCAAGAAGTGGATGCGGTAGCCATCTGTGTTCCTACACCTCTTGATGAACATCAACAACCAGATATCTCTTATGTTGAAAATTCGACAAAAGCAATCGCTGAGTATTTACATCAGGGAATGCTTGTCGTCTTAGAAAGTACGACTTATCCTGGAACTACAGAAGAAGTGGTAAAACCCATTTTAGAGCAAACAGGATTAAAATGTGGGGAAGACTTCTTTGTTGCTTATTCTCCAGAGCGTGTCGATCCTGGTAACAAGCAATTTAATACGAAAAACACACCTAAAGTCGTGGGCGGGGTAACTCCTGTTTGTACGAAACTGGCAAGTACAATGTATCGGAATGTCCTTGAAGGAGAAGTACATGAGGTTTCCAGTCCAAAAGTTGCTGAGATGGAGAAGATCTTAGAAAATACCTTCCGCAACATCAACATTGCCTTGGTTAATGAGATGGCCATTCTCTGTAATAAGATGGGAATTGATGTATGGGAAGTGATCAATGCAGCAAAGACCAAACCTTATGGCTTTATGGCGTTCTATCCAGGCCCTGGCTTAGGTGGTCATTGTATTCCCATTGACCCATTCTATTTAACTTGGAAGGCAAGAGAATATAAGTACCATACACGTTTGATTGAGACGGCAGCTGAAATTAATAACTACATGCCAGAGTTTGTCATCGAACGAACGATGAAGATATTAAATGAGGAGAAAAAATCGCTAAACGGTTCGAAAGTCTTGTTATTAGGCGCAGCCTATAAGAAGGATATCGATGACTTAAGGGAATCCCCTGTATTAGATATTATTGAGTTTTTAGAGAAATATGGAGCTCAAGTTTATTATAGTGATCCCTATATTCCCAAGTTCAACCATAAAGGGAAGGAATATCAATCGGTTGATGTTACTCCTGAGCTCTTAGAGGAAATGGACATTGTGCTCCTAACCACCGATCATAGTGATTTCAATTATGAAATGATTGCAGAATCAGCAAAGATAATTTTTGATACGCGAAATGGTTTTTCAAGGGTAAAAGAGCTTAAGGGGAAGTATTATAAGTTATAAGCGAGTACTTTCAGGCACCGCCTCTTTTTCGGTTTCGGTGCCTCTTGTTTATTCCAATTGGATGGTGAGCATCGGTGAAGATTTTGTTTCTAACACAATATTTTCCTCCGGAAGTGGGCGCTCCTCAGAATCGAATCTATGAGCTGGCTAAGTTGTTGGTGAAACGTGGTCATGAAATCACGATCTTAACGGGGATGCCCAATTATCCAGCGTATGAGATTTTTGATGGCTACAAAGGAAAAATCATTCATCAAGAAGAAATGGAAGGAATGAAAGTTGTCCGAACATGGCTTTATGTCACGAAGAATACAGGGTTTATTCCCCGGTTGATGAACTATTTTTCCTTTACCTTTTCATCGGTATTATTGGGAAGTTTTCTTGTTGGTAGACAAGATATCGTGATTACGGAATCGCCCCCTTTATTTTTAGGAGCATCAGGTTATATCTTAAGTAAACTAAAACGGGCAAAATTTATTTTTAATGTCTCAGATTTATGGCCAGAGTCTGCCATTAAGTTGGGTGTGTTAAAGAATCCATTTTTAATCAAATTATCCACTTGGCTGGAGGAGTTTTCCTATCGAAAGAGCCACTTAATTACGGGGCAAACCCAAGGAATTATTGATGATATCGAGCGAAGAGGCTTTAAGAATACGTTTCTCCTCACAAACGGAACTGATACTAAGTTCTTCACCCCAGAGAATCGAAGTGAAGAATTACGAAAAGAATGGAACATTTCCGATAAATTCGCCGTTGTCTATGCAGGAATCATTGGTATTGCCCAAGGTTTAGATATTATTCTTGAAGCGGCTGATCGATTGAGGGAACATCACAACATCCATTTTTTGCTCATTGGTGAAGGTCCAGAAAAGAAAAGGTTAATGGAAAAGGCGGATAAGATGGGATTAACCAATATTTCCTTTATCCCGCTTCAAGAAAAGAAGAATATGCCGAAAATTATTGCATCGATGGATGCTACCATTGTTCCCTTAAAACGATTAGAATTATTTAAGGGGGCATTGCCATCGAAAATGTTTGAGGCCTTAGCAAGCGAGCTTCCGATTATTCTTGCGGTTGAAGGTGAGGCACAAAGACTAATTGAACGATCGGGCGGAGGGATTTGTGTCGAGCCGGAGAATGCAAAAGAAGTCGCAGAAGCCGTTTTAAGATTAGCGAAAAATCCTGAGTTGAAAAAACAACTAGGCAAGAATGGCCGCCGTTTTGTGAAAGAATATTATGACCGTGAAGTGATTGTTGAAAGACTTGAAAAGAAATTGATTGATCTTGTGAAAAGAGGCGTTTAAGATGGAGAAGAAGATTCCTTATGCACTTCCATGGATTGAGGAAGAAGAGATTGAAGAGGTTGTTGCAGCCCTTCGTTCCAATTGGTTAAGCAAAGGGCCAAGAACCGTGGAATTTGAGAAACAATTTGCCAATTATGTTGGGACCAAGTTTGCTGTGGCATTGAATTCAGCAACAGCAGGTTTACATTTATCCCAGTTAGCGGCAGGTATTGGTCCAGGGGATGAGGTCATTACCACGCCGTATACTTTTGTAGCCACAGCCAATACTATATTACACACAGGGGCGAAACCTGTATTTGTCGATATTGATCCTGTGACGATGAATATGGATCCTTCACTTATCGAAAGCAAGATTACGAATAAAACCAAGGCCATTATTCCTGTCCATTTTGCCGGATATCCTGTCGATATGGACCTTGTGATGGAAATTGCTCGCAAATATAACCTATATGTGATTGAAGACGCTGCCCATGCCGTTTATTCCATGTACAAAGGGCGGATGGTTGGCAGTATTGGTGATTTAACCAACTTTAGTTTCTACGCCACGAAGAATTTGGTCACCGGTGAAGGCGGCATGGTGACAACCAACAACGAAGAATTAGCTGATAAAATTCGTGTCATGAGCCTTCATGGCATGAGCAAGAATGCATGGAACCGCTATTCAGATAAGGGATCTTGGTTCTATGAAGTAGAGTACCCTGGCTTTAAATACAATATGACCGATATCCAAGCAGCATTAGGTTTAGTTCAGCTAAAAAAATTAGAGAAGCTGCAACAGATTCGTGAGCAATATGCTATGATGTACAATGAAGCATTGAAAGAGATTGAAGGAATCATTCTGCCTTACTTTGATGATGTGAACCGTCATGCATGGCATTTGTATGTGATCCGTTTAAAGGAGAACTATTTCACCATCGACCGTGCGCAGTTTATTGAAGAATTAAAAGAACGGGGAATCGGAACAAGTGTCCACTTTATTCCTGTACATTTACATCCCTATTATCAAAAATTAGGGTTCAAATATGGTGATTATCCTTTAGCCGAAAAAGCGTATGAGGCAGCGATTTCGATCCCGTTATATCCAAAGATGACCAAAGAAGAAGTCCAAAGAGTGATCGAGGCGATCTTTGATATAGCCAAAACCTACAAAAGATAGGGTGTGATTTGATGACATCACGAGATCTTTCACCATCCCTAACCACGCTATTTTTTAAACGGTTATTTGATATTGTTTTCTCTTCAATGGGGATGATAATCTTATCCCCTCTTTTCCTTGTGATTTATCTCTGGATTAAGTTGGATTCGAAAGGTCCGGCGATTTTCAAACAAACGAGAATTGGCAAAAATGGCCGGGAATTTCAGATCTATAAGTTTCGTACCATGGTGGTGGACGCAGAAAAACTAGGGAAACAAATCACTGTGAGCAATGACAAACGAATTACCCGGAGCGGTCGGTTTTTGCGTAAATACAAGTTGGATGAATTGCCCCAGTTATTGAATGTCTTGAAGGGAGATATGAGTTTTGTCGGGCCAAGACCCGAAGTCCCGCGCTATACCGCATTGTATAATGCGGAGCAAAAAAAGGTATTAACCATCCGCCCAGGTATCACCGATTATGCTTCCATCAAATACCGGGATGAAAATGAAATCCTCGCCCAAAGTGATGATCCAGAGAAAACTTATATTGAACAGATCATGGTGGATAAATTAAAGTTAAACTTGCAATATATTGAAGAAATGTCTTTTTGGAATGATATCAAGATTATCTTTCGCACCTTATTGAAGATTGTGGAATAACCACTACATATTAGGTATTATGGGGGATTTTACAATGAATATACCAATGTTAGATTTATCTGAACAATATCAACATTTAAAAGGGGAAATTTATGAAGCTTTGGAACAAGTGATGAGTTCTTCCCGTTTTATCTTAGGTGAAAATGTAAAAAAATTAGAAAAAGATATTGCCAAATACAGTCATGTTGCTCATGGCATCGGCGTGGCCAATGGCAGTGATGCCTTACATATCTCTTTATTAGCTTGTGGAATTCAGCCAGGGGATGAAGTCATTACCACTCCTTTTACCTTTTTTGCCACAGCGGGCTCTATCGCAAGAATTGGCGCGAAACCCGTATTTGTCGATATTGATCCGAAAACGTTTAATATCAACCCAGGTTTGATCGAGGAAAAAATTACAGATAAAACCAAAGCCATCATCCCTGTCCATCTTTATGGACAAGCAGCAGATATGGATCCCATTCTTGAGATTGCGAAGAAATATCACTTAGCGATTGTTGAAGATGCAGCACAGGCAATCGGCGCCGAATATAAAGGGAGAAAAATTGGTCAATTTGGCGATACCGCTTGTTTTAGTTTCTTCCCAACAAAGAACCTTGGGGCATTTGGCGATGCGGGAATGATCATAACCAATAATGATGAATTGGCGGAAAAAATGCGGGTGATTCGTGTCCATGGAAGTAAGCCCAAATATTATCACCATGTTCTTGGCTACAATAGCCGTTTAGATGAAATGCAAGCAGCCATCCTGAACGTAAAGTTCCCTCATATCGATGAATGGAACGAATTGAGAAGAAAAAAGGCGGCATATTATAACGAGTTGCTTGCTGAATTAGATGATGTTGTCGTTACACCCTATGAGGAAGAAAATCGCTATCATATTTATCATCAATATACGATTCGGGTGAAAGATCGGGATGCGCTACAAACGTATTTAAAAGAACAAGGGATTTCAACGATGATCTATTACCCATTACCATTACATTTGCAACCAGTCTTTGCTGATTTAGGATACAAAGAAGGGGATTTCCCAGAAAGTGAAAAAGCAGCAAAAGAGGTTCTTTCTTTGCCTATGTATCCAGAACTAAAGCAAGAACAACAAGAATATGTCGTTGCAAAAATCAAAGAGTTTTATCGGAAATCATCGTGAAATAGGTGAGAGATGTGCGTAAAATCGTAACCGTTGTGGGAGCGAGACCCCAATTTATCAAGGTGGCTCCCGTTTCAAGGGAACTGCGGAAATCCTATCAAGAAATCTTGGTCAATACAGGACAACATTATGACTATAAAATGTCAGGGATCTTTTTTGAGGAGTTAAATATCCCAAAACCCGATTATGATCTAGGAGTTGGTTCAGCAAGTCATGGCAAACAAACAGGTGAAATGCTGGCCAAAATTGAAGAAGTCTTGCTAATGGAAAAACCAGATGGGGTACTTGTCTATGGGGATACCAATTCCACATTAGCTGGTGCTTTGGCTGCAAGTAAGCTCCATATCCCTTTATTTCACGTAGAAGCGGGTTTAAGAAGCTTTAACAAACGAATGCCGGAAGAAATCAACCGTATTCTCACTGATCATGTATCCGAAATTCTTTTTGCCCCCACAGAAACAGCGGTTCTAAACCTAAAAAATGAAGGAATTACCAAAAATGTGTTCAATGTGGGCGATGTGATGTATGATGCAGTGCTGTATTACGCAAAAATGGCAGCAGAAAAATATCAATTAGGGGATTTTGGCGTAGAGGAAAAGAAATACATATTAGCCACGATTCACCGTGCCGAAAATACCGATGATATCACTCGCTTAAAGGCGATTTTTGAAGCATTGGCTCGTTTAAAGGATACGGTATTGCTTCCCCTTCACCCAAGAACAGAAAATAAATTAAAAGAAGCAGGACTAAAACATCTTTTACAAGCTGCCAATATCAAAGTGGTTCCCCCGGTTTCCTATTTAGAAATGGTTTATCTAGAAAACCATGCAAAAGCCATCGTGACAGACTCTGGTGGAGTACAAAAAGAAGCTTACTTTGCGAAAGTTCCTTGTTTTACTCTACGTGAGCAAACAGAATGGGTGGAGACGGTGGAAATAGGTTGGAACCGCTTAGTTAATCCAATCAAGGAAAATCTGACGCAAATCATTGAGGCATGGGTCCCTGCTTCCTATAATGAACACCTTTATGGGAATGGGGATGCATCGAGAAAAATTGTAAATCATATCAATTTATTTCTATAGAAACGAGGGATCGACCATGGGTCAACCTGTACAAATAGGGAAAAACGTCGTCATTGGAAAAAAGGTAGAATTTGGCGAAAACGTCATCATTGGTCATAACGTTATTATCTATGACGGAACGAGAATTGGTAATAATGTCATCATTCATGATAATGTTGTGATTGGCAAACAACCCATGAGAGCCAAAAATTCGGCGTTAAAAGAATCAAAAGTAGAACCACCAACGATTATTGGCGATGAATGTACCATCGGAACCAATTCGATCATCTATGCCAATGCGAGGTTAGCAAATGGAGTATTTGTGGCTGATTTAGCTACGATTCGGGAACGTGTTACAATCGGGGAACGAACCATTATTGGCCGCGGCGTGGCCATTGAAAATGATTGTACGATTGGTGATTATTGCAAATTAGAAACCAACGCTTACATTACGGCTTATTCTGAGTTAGGGAATCATGTCTTTATTGCCCCTGGCGTTGTTACCACCAATGATAACTATATGGCTAGAAGCAAAGAACGTTTTGCTCACTTTAAAGGGGTTACGGTTAAAGATGGAGGAAGAATTGGGGCAAATGTTACCGTTCTGCCAGGGAAAGTGATTGATGAAGATGGTGCCGTCGGGGCAGGCAGTGTTGTTACAAAGGATGTTGAAGCTAGAGCCCTTGTCGTCGGAAATCCAGCAAAGAAATTAAGGGACGTACCCGAAGATCAATTATTAAAAAATCAATAAATCAGAAAAAGAGTGATTCGAATGAACTCAAAGCAAAAAAGAACAATCATTTTAATATTAATCGATATTGCCCTCATCTCATTGTCTGTATTATGGGCATATTTGCTGCGTTTTGAGTATTCTGTTCCTTCATTTTATTGGCAATTTGTTCCTTATGCTGCGTTATCTTATGCCTTATTAACGGTATTGATTTATCATTGGTATCATTTGTACAAAAAAATCTGGGCTTATGTCAGTGTAGGAGAATTATATACATTAATTAAAGCCAATGTGATCTCTACTGCGGTTTTATTAATCACGAATCATATTGTCCAAATCTCTGTTGGGAAAAATATTATTCCTCGATCGATTTTTTTAATCAGTTTCTTTATTATGACTCTTGCAATTGGCGGCAGTCGTTTAGCATGGCGTCTTTTCCACGACCGCTTTTTCTTAGGGGATTTGAAGGAAGGAGATCGGAGAACACTTGTTGTGGGTGCTGGGGATGCGGGAGCGTTGGTGATTAAAGAATTACGGAACACCACGCATTTCTACCCAGTCGCGATGATTGATGATGATCCAGAAAAATTAGGTTTAGAAATTCTCGGGGTGCCGATTGTTGGTAATCGCAATGATATTCCTCGAATTGTGAAACAACTTAAGGTTCAAGATATTATTATCGCGATGCCTTCTGTCTCTAGACAGGAACTGCGTAAAATCATTGATATTTGTAAAACGACAGGTGCACAGGTTAAGATCTTGCCTGCTAGTGTTAAAGATATACTGGAAGGGAAACTGTCTGTTAAAATTCGCGATGTCAGTGTCGAGGACTTATTAGGGAGAGATCCGGTAAAAGTGGATCTAGAAGAGATATCCGATTATTTAAAGGGGCGCGTAGTATTAGTTACTGGTGCAGGAGGATCCATCGGCTCAGAGTTGTCCAGACAAATTGCGCGTTTTCACCCTAAACAATTGTTGCTATTAGGTCATGGGGAAAATAGTATCTATAGCATTGAGATGGAGCTGAGAAATAAGTATCCAGATTTAGAACTTGAACCGATCATTGCAGATATTCAAGATAAGTCCCGGATTGAAATGATTTTTCGCAAGTATCGTCCGCAAGTGGTATTCCATGCTGCTGCCCATAAGCATGTTCCATTAATGGAGAAAAACCCTTCTGAAGCCATTAAAAATAATGTCTTTGGAACCAAGAATATCGCCGAAGCGGCTCATGACTTCGGTGCAGAGCGCTTTGTCTTAATTTCTACAGATAAGGCTGTAAATCCTACAAGTGTGATGGGGACTACCAAACGGATTGCAGAGATGTTCATTCAATCATTAGATAAAGTGAGTCAAACGAAATTTGCTGCTGTACGCTTTGGTAATGTGTTAGGAAGCCGGGGAAGCGTTGTTCCTTTATTTAAGAAGCAAATCGAACAAGGGGGACCTGTAACCGTCACTCATCCCGAAATGGTTCGTTTCTTTATGACGATCCCGGAAGCGGTGCAGTTAGTCATTCAAGCGGGAGCGATGGCAAAAGGCGGGGAGATTTTTATCCTTGATATGGGGAACCCTGTAAAAATTGTGGATTTAGCAAAAGATTTGATTCGTTTATCTGGTCTTAGGGTTGATGAAGATATTAAAATTAAATATACAGGTATCAGGCCTGGCGAAAAGTTATATGAGGAGATTTTAACGAAAGAAGAAGGGGCAAGAAATACAAAACACGATCGAATCTTTATTGCGAAACCAACGGATATTGATTATGCACAAATGAATGAAAAAATAACGCAATTAGTTGATGTCTTGGACAATGATGATGATACGATAAAGCAAAAACTAAAGGAAATCGTACCAACGTATCAGTATAACCCTTTGATAGATAAACAAAAAGAAAAATATGAACCGGTTAAAATTTAAGGAAGTTTCTTTTTCCCCTTAAAAAGGGGCTTTTTTGTTTATGCAAATTTGTTAGAATAGTTGAGGAAGTGTTTGTCCGTCTTTAAGGAGGGTTATTGTAAAATTGAGATCTAGAAAACACAAACATCGATATAGAAAATGGATGATTCGATCGGTTTTTGTGATCGTTTTTTTGATGATTAGTATCGTTGGGTACACATTTTATAAGTTAAACAATATAATGGACAAAATGTATAATCCTGTAGAAAGAATCGAAACAGGGGTTAGTGATGATAAAAATTTAGAGTCTAGGGCATTTTTGCTTCTTGGTATCGATAAAGATTCAAAAAAGCGAAATGATATTGGCCGAACAGACGTCATTATGATTGCGATTGTGAATGAAAAGACGAAAAAGATTACATTAACATCCATTCCTCGGGATACCTATGTTGAAATCGCAGGGCAAAATTACAAAGACAAAATTAATGCAGCATATCAGTATGGTATCGCTACCACAATAGCAACCGTTGAAAACTTCACGGATATTCATATCGATAATTATATTTTAACAAATTATGATGGGATTTATCGAGCAATAAAAGCCATCGGCGGTATTCGACTATATGTAGATAAGGAATTATCTGATTATACACAAAAAAAATTACCTTATTTGCATTTTCCTGATGAAGGCTATCATCTGTTAAATGCGGATCAAGCTTTATACTTTGCACGTTTCCGTCATGACACTAAAGGAGATTTTGGCCGGAATGATCGTCAACAACAATTTATAAAGGCCTTTATTGATCAAAGTACCGAAGTAAGATCTCCTTTAAAAATAGACAAGTTTCTCGATGCAATTGGCAATGGGATTTCTACCGATTTAACTAAAGGGGAGATTATTTCCTTAGCAAGTCAATTAAAGAATTACACGAGTGATAATATTGAATCGATTCATTACAGAGCGTATCCTGACCGTTTTGGTTCGCAAAACCTTTGGTATGTCTTAATTCCTGAACAAGAAAGAGAAAGAGTCTCAGCATTACTGAAAGAACGATTAAATGCGGATGAAAATACAGTTTTAACAGACCCTTCTGAAGGTTTTAATAAAGAATTTTCAAAGGAAGAAATGGAAGACATCAAAAGGCAAGAAGAAGAAAAATAACTACAGAAAAGAAAAAAGAATGAGGCTTTTCTAAGCTTCATTCTTTTTATAGGGGATATCCACATACATCTGTTCTTTTTGTTCCATTTTCGCTTGTCCATTAGTGAAATCAATCATCCAATTGATAAAATTTTCTTCGTTTCCTGCTTCAACCAATACGTGAAGGATGACTTTATCGAGATAATCGATATCTTTTATTCTATATTCACGATGATGAAGTTCATTCTCAATCTTTCCTAACCATGTATAATCGATCGTAATCTCGATCATCGTATGAAGAACTCTTTCGATAACTCCTGTTGCTTTAATCGCTTCACTTGCTGTTTGACCATATGCCCGAATTAGACCACCAGCACCTAACAAAATTCCACCAAAGTAGCGAGTAACCACGATACAGGTGTCTTTTAGTTGCTGTTTCTTGATCACTTCTAAAATGGGTTTTCCCGCCGTACCACTTGGCTCCCCATCATCATTTGCTTTTTGGATTTGATCATGTTCACCGATGATATAAGCGGAACAATTATGAGTGGCGTCCCAATGCTTCTTTTTTATAGAGTCAATAAATGCAATCGCTTCTTCTTCTGTTTCCACATGTTTCACATAGCCAATGAATTCAGACTTCCTTATAGTCAATGATGTCTCCCCATAATCACGGGTGGTTAAATATCGTTTTAACACAATATCCACCTCGCTTCCCATTCTATTGTATTTAATTACTCATACAAACCATGTAATTCGCGATTTAAAAAACCTCTGCTTTTTACAGAGGTTCGGTAAGGTATTTGGTTTTTCGTTCTAATTTTTCTATCCGACGAATTATGTCTTCGAGGATTTTTTTATCTTCTGAGATCGGGTTAGCTGCCATCTGAGAAGGAGTATTAGTCGTATGGTATTGTTGACGGCTTAATTGAGCTCTTAATTGTTGGTTTTCTCTTTTTAGGTTTTGATTTTCTTCCATCAGTTTCGCGTAATCTTGAATGACTTGATCCAAGAACTCATTCACTTCATCGATGTCATATCCACGGATAGAGCGTTTAAATTCCTTTTCAAAGATGTCATCAGGTGTTAACATCATCAAAACCCCTTTTAACCACTGGTTTTGCAAAATTCGACAAGAATTGAAGCTTTACTTATTAGAATAGCATAAGTATCCCGAATTGAAAACATAAAGGATGAAAATAACATGTATTCCATGAAAACAATAGGGTAGAAACACAGAGAGATGAAATACTAAAAATAACTCAAAAGCAAAGGTGGTGAGATTTATGGCAAGGGGACAATGGGGTAGACAGCCATTAGTACCTGAAGCACATCAAGCCTTAGATAATATGAAATATGAAATTGCTGCTGAGTTAGAGATACCTGTTTATCAAGGAAGCGAAGATTATTGGGGGTTTATTTCAGCTAGGGATTGCGGAGCCGTCGGTGGCACAATGACACGTAGACTCGTCCAACATTCAGAAAAATATATGGAAACATGGATTAACAATTAAATACTGGTCGAAATTGGGTTATCGGTGTTATACCGGTAACCCTATTGACACTTTCCCACATTTCTTATAATATGAATTATTGGTAAAAGATATTCATAGCTTAGTTAAAAAAGAGGTTTGATAGGTTGAGACGAAATAAAGCCTTTCCTCTGGAAAGGTTTTTTTCATTATTGAGTTCTCATATTATAGATGATACATACTAAATCTAAAGGAGGTATCTTAATGGCATTACAAAAAGGGCGTCGCCTATTTACATCCGAATCTGTAACAGAAGGCCATCCAGATAAGATTTGTGACCAAATCTCTGATGCGATTCTCGACGCGATTTTGGAAAAAGACCCAAATGCAAGAGTGGCTTGCGAAACATCGGTAACCACTGGTTTGGTACTTGTCGCAGGTGAAATCACCACATCTTGCTATGTAGATATTCCAAAAGTGGTCCGTAATACCATTCGTGAAATTGGTTATACCAGAGCTAAGTATGGCTTTGATGCAGATACATGTGCTGTTTTAACTTCCATCGATGAACAATCACCAGATATTGCTCAAGGGGTTAATCGAGCATTAGAAGCTCGTGAGGGACAAATGACCGATGAAGAAATTGAAGCTATCGGTGCAGGGGATCAAGGCTTAATGTTTGGTTTTGCCGTAAATGAAACACCAGAACTTATGCCCTTGCCCATTTCATTAGCCCATAAATTGGCTCGCCGTTTATCTGAGGTACGTAAGAATGAGACATTACCTTATTTACGTCCCGATGGGAAAACCCAAGTGACAGTTGAATACGAAGGAGATAAACCGGTTCGAATTGATACCATTGTTATCTCAACGCAACATCACCCAGATATACCTTATGAGCAGATTGTTGAAGATATGCATAAACATGTGATTCAACCAGTAGTACCAGCCGAACTTCTGGATGAAAACACTAAGTATTTTATTAATCCTACAGGACGTTTTGTGATTGGCGGTCCTCAAGGAGATGCAGGATTGACAGGACGCAAGATTATTGTGGATACTTATGGTGGATATGCCCGCCATGGCGGAGGAGCATTCTCTGGAAAAGATCCGACGAAAGTAGACCGTTCCGCAGCATATGCCGCTCGCTATGTCGCGAAAAATATCGTTGCTGCTGGTTTAGCGGATAAATGTGAAGTTCAGCTTGCTTATGCGATTGGTGTAGCACAACCTGTTTCCATTAGCATCGATACCTTTGGTACAGGTAAGGTGGATGAAAGTGTTCTTGTTGAGCTAGTGCGTAAGCATTTTGATTTACGTCCCGCAGGTATTATTAAGTCCCTTGACCTTCGCCGTCCAATCTATCGCCAAACCGCTGCTTATGGCCACTTTGGCCGTAGTGATCTTGATCTTCCTTGGGAACGTACAGATAAAGCGGAAATCTTAAAGCAAGAAGCATTAGCATATTCGAAATAGTTTTATACTAACTTGCCATCAAGTATGATTGGCAAGTTTTTTTTCTGCTATTTATTCTACCCAGTTGAAGATCATCCTGGAAAGTAAAATAATAAAAATATGACATTTGTCCCTTTACTTACAAATCGATAGATTGTTATAATTCAATATGAAAATAGATTGGTAGATTAAAAGACAACTTTAAAGACCTCAACAGATAAATGGGGTCTTTTATTTTTAAGTAATGGGAGGAAGAGGGGGGAGAAACTTTTTGAGGAGAAAGATTTTGTCGGTTATTGTGGTTTTAGCGCTGATGATTACGCTAATTCCAATATCAGGTGCTGTTGTTGCGGCTGAGCAAACGATCTCTGTAAGGTTAGTAAACTATTTAGGCAATCAAACGCAAGTAAATATTTCTTACGTTGGGACGTACCTAGTTCAGAATGATAGTAGCATTAAACTAGCGCCAAATACAACTTATACCGTAAAAGCAGAGAATGGTCACGTTGTTCTTTATCAAGGTGCACAACGAATCAAAGATTTTGGGACTTCTCTTACTTTAGCTCCTATGAAATATGGAGAAGAATCGATTATTACAATTAATGGCCGTAAGTATTTAGGAACAATGGAATTTCATGTAGAAGGAGGACAATATATCCGTCCGGTGAACCAAAATATACCGTTTGAAGATTATTTGAAAGGTGTTGTTCCTCGTGAGATGCCAGCTGGTTGGAATCTTGAAGCGCTGAAGGCTCAAGCCATCGCTGCTAGAACTTATGCGATCGATGATGTTGGCAAGACGGTTGCTGATGGGCAAAGCTATCAGGTATATGGTGGATATTATTGGGATCCTAGGACAAATGAAGCGGTTGAATCTACACGAACACAAGTTTTAAAATATGATGGAAAATTGGTAGAGGCTTATTTTTCATCAAGCAACGGTGGGAAAGTCCTTTCTAATACAAACTCTTGGGGATCAACAAGACTACCTTATCTCGTTATGAAAGAAGATCCTTATGATGTTGCTGCAACTAGCAATCCATATCGAACATGGTCTTTTGATCTTTACAAAACTCAAATTGACATGAATGGGAAGGATTTAACGAAGCCAGAAGAATGGTGGGGAAGCATTCAAGAAAAGCAGCTAGATCGAATGAACAACATTAAGGCATGGATGAAAAAATATGATTCTTCCATTCCTGCTGATGCTGAAATCAAAATTATTGGGATTCCATCTATTTGGTTTACTACTTCTTTTAATCAAGACGAAACAATAATGGGAAAAATCACGATTGAATATTATTTAAAGACGCAAACGGGATTCGTTAAAGATGTAAACGGTGAAATACTGAAACATTCCGTAACGTATACGAAAAGAGCATATGATATTCGTTCAATGATTGGCAGTACTTTTATGCGTAGCCCATATATAAAGAGTATTGAAACGAAAGTAGATTCTCAGGGAAAGGCTTACTTCCGAGTTAACGGTGGCGGCTGGGGTCATGGAATCGGAATGAGTCAGTATGGGGCAAATGTAATGGCCTCACAAGGAAAGAATTATCGAGAGATTCTTAGCTTCTACTATCCTGGATCGAAAATATTCTCCTCTATTAATACGCCTGTTCGATTAGCTGGAAAGGATCGCTTTGAAACAGCTGTAAATATTTCAAAAAAGGGTTGGGTAACTTCTGATACCGTTGTATTGGCTAACTATATCAAGGAGGCTGACGCTCTAGCTGCTGCTCCATTAGCCTATAAAGTGAATGGACCGATTCTATTAACCGAATCGGAAACTTTAACTCCTACCACGAAAACAGAGATTCAACGCTTAAAGGCGAAAAAAGCAATTATCGTTGGCGGTACTGGTGTTATTTCAACCGATGTAAAGGATCAACTAGAAGCAATGGGGCTACAAGTTACTAGATGGGGAGGAATTGACCGCTATGATACGGCATATCAGATAGCAAGGCAACTTGGAAACACTGACACAGCGATTATTGCGAACGGCTCAAAATTTCCCGATGCTTTAGCTATTGCTCCTTATGCAGCGTCAAAAGGGTACCCTATCTTATTAGTAGAAAAGGATAAAATTCCAGTAAAAACATATGAAGCACTAAAGGCAATAAATATTCAGAAAACAATTATCGTTGGTGGAACAGGAGTTGTCAGTGATCGAGTTAAAAATCAACTTCCTCCTCCTGAACGAATTGCAGGCAACGATCGATTCGAAACAGCAACCCAAATTATAAAACAATTGAATCAAAACACGGATCAGGTTTATGTAGCTAATGGACTGAAATATGCAGATGCTCTAACTGGATCCGTTTTAGCAGCTAAGAATAATGCTCCTCTTCTTTTAACCTATCAAAATCAATTACCTGAAGTTATACGGAAAATAGTAATTGAGAAAAATATTCTTAATTTTACCATTTTGGGTGGAACAGGTGCAGTTTCTGATCAAGTAAAATGGGACTTAATTAACTAATTTGAGCATTTGCTTATTTCTTTGATTTCTAATAGCCTTCTAGTTACTAGAGGGCTTTTTTATAAATAAGCAATTTCATGTTTCTATTTTTTCTAAAACGGGATAATGTGCTTTCTAAATCTTTCAAATGGAAAATTGTGGTAAATTAAAAAATGCACCGATTAAAAGATAGAGACGATTTTCAAAGGAATGGGAGAGATCGTCAGTTGTGTAAATCAAAAGTTATTATTTTCTTATTACCTTTATTTTTCATTTTATTTTCCACTTATTCATTTGCTCAAGAATTGACTGTAGATCGATTGGATGGAAAGGATCGGTTTGAAACAGCAGTTGAAGTTTCTAAAAAAGGCTGGTCATCAGCTGATACAGTGATACTTGCATATTATAATGGATATGCTGACGCTTTAACGGCAACCCCACTAGCTTACAAGCAGAATGGACCTATTCTATTAACAGAAACAAATAGATTAACCCCAGTAACAAAGTCCGAAATCCAGCGATTACATGCAAAGAATGTAATTATCGTTGGTGGTGATGGTGTAGTATCATCAACAGTTGCCGAAGAATTGGAAAATATGAATATAAATGTAAAAAGATTAGGAGGGAAGGACCGCTTTGAAACTGCCCTTCGAATCGCGAAACAATTAGGAACCGTTGATACCTCTATTATTGCTTATGGTCTTGATTTTCCTGACGCTTTAGCAATCGGTTCATATGCTGCTCAAAATGGTTATCCGATTCTCCTTGTTGAAAAGGATACGATTCCTCAAAAAACGGTAGAGGCTTTAAGGGAAAAGAATATTAAGCAAACGATCGTCGTTGGAGGACCTGGGGTAATTAGTTCTAATGTCTATAATAAGTTGCCGCCACCAAGGCGCATTTATGGAAAGGATCGTTTTGGAACAGCGGTAGCTATTGTAAAAAGTTTAAATATGTCAACGGCTAAAATATATATTGCAACAGGAATGGAGCACTACTTTGCAGATGCATTAACGGGTTCCGTCCTTGCCGCAAAAGAAAATGCGCCATTGCTTTTAACTTACAAGGATAAGTTGCCTACAGAAACCTTAAATTTGATTAAAGAAAAAAAGGTAACGTCATTTACAATCCTTGGTGGTACAGGGGTTGTAAGCGAGACCTTGCTATCTAAAATCTCGTTATCGAGTTCAGAGAACAGCTTCACTTTAGCAGGCAAAATTATCGTATTGGATGCTGGACATGGACCTTTTGACCCTGGAGCTGATGGAGTGATTCCAGGGTATGATGAACGCGATTTTAATCTTCAATTGGTGAATCGTATTGCAGAGAAGCTAAAAGAGTATAAACCTACTCTCTATATTGCACCCCGTGATACAAGTAGGGATTCGAAGCAATCATTGAAGGATCGTGTAGATTTTGCTAACTCTAAAAATGCAGATTTATTTATCAGTATTCATCATGATTCTTCAACCAATCCAAATGCACAAGGGATTAGTACTCACTATAGTAGTTATCGGCCAGGGATTGCTGGGAGCACTGACGATGCTTATGTCATCTATTCTGGTAAACAATATCCATTTGTAAAGGAAGAAGATGGAATCATTTACTTTAACGATCATGGTACGATTAAAAGTGCAAGTATCAATAATGTCATTGTTTATGATCCAACCCCAACAGAAGCAGCACAAAAGAGTAAAATTTTAGCGGAGAGATTAGCTCAAGATATCTCGGCTTTAGGTTTCAAAAAGGCATATACGGTTTCGGGGGCTAGAGACCATAATCTCTATGTAACTAGATGGACGAATATGCCATCTGTCTTAATTGAAAATGGGTTTATCTCTAACCCTGATGAAGCAAAAAAAGTGACTGATCCTACGATGCAAGATAAAATTGCTCAAGTAATCGTCAATAATATTCTCGATTTTTTCAAAAATAATTCATAAAGAAAGATTGCTCACATGGGCAATCTTTTTTGTTTGCGTCGAATGGTTAAACAACTTGGTGTTGAAACTCCAGTCTTTACATTTTGTCACTTTTATGAATACGTAAACATAATTGTTTAAATTTTCTACATTATCTTGTATGATTGAATAAAAGACGATTGGAATATCATTCTTGGTTTGAAAATGAATTAGGGGGTTAAGGGGGACGATTTATGACGGTTGGTAAGAAGCTGGGGTTGGGTTTTTTATCAATTATGGTGATGTTTTTTATTGCAGTCCTATTTATTTATTATCAAATTCATGGTTTAGGAGTGTCTATTCAAACATGGGTATCAGAAGGAAAGGATTTTAACCAAGTCCTCTCAATTGTCCATGATAAAATTGGTATGATCAAAGGTTTGATTTGGATCATTATCCCCTTAGGAATTGTTGGTTCAGGTACTATTGCTTATTTCATCACTGTCAGTATCTCAAGACCTGTTCGAAGTGTGACAGCACATGTATCGGAAGTAGCGAAAGGAAACCTAAAATTAGGCCAGATTCAAGTCAAGAATAAGGATGAAATTGGAGAACTTGCTACCCAGTTTAATATCATGGTGGGTTCATTGCGGGATTTGATCCAACATATTCAAGAAAGTTCGATGAATGTCACATTGTCCGCCGAACAATTGTCAACAAGCTCCGATGAAGTAGCGAAAGCAGCAGAACAAGTGGCGGAAACGACAAATAGCGTAGCAGAAGGAACAACTAAACAGGTTCAGCTCTTACAAGAAAATGAGGACATTCTTCATCGTGTCATGGAAATGATTCATGATGTCAATGAAAAAACGAAATCAATTGAGCAAGCTTCTTACCAAACAATGGAAATCACAGAACAAGGAGATTATGTCATAAAAGAAACCATCGAACAAATGAACAAAATAAACCAAACGATTCAAGAAGAAGGGCGTTATGTTGATATTTTAGGTCAAAAAAGTGGACAAATTGAAAAAGTGATTGAGATTATCCAATCGGTTTCTGAACAGACGAATCTCTTAGCCTTAAATGCTGCTATCGAAGCATCAAGAGCAGGAGATGCTGGTCGTGGTTTTGCTGTTGTAGCCACAGAAATTCGTAAGTTAGCCGAACAATCTTCGAGGGCTGGTGAAGAGATTGTACAAATGATCCGTGGATTGCAACAAGAAACTGAGCAGGTCATTACATCAATGGAAAAAGGAGAACAAGAAGTTCAACAAGGATTGGACTATGTAACCCAGGCTCAACAAGCATTTAAAGCGATTTATGATGCAAATTTAGAGATGTCGAGGTTGATTCAGGAAACAAGAGGAAAATCAGAAGATATGGTCCAAGGAATTGAAAAAATGTCTCATTCCAGTCAAATGGTGAAACATGTAGCCGATGAAACATCTACTTATGCACAACAAATTGCAGCAGCTACACAAGAAACAGGTGCTTCAATGGAGGAAATTACTGCATCAGCCAATACCTTGAATCAAATGGCATTTTCTTTGCAACAATTGATTAAAAGATTTGATGTGTAAAAAATAGTGTAAAATCGACAAAAATAGAATCTCTCCTCTGACTTAAATTGACAGTATTTTTACCGTGATACAGTTACAATACAAGTGAAAATATGAAAATATGAAAAAGAGGAGAGATCATGATGCTTGTTCTTACTAGAAAAACAGACCAACCATCTCCAAAGCAGCTCATTAGTATTCGCCTTGATCCTGAACTTCTAAAACAAATCGATGCATTAGCGATGGAGAGTAATAGCAACCGAACCGCTGTAATTACAGAGATATTAGAAAAAGTTGTGCCTAAGATTCGAGTGATTTAACTGATCCAATCTATTTTGGATTTGTGATGGCTGATCTTTTCCTTCTGGTCAGCCTCATTTTCTTAACTTCAATATTGAGAGGAGATCACATATTTGAAAAGAAACAGTATTATTTTTTTCGTTTCAATATGTTTGTTATTCTTACCTTTTAACTTCTTACAAGCAAATGCCTATTTACAAAATAATAAAACTCTTAAAGAGAAGATAGAAACAGAGAATAATAGATTATTAGTAGAAAAAAAGATTTTCCATTTAAGAACAAATGCAAAATACAAACCAGGAGAAGTGATTGTTAAGTTTAAGGACAATATACCAAGCAAATCTATTTTGAAAAAATTAAATACCTATCAATCATATCAGCTAAAAAAGACCCCATTAAATGCTAGGATCATATCCATTCCAAAAGGAAAAAAAATAGAAGAATTTATTAATGAATTAATCAGGGATCCTGATGTAGATTATGCACAACCCAATTATTCTTACAAACCCTTTTTTATTCCCAATGATCCGGGATATTCAAAACAATGGTATTTACCCAAAGTTCAAGTGCCTGAAGCTTGGGATAAACTTCCGCAAAATGGAACGGTCACTTATGTTGCTGTGATAGATAATGGTGTCGATATAAACCATCCAGATTTAAGAAATAATATATTATTTGACAATTATAATGCGGTAAATCCAACTGTTCCTATTGATATAAGTCAGACAAATGGACATGGAACCATTGTTGCTGGAATTATTGGAGCAACCATAAATAATGCTGAGGGAATTTCTGGAATTTCACCAAATGTTAAGATTATGCCTATCAATGTTTTTACAGGAGAAGAAGCTTATGAGGAAGATATAGCAAATGGCATTTATTATGCTGTTAATCATCATGCCAAGGTGATTAATTTAAGTTTAGGAACTTATGATTATGGGTTTGCATTAAAAGAGGCCATTGATTATGCGTATGCAAAAGGAGTTGTAGTTGTAGCAGCTGCTGGAAATGACAATACGGATCTACCATCGTATCCAGCTTCTTTTGCGAATGTGATTTCGGTTGGAGCAACAGACGAAAATGATCAAAAGGCTCAGTTTTCAAATTATGGATCTACGATTGATGTCGTTGCACCAGGAACCAATATTCTTTCAACGGCTCCAAATGGGCAATATGCAATCGCCAGCGGTACATCGATGGCAAGTCCCATTGTTGCCGCAACTGCTGCTTTATTATTATCAAAAAACCCAAATTTAACGGTAGATGAGGTTACAACAATATTACTTCATTCTGCTAGAGATATTGGGGATATTGGAGCAGATGATACATACGGTTATGGAATCATTAATGCAAATCATGCGATCAGTGAAAATGTTCAATATGATTTAGATGCCTATGAAGGGAACAATTCTTTTGAATCAGCGAAGACAATTTCTCTGGGAAGTTCAATTACAGCACAGCTTTCATCTCCAGGCGATTTAGACTTTTTTAAGTTATCCATTGATAAAAGGCAAAGAATAAGATTTCGTGTAATTCCGCCAATGGATGAAGATATCGTATTAGAAGTTTTTGATGGAAATAGAAATAAAATTTCATTAAAGAATAAAAACAATTTGGATATCGGGGATGAATATTATGAAGGGGGAATAGAAGAATTTAATTTAACCCTTGACCCGGGGTTTTATTATCTGAAAGTCGTAGATGCGAATGGAAGTGCCCAATTCCGCCCTTACACTTTATCCACTTTTTATCCGGTTTATGAACGCTTAGCTGGAAAAGACCGTTTTGAAACAGCAGTGAAAGTTTCACAAAAAGGTTGGGAAAAGGCAGATACAGTCGTTTTAGCCTATTATAATGGGTTTGCAGATGCTTTAGCCGGAGTCCCCTTAGCGTTTAAATATAACGGCCCCGTACTTTTGACAGAAAGCAATAGAATAACGCCAGTAACGAAAAATGAAATTGTTCGCTTAAAAGCAAAAAATGTAATTATTGTCGGCGGCATTGGTGTAGTATCCACGAATATTGAAAATGAATTAAGGGATATGGGACTGAACGTATCAAGATTGGGCGGGACAGATCGCTTTGATACTGCAAGAAAAATAGCTGAGGCTGTTGGGCCTGCCGATATCGCCATCATTGCATATGGTTTAAATTTTCCCGATGCCTTGGCAATCGCACCATATGCAGCAATAAATGGATATCCAATCTTACTTGTTGAAACGAAAAAGATACCTGCTTCTACTTTTCAAGCTCTTCAAGGTAGGAAAAAAACGATTGTGGTTGGTGGAACAGGGGTAATCAGTGATACGGTTTTCAAACAATTGCCTTCACCATATCGAATTGCTGGACAAGATCGTTATCAAACAGCAGTAGAAATTATACGAAAGGTAGATGCATCTACTGAAAGTGTATATGTAGCAACTGGAGCTGAAACTCAATTTGCAGATGCATTAACAGGAGCAGTATTAGCTGCAAAGAATTTATCCCCTATGATTCTTACCATGCCGAATCAGCTTCCTAATAGTACTCGTGAATTGATTGATGAGAGGAATATTTTAAATTTTGATATTTTGGGCGGAAAGGGAGCTGTTTCTGATAAGGTTGTATTAGAAATGTTAAAGTGAACATTCGATTTCATAGATCACCGTTGGTTAAATTTTAACCAGCGGTTTTTTCTTTCCTACCCCAAGAATACGATGGAATAACACGAATTTTTATTATAATCAAATTAATTTAGGTCTAATGGACTAGAAAATAGTGAATCATAGGCCAGATTGCAGGCGTGTCTAAGAAGTGAATGATGTGTTACAATGAAATTATATAAGCTCGGATGGGGTGTAATATCTTTGACAGAGAAAGAATTTGATAGTCAAACTTTAGAAAGCGTCTTTAAAAAAACGATAGAAGCGATCGAAAACAGCAAAAAATTAATCTTCGAAATTACTGAGAATTCAAGGGAAGAAAGGGAAAAAATACTACAAAACTTAGAGATGTTGGATATAGAAATAAAAAAAGTAATTGAAGATGTTGATGCTTTAGAAGAAAAATACCGCCGTGCGCGAATGAACTTAGCTCATATGAGTCGGAATTTTAAAAAGTTTACGGAAGAAGACATTCAAAAGGCATATGAAGAAGCGAATGAATTGCAAGTTAGCTTATATATCGCAAGAGAACGAGAAGGCAATCTAAAAGCCCGTCGCAATGAGTTGCAACTAAGTTTGCGAAATATTGAATTAATGATTGAGCGTGCAGAAATGTTAATGACTCAGATTAGTGTCGTTAATGACTATTTGTCTGGTGATTTGTTTAAAGTATCAGAAGTGATCGAATCGGCACAATATCGTCAATTATATGGGTTAAAAATTATTCAAGCACAAGAGGAAGAAAGAAAAAGAGTAGCAAGAGAGATTCATGATGGTCCAGCGCAATCGATGGCCAATGTGGTTTTGCGTACGGAAATTGCTGAACGTTTTCTTCTTCATCAGCAACTGGAGCAAGCGATAAAAGAATTACGGGACTTAAAAGGGATGGTTCGTCAGAGTTTAGCCGATGTTCGCAAAATTATTTTTGACTTGCGGCCGATGGCTTTAGACGACTTAGGCTTATTTCCAACCCTGCGGAAATACACTCAGGAGCTGGCATCCAGGGAGAATTTTCATTTAGATTTACAGTTAAAAGGAAGAGAACGTCGGTTGCCATCGATGATGGAGGTCGCTATTTTTCGTTTAATTCAAGAAGCTTTAAACAATGTCGTCAAACATGCGAATGCTGCTAACGTTCTTGTTGCTGTTGACTTACAGGATGATTACATTAAGGTAATGGTAAAAGATGATGGGGTAGGTTTTACTAAAGATGAAGTGAATAAAGAACATGGACATTTTGGGCTTATGGGGATGAAAGAAAGAGTGCAACTCTTAGAAGGGAAAATGGATATCCAATCAGAGAAAAATAAAGGAACCACTGTGACATTTGTCATTCAAATAAAGGAAAGTAGGAGGAAAGACAAATGAACTCAAAGCGTAAGATCCGCGTTTTAATTGCGGATGATCATCAGCTTTTTCGAGAGGGGATCAAAAGGATTATTAATTTAGAAGAAGATATGGAAGTTATTGCTGAATGTTCCAATGGAGAAGAGATTCTGGAACAATATGACAAAGATCTTCCTGATGTGATTCTGATGGATATCAATATGCCGGCTATGAATGGAGTTGAGGCAACAAAAAAAGTGAAAGAATTCTTTCCTGAATCTCAAGTGATTATTTTATCGATTCATGATGATGAAGGGTATGTTTTTGAGACATTAAGAGCAGGAGCTTCTGGCTATTTGTTAAAAGACATGGAAGCAATGGCTTTAATTGAAGCGATTCGTTCTGTAGCCAAAGGAAATGCCTATATTCATCCGCAAGTGGCGGGAAAAGTGGTTGATGAATATCGGCGATTGAGCAACAAAGAACTTCTTCATGATCGTGAACATGAACCCGTTTTTGTCAATAAAGCACCAGATTGGCGTCAAATATTGACTCAACGAGAGATGGAGGTTCTTCAACTCTTAGCGGAAGGAAACAGTAATCGCCAGATTGGTGAGAAATTGTTTATCAGTGAAAAAACAGTAAAAAATCATGTAAGCAATATTTTGCAAAAAATGGATGTCCAAGACCGCACGCAAGCAGTGATTACTGCGATCAAAAATGGTTGGGTACATATTTCCTAATGGAACGTGAAGGCGTTTCTCGAACCAGAGAAAGCATAGAGGCATATACTCTAGTAAGGAGGGGGCCGCTATGCTTTCTTTAGTTTTATGGATCATATGCCTCTATGGAATCGTTCTCCTTGGCTTTCGATTTTTATATTCCCATTTTTGCATGAAGTTAGCGAAGGAGATAGAGAAGGAAAACCTTCATTATCTGATATTGGCAAAAGATAATCAATCGATTATTGAATGGGTGATTCGTTCCCTTTGGTTTAATGAATGCACAGATGGAAAGCCAATCAAGATCACGATTATGGATTTTGGTTCCAGCGATGACACGCTGGAGATCATCCACCGTTTGACCTATAAATCGTTTCAAGTAAGAGTTATTCAAGTAAAAGAAATGACAGAAATGGAGATGAACATAGGGAGAATTGTGGAAGAAATAAGAGGAAACGGTGAACAAGTACAAATTATTGATCTAATGGACTATGATAAAAGGAGCAAACAAGGGGAAATTCAGCGATTCGAATATGCCGGTAGGTTCATTAGAGGAGGAAAAAGGGATTAAATTGCGTAAATCTTTTGGAAAAACGAATAAAAACAAGTATTTCAACCTAGCAAAAAATAGGAGGTTAGAAAGATAACAAATCTTATACTTCTTCATACAATGAAAGAAAAGAAAGGCTCAAAACAGAACAATCAATAAAGGCAAACTACTCGAAAGGGTAGGACGCAAAGCCATGGGTCTAAAGTTCAAAATGAACGATGATCGCCAGGTTGCTGATTGCTTCGTTACATATACGAACTCCTCAGCAACGTGAGGAGTTTTTTTCGTAGACTAAGCAGTCAGACCATTTATGCACCATTCGTGCTACTCCGAATACCAGTGAGCCGATATGAAAAGGAGGAATGGTCAAATGAAAAAGTTTTTCACAAAATTATGGGTAAAACAGTTGGATTGGAAGTTAAGAGCAAAGGAAGCACTAAAAAATGAAGAAGGGCAAGGGATGGTAGAGTATGGTTTAATCATCGCCCTTATTGCAGTCGTTGTCATTGGTGCTTTAGCAGCGATGGGTACAAATCTTGGTAATATGTTTAATTCAGTAAAAGATAAAATCATTGGTACAAACTAATTAACCCTATAAAGGCCCTACCTCCTCCGAGTAGGGCCTTATTTATACTGAATAAACCAAAAGTTGCTCCTTATGGAAAGTGTCGAGGGGGGGTTAGGTAATTGAAAAGGTTGATTATATCCCGATTAAAAGGAGAACAAGGCCAATCCTTAGTTGAGTTTGCCTTAGTTACTCCTATCCTTCTTTTGCTATTATTAGGAATCATCGAATTTGGACATATCTTTTACTCATATCTCATGATCGAAAATGCCTCAAGAGATGGAGCAAGATATGGCTCCGTTTGGGCAACAGATATGGAAATTAAACAAATTATCGAAGAAAAGACTTATTCTTTAGAGCCAAATAATCTCACCATCATCATTTCCCCTTCATACGAATACCGGCAAAGAGGGGGAAAGATTGAAGTGAGTATCGATTATGAAGTTCCTTTATGGGCGCCCGTATGGGGAGAGATTTTACCTAACCCTTTTCCCATATCCGCAAAGACGGTGATGCGAGTTGAATAACCAAAAAGGGAATATTTCGGTGATCATTCTGTTTGCTATGGCTGTCATCCTAGGCATGGCAGCTATGGTCATCGACTTAGGATATGTCATGTTAGAAAGACAAAGACTTTCCGATGGGGTAGATGCGGCAGCTTTATCTGGAGCACAAGAATTGGTAAATGGAACCACTCAAGCAAAGGAAACAGCAATCCAATATGCCATGGAAAATGGAGTTAATAACCCTGCGATTACCTTTGAAGGGGATTATAAGATCACAGTGACAGGGAAGAAAGAGGTTCCTTTTTTCTTCGCTAAAATTTTTGGTTTCAACCATACAGTGGTGGAGGCCAAAGCCTCAGCCCAAATGAAGCCATTGTCGAGCGCAAGAGGAATTGTTCCTCTCGCCGTAAAAGCACCGAACCCAGAAGAAGAAAACTACGGATTTACTTATGGTTCTCTTTATACGTTAAAATACGATCCCCAACATGCAGCAAATGGCAACTTTGGCCCCCTTGCTCTTGGCGGAAGAGGTGCTTCTAATTATGAGGAGAATCTTTTAAATGGTTACGAAGGGGTGTTGAGTATTGGCGATGTGGTCGATACCGAGCCGGGAAATATGTCTGGGCCTACAGAAAGGGCCATCTCAGAGAGAATCAAACTTAGTTCAGATTGTCAAACCTATGAACTAGCGAAAAAGAATCGAAACTGTAAACGAGTGATCTATCTGCCTGTTATTGATGACGTCAATCTAAAGGGGAGAGATAAGGTAACGATCATTGGCTTTGCAGCGTTTTACTTGGAGGAAGTTGGGGGTAATGGTAATCAATCATATGTCACAGGAAGATTCTTAAAAACGATTTATTCAGGTGATTGGAATGATGAGAATCAACATGATATTGGCTTATATGCGGTGAAATTAGTGGAGTAAGGGAGAGAAAGAAATGGAAATAACCAACCGGCGCTTATTCTTACTGGCATTATTTCTTGGGATCGTAACGACTTTTTTTATTTATCTCTATTTATCACGAGTTGAAACAGTAAGTCAATCCCTTGAACCGACGAAAAAAGTGGTCGTTGCCAAGGTTACCATTGCACCAAAAACGGAAATTACCAATGAAATGGTGGAAGTAAAAGAAATGAAAGGGAGTGCAATCCCTCAATCTACATATACCAATATTAAAGAGATCATTGGCAAGATAGCGAAAGAGACGATCTATTCCGGGGAACCTATTGTTCACCAGCGTCTAGCTGATGAAAAGTATCAAAAGTCTCACCTTGCTTACTCGATTCCTAAAGGGTATCGAGCGATTACATTGCAATACAATTCTGTGATGGGTGTTGGCGGATTTATACACGCAGGTGATTATGTGGATGTGATTGGAACCTTTGATCAAAAAATCATGCAAGGAGCCATACCTGAAAAAGATGTATCAAGAATGATTTTACAAAATGTACTTGTGTTAGCAGTAGGAAGTCAAAGAGATGAAAAGCAAGAAGAAGAAAAAGAGAAAAAACAACAGATCGACACGATTACATTAGCGGTGAAACCCCACGATGCAGAAAAACTAACCTTTACGGAAGAAAGGGGTAGTATTCGGCTGATTTTACGCCCTATCAATGAGAACGATCAGCCAGCAACTGGTGGCGTCACGAATCAAAATCTTTTTACACCTTAGGAGTGATTAATATGACGGATTGGATACGGGTGTTAATTGTTGATGATATTCAAGAGACAAGAATGAATATTCGCAGGGCTTTATCTTTTGAAAATCGGATTGATGTAGTAGGAGAAGCAGAAAATGGTTATCAAGCGATTGACCTTGCTTGTAAATATAAGCCAGATGTGATCTTGATGGATATTAATATGCCTGATATGGATGGGATTCAGGCCACAGAAAGAATCAGTTTGAAATGTCCATCAGCCAATGTGATTGTGATTTCGGTTCAAGGAGAACAAGACTATCTACGTAAAGCGATGCTATCAGGAGCGAAGGAATATCTTATCAAACCCTTTTCCCCTGATGAATTAATTCAAACGGTCATTACCGTTTATGAGAAAAATAAACAAAGAGCGGTGCAGGTTTATGCTTATCAGATTTTAGATCAAGGCTATGTCAGGAGCCCAAAGATCATTACGGTGTTCAGTGGCAAAGGGGGAGTCGGCAAGAGTCTCATTGCTGCGAATCTTGCATCAGGATTAAGCCAACTGAATAAAAAGGTCGTTGTTCTTGATCTTGATCTGATGTTTGGTGATATCGCTTCCATGTTTAATTTGAAAGTAAAAGAAACCATTTACCACGTGGTACAAGAGATTGAGAAGTTGGATGGAGAATCTTTACTCCCTTATCTATTGGAAACGAAATCAGGGGTTCGGGTACTAGCCGCTCCTCTTCGTCCAGAACAAAGCGAGATCATTACAGGCAAACATGTGGAAAAAATCTTACGCCTCTTAAAAGAAACCCATGATTATATCATTGTGGATACCCCTGCTCAATTAACCGACCCTGTTTTGGCTTTAGATTCATCCGATCTGACCCTATTAGTGAATACCTTAAATGTCCCTGTGTTACGACACAATCGTACCGTTTTAGAAGTGATGGATACGTTAAATTATCCGACCGATCGAGTAAGACTTATCATTAATCGCGCTGATCTAGATACTGGGATAAAACCAAAAGATATGAAGACAGCGCTTGGCATGGAACCATATATCTTGCTTCCAGAAGATAAATATGCAGATCTTTCCATCAATCGGGGCGAACCTTTACTGGAGATGAAACCAGGAAGCAAATGGGCAAAACAAATGAACAAATTGGTTCAGATGATTCTGGCAGAAGATGAACGGAAGAAATCGGAGTCTTGGCTTAGTCGATTTGCTTGGAAGAAAAAACGGGCATAACAGGGGGTGAAAACAATGTCTTTACTTAAACGGCTGCAAGGAAAAGAAGAGAAACAAGAACTCCTGTCACAGCCAAAAAAGCAAAAGATAGGGGCAAATCAAAAGACCATCGCAGCAAAAGAGATGATAATGGAAGATCCATTTAAAGAATTAAAACAAAAAATTCATGATCAATTGCTTGAAGAATTAGGGAGTGAACCTATGTCCGATGAATCAGCTGAAAATGAAGATGAGATTCGCAAACTGATCGAATCAATTCTTGCTGGAATCGAAGAACCCCTAACAAGGCAGCAAAAAGAATCAATCATTCACGATCTGATTGCAGAGATTCGCGGATTTGGCCCCATTGATGCCTTACTTAAGGATGATGAGATCTCGGAAATCATGGTCAATCATGCAAAACAGGTCTATGTGGAGCGGAGAGGAAAACTAGAATTAGCTCCTGTTCAATTTCGTGACGATGCCCATGTCATGCGAGTGATTGAAAAAATCGTGTCACCCCTTGGGCGAAGAATTGATGAGAGTTCGCCAATGGTTGATGCGAGATTACCAGATGGTTCAAGGGTCAATGCGATCATTCCGCCTCTTGCGATCAAAGGTCCTTGTATCACGATTCGGAAGTTCTCCAAAGACCCATTGCAAATCGAAGACTTGATTCGCTTTGGTACCTTAACGGAAGAAATGGCAAAATTTCTTGAAGCAGCCGTAAAAGCGAGATTGAACATCATTGTCTCTGGAGGAACAGGAAGCGGAAAAACGACGACTCTCAATGTATTGTCTTCTTTTATCCCTGCAGATGAACGAATCGTTACCATTGAAGACGCTGCCGAGCTGCAATTACGGCAAGATCATGTGGTGACATTGGAGACTCGCCCTGCAAACATTGAAGGGAAAGGTGCAATTACGATGAGAGATCTGGTTCGAAACAGTTTGCGGATGAGACCGGATCGCATTGTTGTTGGCGAAGTGCGAAGCGGAGAGGCATTAGATATGTTACAAGCGATGAATACGGGGCATGATGGTTCACTAACCACAGGACATGCCAATTCCCCTCGGGATATGTTGGCGCGTCTAGAAACCATGGTTTTGATGGCAGGGATGGATTTGCCTGTTCGTGCGATCCGTGAGCAGATTGCTTCTGCCCTTGATCTGATTGTTCACCAAAACCGCATGAAGGATGGCTCAAGAAAGATTACACATATTACCGAAGTATTAGGGATGGAAGGGGATATTATTACCTTGCAAGATATCTTTGTCTATAAACAACTAGGAAAGGATGAAAACGAAAGATTGATCGGTCGATTCCAGCCAACAGGTATCGTTCCAAAATCATTAGAAAAGATCCAATCCCTAGGTATTCCCATTCATCCCGAGTTATTTCAATATCGTCTTTGACAAGTAAATCAAGTAAATTTCGAAAATTTAAGGAGGGGAAAAGATGATCTGGGTCGTCCTTCTTACCTTTTTTCTCTTTAGTTTTGTTTTCTTCCTTTGGTTGATCCAATATCTTGATTTTCGTCGAAATCGCATCCGTAAACGGGTTCTTGAAATTGAGAAAAAGGAATGGCAATTAACAGAAGAAACCATTCCAAAGAAAAAAGAGAAAGAAAAGCATTCTTTTCTTTTTCTTTTTGTTGAGCGTGTCTTTCTGAAGATGAAATGGCTGCGGATGTTCGATGCGAAGCTGCAAACTGAATTAAAACGGGCTAATCTTTTAATGAAATCATCGGAATTTATGGTTTTTATCTTTTTATTTATAGCTCTTGGTGCGATTGTAGGTACGGTCATCGCTGGCTGGCATATCGAACGGGGAATTTGGCTTGGAGGAGTTACTTGGATTATTCCAACGATTTGGCTAAAACGTGTGATCAAAAAACGAAAACGCTTATTAGAAAGTCAACTTCCCGAAATGGTGAATATGACTTCCAACTCCCTAAAAGCAGGGTATTCCTTGATCCAAGCTTTAGAGCTGTTGTCCCAAGAAATGGCTCCCCCTTTATCAGAAGAGATACAGCGAATGTTGCAAGAAATGCGTTTAGGGGTACCAACGGAAGAGGCGCTCATCCATTTCAATCAACGGGTGAATAGTCAAGATTTAGATCTCATCGTTACAGCAATGTTAATTCAAAGACAGGTTGGCGGCAACCTTTCTGAGATCTTAGATACGATCGGGGAAACCATCCGAGAACGGATTCGCATCCAAGGAGAGATCAAATCGCTAACTGCTCAAGGAAGAATGTCGATGATCATTTTTATGGTCTTACCCGTTGGGCTTGGGATCTTTCTTGGATTATCCAATCCTGAATACATTAAGCCTTTATTTGTTAACCCTCTAGGATGGGCGATGCTAATCATCGCTGTTTTAGGACAAATCATTGGTGCATGGATGATTCAAAAGATTACGAGAATTGAGGTGTGAGCGATGAATCAACCCCTTTTATTTTTCTTCATGATCGGGATGTTGACCAGTTTCTTTTTTTATCTGCTCTTGAAATTATTATTTCAAACTCGCTTAAAGATCGTCAAGCGAATTGAAGAGATTCATGCACCTTTGCAAGAAGAAAAAGGGGAAAAAGACCCGTATTCTTTGCCTTTTCAAGAGCGGCTTGTAAAACCCCTTTTTCATAAAATCGAGAAGTCGGTGATGAAATGGACCCCCTATGCGTTAAAATTGAGGGAACAACAATTATTATCTGCTGCTGGACACCCTCATCATTTTACCCTGCAAGAATGGATGACATGGCGAATGGTGTTTTGGCTTGGGTTTGGCAGTTTATTTACCTTCTTATCTTTTTTTCAAAATCAATGGAGTCTAAAGATCATCATGAACATTATCGGTTGGATCATTGGTTATCTTGCTCCAATTTTTTATTTAAAACGAAAACGAGATCAACGAATTGATGCTATTGAGAAAGGATTACCTGATGTCTTAGATATTTTAACCGTTAGTGTGGAAGCAGGCCTTGGTTTTGATGCGGCGATTGTCAAAGTCGTGGAGAAAACCAATGGGGTTTTGGCCGATGAATTTCATAAAATGCTGCAAGAGATGAAGATGGGAAAAAGCCGCCGGGAAGCACTGCGTAATCTTGGCAATCGTACAGGCACCGATGATATGAAGCAATTTGTCGGGGCGATGATTCAAGCGGACCAATTAGGAATTCGGATTGGTAATGTTTTACGGATTCAAGCTGAAGATATGCGGCAAAAAAGGCGGCAACGGGCTGAGGAAAAAGCAATGAAAGCACCGATTAAAATTTTGTTTCCCCTTGTCTTTTTTATTTTTCCTGCGATTTTTATCATCGTTTTAGGACCCGCAGTGATTCAAATCATTCATACCTTTATGAAATAGGTGAACGAAAATGGAAGTATGGACAATGATGAACGATGAAACAAAGGAAGTAGTTGGTCAGAAAATCTTAGTGGCCAACTCTTTTTTTCGACGATTGAAAGGATTGATGTTTCAAAAATCTCTCGGTGAATATGATGGGTTACTTTTAACGAAAACAAAACAAATTCATATGTTTTGGATGCGTTTTTCCATTGATGTGGTTTATTTGCGGAGGGTAGGGAAAAAAGAAAACGGCTTGTTGTTTCGAGTTGTGGATCTTTATGAAGAGATGAAACCATGGACCATAGGGAAATGGGTTTTGCAAGCTACTGATGTATTGGAGGTAAAAGCAGGATGGATTCGTGAGCAGAAAATCAGTAAGGGGGATCTATTTCTTGCAAAGAAATTGTTCTAATTTTCTTTTTTCATGAACATGATATAATGAATTGTAGCCGATGTTATGATGGTGTAAAACAGAATAGAGGTGAAAAACGTGTCAAAGATCGCTGTTGTTACCGATAGTACCGCTTACTTGAGCCAAGATATCATTGACCGTTATGGGATTCATGTTGTGCCATTATCTGTGAATTTTGGAAATCAATCATTTAAAGAAGGAAAAGAGATAACCACTGAGGAATTCTATCAGCGCTTAAGGGAAAGTGACCAATTACCCACTACTTCCCAACCAGCAATTGGTGACTTTATTGCCCTTTATGAACGCCTAGCGAAAGATTATGATCAAGCCATAGCGATTCATCTATCTAGTGGAATTAGTGGTACGATGAATACATCACAAACCGCTGCACAAATGGTAGAGGGAATTGAAGTAGTTGTCCTCGATTCGGAAAGTGCTTGTTATGGTTTAGGTTTTATGGTAATTGAAGCGGCCAAAATGGTTGCGGAAGGGAAAAAACTTGAAGAAATCGTTGAACGAATTGAATGGATGGTTGGGAATTTAAAGGCTTATTTTGTGGTAGATGATCTATCTTATCTTCACCGTGGAGGCCGTTTAAATGCAGCTCAATTCTTAATAGGCAGTATGTTAAAGATTAAACCGATTATTCACTTTGAGAACAAAAAGCTTGTCCCCTTTGAAAAAATTCGCACAAAGAAAAAGGCGATTGCCCGTATTTTACAGTTATTGGATCAAGATGCTGGGGATGGAGCCCCAATTCGACTCTCTGTTGTTCATGCAGATGTGAGCGATGAGGCAAAAGAACTATTAGAAAGAATCGAACGTACCTATCCTAATATTGAGGGAAATATTTCTGATTTTGGGCCAGTCATCGGTGCCCATACAGGTCCAGGCACAATTGGTATTGCTTGGTATAAGAAGTAGTCATTAAGAAACCGTTTCTACGTTTAACATTGGAATAACTTTCTCCATTTATCATTTAGGAGGTTTGTATATTCCATAAGTTGCGACTTTCAGAAGTGCCCTTCTCTCCTTCATCTTTATTCATAGAAGGGCACGGATGAAGGAGCGCGATGGAATATACAAACCTTTATTTATAGGAAGATACTAACCCACATGTTTCCTACCAACTGTTAGGTTTATATATTCCATAAGCGGAGAAATAGCACGACGGTAATGGGGGATTTGAATGAGAAAATGTATCGTTTATTTGGTTGAAGAAAGTAAAACCTACAACTTCAGATTTAGTTTTGATCTAGATGTGGACCAGTTTTATTTTGCCAGCCAACAGGTGAAAGAAATCATCGTCATTTCCCCTCCCCTTTCCATAGGAACAGCTCAGGCATTGATTCGATGTCTCAAGGATGGGATGAAAAAGAAGAGATTCTTTGTTTTTGGTAGAAGAGAGCGGAGAGAAGGAGTGGAACGTAGTCAAATCAGGCGGTGTCATGAAAAACTTGGTATACCAAAAGTTTATGATGTTCTCTTTTTGAAGGAGAACTTACTCGAGAAGATTACTGACCTTGCTATTTCTTATGAAAAATGGAAAGAAGAAATTACCCCTTTTGTCACGGGGAAACAATTGCTACTGGATGAGTTAAAAGGAATTCCAGGGATTAATCTCGATGATTCTTTTTATCAGATATTGCAATATGGGATTTTAGTAGGAGAAGTAAAGGTTACGCCTGGTGTTTCTTCACCCCTTCATTCGGCAAGACCGATTTGTCATCGCTGTGGTTCGATAGAAAAGGTGCACGTTCAACCTTGTGCCAGTTGTGGTGAAGCTTGTGCCACTTGTGAAGAATGTATTGCGATGGGCAGGAGCAAAACTTGTACACCTTTGCTTCAATTTACAGCTTTTGGGATGCAGAAGATGGAATTAAGGAAAGATCATTGCCAGCGAGGGATTTCCACCGTTGCCATCACCTCCCACTTTCAGTTAACGTCACATCAAGAACGAGTAGCGCAACATGCGGTTCACTTTATTCGTCAACAAAATTTTCAAGAACTGTTAATCTGGGCAGTAACCGGTGCGGGGAAAACAGAAATGATTTTCCCGACGATTCAAGAGGGAATAATTCAAGGTTACAAAATACTACTTGCTTCACCACGGAAAGATGTGATTCGAGAATTAACCCCGAGGTTTCGTCAAGCCTTTCCTCAACTCCCGATTGTAAGTCTTTATGGAGGAAGTTCCGAGCGTTGGAATCATGGTCAATTGTACTTAGCCACAACACATCAGACGATGAGATTTGTTGAGTTTTTTGATTTGGTAATCATTGATGAAATGGATGCTTTCCCCTATCATGGGGATCCTATCTTACAGCGTGTTGTCCGTCGGGCACGAAAAAACGATGGCAAACTCATCTATTTAACAGCGACACCTTCAAAAGATTGGCTCGATCGTATTCAACATCATGAAATTGATGTAGCTGTGCTTCCTATTCGTTATCATGAGAATCCCCTTCCTGTTCCAGAGTTGAAATATATCAATGATTTGTGGAAACGATTAAAACAAAAGAAGCCATTTCAAATCATGGAGGAATTTATTGCAGAAGTAAAGAAAAGAAAAGGACAAGCATTTCTTTTTGTTCCCGAAGTTCGATTAGTTAAGATCTGGATGAAGCAGTTACGCGACTGGTTTTCTGAAGAAAAGATCGAGGGTGTTTATGCAAGTGATCCTATGCGGGAGCAAAAAGTGGAACGGTTTCGTAAAGGAGAGATTCAGTTCCTTGTAACCACGACGATTATGGAACGGGGAGTTACGGTGCCAAATGTCCATGTTCTTGTTTTAGGTGCTGATTCGGCAGTATTTAATGAAGCCACATTGGTGCAAATCGCTGGTCGAGTTGGCAGGTCTGGGAGTTATCCAGATGGGCTTGTCTGGTTTCTTGCTGAAACAAAAACAAAAGAGATGGTCAAAGCCAAACGTCATATAGAAAGAATGAATCAGTTGGCAAAAAATCAGATAAGCAACAAAAAATGGTATAATTTTGATGAAAACAATAAGTATTGAAGGAGGAGTCGTGCGAATGAAAGCACTAGAGAAACGTAGAATCGAACGCATGAATACAGAAGTTACTTTTTTTGGCTTTGGAGCATTATCCATAGGACGTGATTGGGGATATGGAAGTGCAGAAGAAAAAAAACGTCCAGATGAAGAAGAAGCGGGACGAGTGTTAAATGCGATTTTAGATTTAGGTGTGAACTTAATCGATACGGCAAGGGCTTATCATCGGAGCGAAGAGCGAATTGGTAAGTACATCTCCCACCGGAGGAACGAATATATTCTAGCAACCAAATGTGGTGAACATAGTAACGAACCTTATACTTATTATGATTTTTCTTACAAGGCGGTAAAAGAATCGATTGACCGCAGTTTGCGCTTATTAAATACTGATGTGATCGATCTAGTCCAGATCCATTTTGGCCCGGATCCAGAAAAGGTGATTCAAGAGGGAGAAACATTAGCAGCAATGAAAGATGCGCAAAAGGAAGGGAAAGTTCGTTTCCTAGGTGCATCCATTGATGGAGAATTAGCGACCCGATTAATCCAATCTGGTGATTTTGATGTGATGCAAATGGAATATCATCTGCTTAATCAAGTCAATAAGAAGAACATCGAATTGGCAAAAGAAAAAGGCATCGGTGTTTTGATCCGTACAGGGATTGGACGGGGATTATTAACGTCAAAAGTCTTGGGCTTAATGGATACTGAATTCCCTGAAAAGGAGAAAGTTCAACGTTTATTACAATTGGTAAATCATGATGGAGAACTTTTACACGCCCTTGCTTTACATTTTCTTTATCAAGAAGAGGGAATCAGTTCAGTCCTTATTGGAACGAAGAGCATTGAGCGTTTTAAGCAAAATATGGAGTTGCTTGAGCGAGAAATTAATCCTGATTTATTACAAAAAGCGATTGCCATTGGTCAAGGGAAAGAGGAAGCATAAAGGGGAGCGACAATGTCATTCTTACGACTATCCACGATTTTTCGCGTTTCTCCATCCCAGTCAGCGATATCGGAATCCTCACATTTTTCCAAGATCTACATAAGGTTTTAATACCAGAGGATTAAGTTCACGACTGTTAATAAGTAATGGTTTGGCTTCGGAAAGGAGTAAGGTATGTTACAACAAAAAGAGAAACGGGGGAAAATGGATTGGAAACGACGCGCGAAACAACTCAAATTGGAACTGATGGTTCTCTATCTATCTTATCGCGATCCAAGGGTTCCTTGGTATGCAAAACTATGGACGGCCATGGTTTTAGTCTATGCCTTTAGCCCGATTGATCTGATTCCTGATTTTATTCCCATTTTAGGCTATTTGGATGATTTGGTTTTGATTCCATTAGGGATTTTGTTCGCCTTACGTTTAATCCCCAAAGAAGTGATCGAAGAATATCGGGAGAAAGCAAAAGATATGAAACATCCAAAAAGCTGGATAGGAATGATCGTGATTTTCCTTATTTGGGTCATGGTTCTTTTATTGGTTGTTAAGCTTTTTTAGCATAGTTTGCAAAATGTTGTGTGAGATGTAATGGGGGAGAGGGTATGGAATTAAAGGTTTTGCTTCGGTCCTTTTTTCATGATTTGCTCTTTCCAGAGCAAAAGTGCTTGTTATGTGAAAAGCCCATCGCCAGACATACTACAGATGTATCCCATCATTTGTCACAAATGAAAGACATCTGTATGACTTGCAAAGAACAAATGGAAATTCCTCCTTTCCCCTATTGTCACCATTGTCATAAACCACTGGATCATGTGGCATCGACAAAAATAAACCAATCCTCTGATCCTTACCTCTGTCTTGATTGTCAATATCAATCTAACCATACGATTGTTATGAATCGGAGTGCAGTACTGTATAACGAATTTATGAAGGATTCCATTGCTCTATATAAGTATCGAGGAAAAGAAAGCCTATCCATCGTGTTTAGTCGCTTACTTAAGCTGGCGTATGACCAATACTATCAAAATGTTTCGATTGATGTGATCACATATGTCCCCTTACATCCCAACCGTTTACAAGAGCGAAGTTTTAACCAAGCGGAACAACTTGCGATGGGCCTAAGCAGGATGATCGGGATTCCGGTGGTGAATAGTTTAGAACGAGTGAAAGAAACCCATAAACAGAGTAAAAGTGGGAAATGGGAACGCTTTTCTGAAATAGAAAATGCGTTTCAAGTGAAAGAACAAATCATCGGACAAATCCAAGGGAAAACGATTCTCATGATTGATGATATCTATACAACTGGTGCAACCCTGAATGAATGTGCTAAAGTGTTAGCCCATTCCGGTGCAAGCAAGGTTTATACTCTTACCCTAGCCAGGGCATAAACTACTTACCATTTAACGTAAAATGATCTCATGACAAATCTTCACTTTTTCGCTACACTTTTATTTAAGAAGAGTTTGAGGAGGAACCGTTGATGGGAATAGGAAATCTGCAAAACTGCCCACGGTGTGGAAAGGTTTTTGTTAAGGGGACTAAGGATGTTTGCCCTGCTTGTGATCGAGAGATCGAAGAAGAGTATCAACGATGTGCAGAATATATCCGTGAACATCGGCTTGTGAATCTTTACGAGTTAAGTGAAGCAACAAAAGTTAGCGTGAAACAGATTACCAAATTCATCAAAGAAGGTAGAATTTCCATTGCAGAATTGCCAAATATGACTTACCCGTGTGAGTCATGTGGAGAACCGATTCGTGAAGGGAAACTATGTCCAAGTTGTCGAAGTCGATTAGAGAAGGGAATCAAGCAAGCCATTGAAATGCAAACCATGAAGGAAGAACAAAGTAAAGGGATAGGATTTCGCCGAGACTTTTTAGGGAAAGATTAAATGAGAAAATGAAAAATAGAGAAAACCACTAAATATTTTTCTTTCATTTGTCGATATATAAGGTAAACCTTATGTGTCGGCTTTTTTATTGTAAAGGAGTGGTATCAGTGAGGATCAATGATATTAATCGAATCCAGGGGATCAATCAATACCAAAAAATGAACCAGAAAAAAGAAGATATAAAGAAAAGCGAAGAAAAGAAAGATCAGGTTTCCATTTCAGAAGAAGCAAAAGAACTCCTAGAGAAGTCTAAGGATCTGACTCGCCGCGAAAAAATCAATCAGATCAAAGAACAGATTCAAAAGGGAACTTATACCATTGATCCCAAGAAAGTGGCCGATAAGATTCTTGATTGGTTGAAGTAAATCGGGGATCAGGGGGAAGAGAAATGTCTAATTTTCAATTATTGATGAATGTAATGAGAGATCTTTATCAAGCGCATACAGAAATGCTTGAAATTGCGAAAAATAAGAAGCAAATTCTGATTGAAGGAAATATAGAAGAATTATCTAGAATCATGAATGTGGAATCTCAATGGGTGAAACGGGTTGGCAAGTTGGAAGATGAGAGAATCGCTGCTGTTGAACAACTATTAAAAGAAAAAGGAATTGTTTTGCAAGAAGTAACCATGAATGATCTAGTCAAAATGATGACTTCGCCCCAGGAAAAAGAACAGCTTCAACAAATACGTTTAAAACTTACTGAAGTCATTCAAGAGATTCAGAAGTTAAATGATTTGAATTCCTTGTTAATTCAGCAATCACTCGATTACATTTCTAATTCAATTGAAACGGTGATGGGAGAACCCAAGAATTCTTATACTTATGGAAATCCGATCTCAGTAAAGCCACAAACGGTTGGATCTCGTCGAGGTTTTTTTGATCAAAAAGCATGAACAAAGGGAAGGAGTGGAAGAAATGCGTTCCACATTTCATAGTTTAGAAACAGCGAAACGTGGGTTATTTGCTGCACAAACAGCTATTCAGACGACTGGACATAATATTGCAAATGCGAATACAAAAGGATATACAAGACAAGTAGTCGATTTTGTCGCTTCAAAGCCAATGGAGGCTCTTGCTTGGACAAGAAGTACTTCACCTGGACAATTGGGAACAGGTGTCGATTATTCCAACATTCGTCGATTAAGAGACTCTTATCTGGACGGACAATTTCGCAATCAAAACCAAAACTTTGGTGATTGGGAAGTCCGTCAAAGCACCTTTGAAAAATTAGAAGCAATTATTAATGAACCTTCCGATTATGGAATTCGTACCGTCATCGATCATTTTTGGAATGCATGGCAAGATTTAGCAGGGCAACCGGATAATCTCACTGCTAGATCGGTTGTTATTGAAAGAGCTGTTGCAATGACCGATGCGTTTAACGATGTGGCTCAGAAGCTAGAAGATTTAAAATCTGATCTCGTAGAAAGTTTGAAAGTAAAATTAGGTTCAGGGTCAATCGATGCAAATGGAGAACTACAGATCGAGAATATTGGTGAAGTGAATACCCTTCTCACGCAGATTGCCAAATTAAATGAGCAAATTTATCAAGTAGAGGCCCAAGGTGATCATGCTAATGATTTACGTGATCAGCGTGATCTCTTAACCGATCAATTGTCTAAATTAATCGATATCACCGTGAAGGATGAAAAGGATAATAGCGGGTATACGATTACATTGTCAAATGGAACACAATTGGTAAAAGCGAATCATGCAAACCAGGTATACATGGATTCTTCAAATCCATCCGCATTGAAAGGATTTTTGTATGATCCAGAGACAAAGACGATTACTGATCTTACACCAAATACGCAAACATTGAAAGATGTTTTTAGTAGCGGAGAAGTACATGGATATTTGCAATCGATCGAAGAAGTAGAAAAGATTCAAACGCAGTTGGATAACTTAGTGAATGGGTTAGTTTCGGGAGAAATAGATCTGACATTAGCAAGTGGTACCCAATTACCCCAAAACATGGCTAATCGTCTCGGCTTAGATGCAACAAATTATGATTCTTCTACACAGACCGTTACAAAGGATGTTGCGGTTAAAGTCCCTGGTATCAATGGTCTCCATCAAATGGGTTATGACTTGAATAGCAATCCGGGAATAGAATTCTTTACAAAAAAGGATAATACGAAGCCAATGTCTGCAAGCAATATTCAAGTCAACACAGAGATCCTCAATGATGTGACCAAAATTGTGACGTCGAATCGTTTAGAGAATGGGGTCGTATTAAAAGGGAATAACCAAGTTGCTTTATGGATCGCAGATATGCGCTATACTAAGATCGCGGGAATCGGGAGCTCTGATGAATACTTCCGCTCAATGGTTGGTAATTTGGGTGTTAGATCCCAGGAAGCTGTTCGCCAATATGAAAGTCAAAAAGTATTGGTTGAACAAGTTGACCATCGTCGACAAGCTGTAAGTGGGGTTTCTTTAGATGAAGAGATGGCTGATTTAATTAAATACCAACATGCCTATAATGCTTCAGCGCGGATGATCACAGCAATTGATGAAATGTTAGATAAGGTGATTAACGGAATGGGTATCGTCGGCAGATAACATTAGAAAGCAGGTGAGAGAAATGCGAGTCACACAAGGGATGTTAAATAATCAGTTGTTACGTAATCTTAATATGAATTTATCTAGACTAGAAGTATTGCAAAACCAAATGGCAACGGGAAAACGGATTAATAAACCTTCCGATGATCCTGTTGGCTTGAGTTTTGCTTTACGCTATCGTAGTGAGCTTGTTGCTAATGAGCAATATCAGAGGAATGTGGATTCTGCTATTTCCTGGTTAGAATATACAGATAAATTGATTAGCGAAACGAATGATGTTCTGCAAAAAGCAAGAGAACTTGCGGTGCAAGGGGCAAATGGCACGAACTCTGATGAATCAATGGAAGCATTAGCGATGGAAGTAGAACAATTATATGAACAACTGGTGAATATAGGGAATAGCCAATTTAACGGCAAATACGTGTTTAATGGACAAAAAACGGATCAACCGCCTTATGATATGGATACGGCTAAGCTATTAGGGACAGCGGATCCCGATACGGGGAAAATTTTATTTGAGATTGGGACTGGAATTACCATTCCAGTGAATATATCTGGGAAAGAGTTGTTTGGGGCAAATGATGCTACGAATCCTAATGCTTTCCAAGTATTAGAAGAGTTAAGAAGTGCGTTAATGAATCATAATCAATCGGATGTCAATACGGTTCTAGGTAAACTTGATAACGTGTTAGATAATGTCATGTCCAAATGGGCTGAAGTAGGAGCACGAGCGAACCGAGTAGAAATGATGAAAAATCGCTTAGATAATGAGAACATCAACATCCAAACTCTTTTGTCAAAAGCAGAGGATGCTGACTTAGCTGAAGTGATGATTAATTTAAAAATGGAAGAAAATATTTATCAAGCTTCTTTATCAACAGGTGCCAGAATTATTCGTCCAACATTAATTGATTTCTTAAGGTAAGTTTTGCAAAATAAGCTTTATCATTTCAAAAATTTTCCAATAAAGAGATAAAGCACTTTAAAAAGACCGGGCTATGCCCGGTTTTTCTTATTTCTTGTTGTCATCATAGATTGGAAATATAATTAATTAGTTAGTTATTTTTTAATCTCAAGGAGTGGAGCTGGATGATATTAATGATTGATAATTATGATTCATTTACCTTTAATTTAGTTCAGTACTTAAAAATGCTTGGGGAGTCAGTAGAAGTTAAACGCAATGATGCAATAACCATTGATCAAATTAGAATGATGAATCCAGACTTGATTGTGATTTCACCGGGGCCATGTACGCCCAAGGAAGCAGGGATTTCAGTTTCGGTAGTAGAACAATTATCCGATGAATTTCCTATTTTGGGAATTTGCTTAGGCCATCAAATTATCGCTCAGGCATTTGGTGCAAAGATTGTTCACGCTTTAGCTCCAGTACATGGCAAAGTTCATCCGATTACACATGATGGTAAAGGTGTATTTAGAGGTCTCAAAAATCCTCTGAATGTTACACGATATCACTCATTAATTGTAGATAAAAAAACATTACCTGAAGACCTAGTCATCACTTCTACTACTGCTGAAGGAGAAATAATGGGTATACGACATAAATATAAGTTAGTCGAAGGGATTCAATTTCATCCTGAGGCCATTCTAACTGAACATGGTATAGACATGCTTAAAAATTTCTTACGTAATGTGAAGGTGAAAAAGAATGATTATCAAAACGTGTAGGACTTCTATTAAAAGTGTGGACTTATTTTTAGCCATATCAAATGAAAAATATCCTATGTTTCTTGATAGTAATCATAATTTTGCAGAATTGGGCCGTTATTCTATCATTGTAGCTAATCCTTTTGGCTATCTAAAAACCATAGGAAATCAAACTGCTCTCTATCTTCCAACCGGCCATGAAAGAATAATAGAAAATCCTTTTAAAATATTAAAAAATATTCTTACTAAATATAAAGTTAAAAATAATACAGAACTACCATTTATTGGAGGGGCAGTTGGATACCTTGCTTATGATCTTGTTCATTTTATTGAGAAGCTACCATCTAATGCAATAGATGATATTCAAATACCAGATATGTTTTTTGGACTTTATGATGGTGGAGTAATATTTGATCATTTCAATGACAAGGTATTTATTGTTGATAGTGGTATTAGGCAAAATGAAAATGATCGGATTTTATGGTGGGAAGAAAAAATAAAAAAAATAAGTGCTTTATCTGTGGGCTTACATACTCGTCAAATTCCACCTCATTACCATATAAAAAAAGATCACAGCGCATTTAAAGGGAACATGAGTAAACAAGAATATTTTGAAAGTATATTAAAAATTAAAGAGTATATTAAGAATGGAGATATATACCAAGCTAACTTTACACAACGCTTTTCTGCAACATTTAAAGAAGATCCTGTCCAGCTTTATCTTCAATTAAGGGAAAAAAATCCTGCACCATTTGCAGCTTATCTTGATATAGGGGACAGCTACATTCTTTCTAGTTCACCTGAGAGATTTATCAAGCTAAAAGATAGAATTATAGAAACTAGACCAATAAAAGGAACGATTCCAAGAGGATTAACGCCAGCAGAAGATGCTAAAAACAAAGTAATATTAGAAAATAGCGCAAAAGATAAGGCAGAACTTTTGATGATCGTAGATTTAGAACGAAATGATCTTGGTAAAGTTGCTAAAGTAGGTTCTGTTCAAGTCGTAGATTTATTTAAAGTTGAAGCATATGCTACAGTTTTCCATCTGGTTTCAACGATTAGAGCTGTTTTAGATGATGCATACGATGTCGTTGATTTAATTCAAGCAATGTTTCCGGGAGGATCGATTACTGGAGCACCAAAAATTCGAGCTATGGAGATTATTGATGAGTTAGAGCCTACAAAAAGAAATGTTTATACAGGATCGATTGGATATATCGATTTTAGAGGAAATACCGATCTAAATATAGCGATCCGAACAATTGTAATGAAAGATGGGACTGCACATTTTCAAGTCGGTGGAGGTATTGTATGGGATTCTGATCCAGAGAAGGAATATAATGAGACCCTTGCTAAGGGAAAGGTGTTCTTTGAGATTTTAAAATCGTAGAAGATGAAAAAGGGGGAAAGGTATGATTCTATATAATGGTCAAATGATGAATAATAATAGTTCCCTTTTTTCAAGTAATGTTATTTTAGGAACAGGTATTTTTGAAACATTAACCGTTTATCATAAAAAGGCAATTGATTTAAATTCTCATATTGATCGCTTATTTCTATCTCTTAAGTTTTTTAACCTTCATGTTAAAAGTTCAAAACAAGAATTAATCTCACAAGTAGAATATTTTATCAAGCATATTGATGAGAAGAAAGTTGCTTTACGTATTGCGGTTATTCAATCCACTAAAAACGAACCAGCTGATATTATTATTTCTGCGAATCATTTTCCATATCAAAAAGAAGATTATGAGAGAGGTTTTAAGATCAGTCGGTCAAGTGTTATAAGACATAGTTCTAATCCATTACTTTACCATAAGACAACAAATTATCTTCTGAATAAATTAGAATTAGAAAAAGCTCAAGGTAAAGGTTTTGATGAAGTTATTTTTCTTAACGAGATTGGAGCTATTACTGAGGGAACAAGAAGTAATATTTTTTTAGTTTGTAATGGCAACATATATACTCCAAGAACTTCTTGTGGTTTACTAGAAGGCGTGACTCGTAATAAAACAATAAATATTGCAAAAAAACTAGGATTTAATGTAATCATTGATACGATTCCAAATAATTTCCTAGAAACATGTGATGAAGCTTTTTTGACTAGTTCATTATTAGGGATTATGCCAATATCTCAAATTGAAAACAGAAAATTAAATAGAAGTACGTTTGTAATCACACCAATATTATTAAACGAAATAAACAAAGAGGCAAGCAATTGATGGCATTAAGTACAACACTGTTTCAACAGGACTAAATAATAGACTTTGCTCGCAAACACTTTTTTGACTCAATTTTTAACCATTCTTTGAAGGAAAACAGAGTTTCATAGAGAATATACAAAGTGACTCCCCCTCTTTGGGCTTTTATGTTTTGTCACTTCATAAATTCTCCAATAGTGGGGTAAATCGCAATACGCTCTAGATAATAAAGGGGAATGACATATGCCTTCTATCCCTCAAATCCAAATTCGCCAAACTTATGCAAAAATCGGTATGGATAGCACTCCAGCCAAGTTAGAAATCAGACAACCGCAAGCAATCATCAAAATGCATCAAGAACCGATCAAATTGGAAATTGAACATTCTTATCCCAAAATTGAGATTAATCAAAGGAAAGCATGGGGAGCATTAGGTTTCGTTCCATTTCCTGATTTTCCTAATCGTATTTATGAACGTTTGCAACAAGTGTTTTTAAACAATCTAGCACTAATGGCCGAAAAAGGGGATCGATTTGCAGCGATCCAACTACAAGAAGACCCGTTTGCAGAAATGGCAACAGATCTATCCGTTTCTTTACCTGAATTGGATTATTTTGATACTCCTTCTTATGATAATGTGGATATTGATGTGAAACCACCCATATTGAATATCCAATGGATCAAAGGCGGAGTGGAATTGGAGGTTCAACCCAATAAACCAGAGATGCATTATATTCCCGGAAACGTGGAAGTCTATCTTAAACAAAGAAATTCACTACAAATCTTTCTACCAAAAATAGAACAAAGGATTTAAGGAATGAATCGAGAAATGCTATAGTAGATTCTATAGCATTTTTTTGATGTATTTGTTGATGCACTGATTTGTATATTCAACGCGCTCCGTTGTCCGTGTATTTCTATTTAATGAAAAATTAAGGTAAGAAATACACTCCCAAAAGTCGCTGCTTATGAATATACAAACCAACATTGAGAAAAGTTTCAGGATGTGAAGATAATTGAAAAAATCTAATAGAAGGGGAAATTAGAATGGCAAAAATTGAAACGACTCGTTTTGGTCGGGTGGAGTATAACGAAGAAGATATAATCCATTTTGAAAACGGAATCCCTGGATTTGAGAAGGAGCAACTGTTTCTACTTATTCAACCTGATGTTGATCAGCCCTATGCTTTCTTGCAATCGGTTCAAACATCAGAATTGGCTTTTGTGATTGTCAATCCTTTTATCTTTTATCCAAATTATGAGTTTGACTTAGATGAACAGAGTAAAGAAGAATTAGAAATAAATAATGTTGAGGATATCACAGTATGGGGAATTCTCTCGATTCCAGAAGACTTTAAAAAAACAACCATCAATTTAAAAGCACCTGTGATTATCAATGTGAAAAATAGAAAAGGAAAACAAGTTATTTTACATGATACGCTTTATGAAATCAAAACCCCTTTATTTTCGCAAAAATTAATAGAGGGGGTTAAATAGATGTTGGTTCTAACCCGGAAAAAAGGCGAATCGATTATGTTAGGTCATGATATAGAGATCACGGTTGTTGACATAGACGGTGATCAGATCAAACTGGGCATTAATGCACCCAAACATATTGAGATTCATCGTAAAGAAATCTATTTAATGATTCAAGAAGAGAATAAGAAGGCAGCAAAACCAACCATTTCTATTCATACATTAAAAGAAATCTTCCAAAATAACGAGAAAAATAGATGAATGAATGAGAAAAAGGGAGATGGAATGGGAAGATTCGCTCTATTTACTTTTAATCGCAAAATTTAAATAAAAAAGCAATTCTCTTTTTGATCGATATATAAAGTAGATTGGGAATTCATAAGCGGCCGCATGAATTCTCATCCAACCACAAGGATGTGGAAAAACAAAATTCAAGGAGGAAAATAAAATGAGAATTAATCACAACATTGCTGCATTAAACACGTATCGTCAGTTGAGTAACAATAATGTGAATACACAAAAGTCGCTGGAAAAGCTTTCATCTGGTCTACGGATCAACCGCGCTGGTGACGACGCTGCTGGTCTGGCCATCTCCGAAAAAATGCGCGCCCAGATTCGCGGTCTCGAAATGGCTTCAAAGAATGCGCAGGATGGCATATCCCTTATTCAGACTGCTGAAGGTGCCCTCAACGAGGTCCACAGCATCCTGCAGCGCATGCGCGAACTGGCGGTGCAAGCGGCAAACGACACGAATACGAATAAGGACCGTTTTGAACTGCAAAAAGAAGCCAACCAGCTGGCTGAGGAAATCACCCGCATCGGCAACAACACCGAATTTAACACCATGAAGTTGTTGGATGGAAACTTGACTAGCATATTTCATATAGGTGCAAACGAAGGGCAAAACTTGTCTCTTGAAATTGGCGACATGCGCGCCGAAGCCCTTAGCGTGGTAGCCGCGAGTGCGGTGATGACATATGATATTACGGGCACCAATGCAACAACCATTACCCCGACCAATCTTGACAATCTGAAGGGTGGCGCCTATACGGCTGAGGTTGCAGCTAATGGTACGGTAACTCTAAAAGATGAAGCCGGTAACACTGTTGCGTCGGCCACTTTGGCAGATGCTGGTACTTCTGTTACGTTGAGCATTACAAATGCAAATTACTTGGTGGACGGTACAACTCAGGTTGATTTGACGATTGATATCAAAGATACAGATACGACTACTGCGGTGGCGACTAACGCAGGTTCCATCTCGATCAATGTTCTTGAAAAGGGCGAAGGCATAAGCATTATGACGTCAAACGATGCCAGCAGTGCGATTACCAAAATTCAAACGGCATTGGACAGAGTGTCGGCTGAGCGCTCCAAGCTGGGTGCCGTTCAAAACCGCCTGGAACACACCATAAATAACCTTGGCACTGCATCCGAAAATCTGACCGCTGCCGAATCCCGCATCCGTGACGTGGACATGGCCAAAGAAATGATGGAGTTCACCAAGAATAACATCTTACAACAAGCAGCACAAGCTATGTTAGCGCAAGCTAACCAGCTACCTCAGGGAGTACTTCAATTATTACGATAAATAAATAACACCCTTTTTTAGAGGGTTGGTTTAAAAAATATCGTGTCAGTCTTTTTATTGACACGATATTTTTTTTAATCTTTAGAATATAACGAGGTGTTATAATGAAACCATTTATTTCTTTATGTATGATAGTAAAAGACGAAGAAAAAGTATTAAAGCGTTGTTTAGATTCTGTAAAAGATGTAGTAGACGAGATTATATATTGTAGATACTGGTTCAACGGAAATTTTATTGGGTATCACTAAACAATTTAAATAAAATTTCCGATAATGATAACAAAGGTTATTATGGGAGGTGAAGTGTGTAAATGGGGATTGAAGGTGTTTTAACAACACGTCAAATGGTAAATGCAATGGATCGTATACAAGATAATAAAGTTACTCCAATCAAGCAAATACAGGAAAATCAAGGAGAAGAAAAAAATCAAAATATCACCGTTACAAAAGAAAAGCTTGCCAAACAGATTGAAAGTGTCAACCAATTTTTAAAAACCGCCCAAACATCGATTCGATTCCAATTGCATGACAAATTACAAGAATATTATGTTCAAATTATTGATGAGAATACAAAAGAAGTGATTAAAGAAATACCGCCAAAGAAATTCTTAGATATGTATGCTAATATTATGGAACAGATCGGTTTAATTATAGATCATCGAATTTAATAGGTGGTGATAAAAATGAGCTTGCGAATTGGTGGTTTAGCATCAGGGATGGATATCGATAGTATAGTTGAGAAGTTAATGAAAGTGGAACGAATCCCGTTAGATAAATTAACACAAAAGAAACAGATTCTCGAATGGCAACGTGATGCATATCGGGAAATGAATACCTTGTTATATGATTTTAAAACATTTCTTAGCGTCACCCAAACGGATGGAATTGGAAGACAAAGTACGTTTTTAAAGAAAGTGATTTCTAGTTCCAATGAGAGTGCCGTAACCGCTAAAAATATAAGTGGGACGACAGACATCAATACACAGATTAGTGTGACCCAATTAGCAAAAGCTGCTTCTATGTGGAGTGCTGGAGATATAAGAAGTAATCAAAACTTTAATCCAGATGACTTATTAGTTAATCAAAAGGATAATCTGGTTAATGGGGCTGATTTACCAACCACGTCATTTAATATTCATATCCAGGCGATTCAGGCCGATGGTTCCGTTGTGGATAAATCAATCACGGTTGATCCGAGCAAGATGAGTTTAAACCAAGTGATAAATGAAATCAATAAAAGCTTAGATGTGAATGCCTTTTATGATACGAATAGTGGGAAAGTGGTTCTTTCGGCTAAACATACAGGTGATGCAGCAAACCAACCTGAAATAAAAATAATGGATACCGATACTAATGGCTATAATTTTATGACAAGCGTACTACGTTTATCGGCAGATAGCGATACAGCAGCTAATAATTCTATAGGTCAAGTTGGGCAAAACGCCAAGTTTACATTTAATGGTATGTCTATGGAAAGAACCTCTAATATTTTTCAAATCAATGGCTATGAATATACCTTAAAAAATATAACGGCTAATTCTGTAACTCTTACTTCCACAACAGATACGGATGCCATTTTTGACTCGATAAAAAAATTTGTTGATAAATACAATGAAACGATTGATAAGATCAACTCCAAGATCTCGGAAAAGCGTTACCGGGATTATCCGCCGTTAACTGAAGCCCAGAAGAAAGAAATGAAGGATAAAGAGATCGAACTATGGGAAGAAAAGGCGAAGAGCGGGTTATTGTATAACGACAATATTCTTTCTAGTGGCTTAAATCAAATGCGTCTTCAAATCTATGATTCGGTCGATGGTTTGACCTCTACGTTTTATGATTCTGCAAAAAAAGCGGATACTACGATTAATCAACTTGCAAACATTGGCATTACCACATCTTCCAACTATCTGGATAAAGGAAAGTTAGTGATTGATGAAGCAAAGTTAAAAGAAGCAATTTCGCAAAATCCGATGGCCATTTATGAACTTTTTAATAAAGAAGTGAAAAATGCAGATGGCAGTCTAAACTTTAAGCAAAGCGGTATCGTGACACGTCTTGAAGAAGTAATTGGCCAAACGATAAAAAATATCGAGGTAAAAGCAGGGAAAAGTTATTATACCAACAATCAATATACATTAGGACGGCTTTTGGACCAGGTGAATTCAGATATCACCGATTTTGAACAAAGATTAAAACAGATTGAAGATCGATATTGGCGTCAATTCACTGCAATGGAACAAGCGATCAACCAATCGAACCAACAAAGTATGTATCTGATGCAACAATTTGGACTCGGACAATAAGGAAAGGGGAGTACCTTTGAATCATGTCCGTCAATCATCCATATCAAACCTATCAACAGAATTCAGTAACTACTGCTTCTCCTGGAGAGCTTACGTTAATGCTATACAATGGCTGTCTAAAATTTATCAAACAGGCTAAACAAGCGATTCAGGAAAAGAAAATCGAGGAAAAGAATACAAACTTAATCAAAGCCCAAAACATCATTCGCGAATTAATGGTCACATTAAACATGGATTATGAAGTCGCCAAGCACATGATGCAAATGTACGAATATATTTTGCGCCGGCTGATTGAAGCTAACATTAAGAGTGACATAGAGATCTTAAATGAAATCGAAGGATATGTCGTTGAATTTCGTGATACTTGGAGAGAAGTCATCCAAATCAATCGCAGAATGCAATATGGCCAAGGTGGGGCATAATCTTGAAGCTTGTAAAACAAATCTACCAGATTACGATACAACTTCATCAACATTTGCAAAAGGAACCAAAGAGAGAGGAACGGGACGAATATATTGGGCAAATTCAAGCCTATCTTGATCAAAGGGAAAAACTCATCGATCAATTAAAAGGAAAAACAGAGTATACGAAAGAGGAAAAAGAATTAGGAAAAAAAATCGTCGACTATAACCAAGGGATCGATCTGATGTTAGAGCGACTTTATCGATCGATTGCCGCAGATGTTCGACAATTACAGGAACGAAAAAAACTTCAACAAAAATACATCCATCCTTACCAAGGGTTATCTGTCGATGGTATGTTTTTTGATAAGCGGAAATAGCTGAAGCATAATATAATGGGGGAGAAAACTAAAACCATGGGACACCACCATCACCACGACGATGAGCACGAACATTACTACGATAACACTAAATTACATGACAACCAATTTGTCTTTTTGCGTTACTATCTGCATATGCTGCAAACGTGTGAGCAAGGAATTCATTATTTAAGCAAAAGGGTTGAAAATGGGCAAACGCTGGATTTAACGCAACTTCAAGATTGTATCGAAGTTTTTCGAACTCTTGAGAATGCCAATTTCTTATCTGCGAATATCATGAAAAAAGTTGATTTTCCTACCTATGAGCTGATTCACTCATTTGATCAATATAAGTCTCATATCGAACAAGTAAAACAATTGATGGAAAAAAAAGAGACCGGTCGCGTCGTGGAAATTCTCGTTGGTCAAGTATTCCCTGCTTATTTAGAATGGTCGAGGGAAGTCCAAAAACGCCTCTTTCCACGGATTCAACAATAGAATAAGGTTGCACATTTAGGGCTGACTCACAAGAGTCAGCCACTTTTTTAAGTATAAGAATTTGCGACTAAGCTTCCTTACCCCTAATAAGCTTAGCTTGTATGCTTCTATAAGCATGACTTTTTTTGTATATCTATTTATTCACAGAAAATTAACCTGATTTTTATATTTCACAAATAGAACAGGCATTCTTGTGAACAATGTGCACAAAAAAATGTGGATAATGTGCATAACCATGTGAATAACGAGAATAACAGTATTTACTTTTGTGTATAACCCTGTTGAAAAGTTTATAAATCTGTGGATAACTTTTTTGTTTTGTATTTTCAATGAAAAATAGGTTGATTATTTATTCGTATATATGTATAATCATTCATAAGCATAAGGAATGATTAAGGGAGGATCGTTGATGAAAAGTAAAGGATTAAAAGTTGTATTATTGATGTTCTTATTTGTAGTTGGGAGTTTAGGACTTATTGGTTGTTCTTCAGAACAAACAGGAACAAAACCACAAGAAGGTCAAAAAGCTGCAGAAGAAAAAACCTACGTTGTTGTGACAAATGCAGAATTTCCTCCATTTGAATCCACCTTACCATCTGGTGAGATCGTTGGATTTGATATTGATTTGATCAATGCGATTGCCAAAGCTGAGAATATGAAAATCAAAATCCAACATCAAGGTTGGGAAGCGATGTTAAAAGCTGTAGAGACAGGGACAGCAGATATTGGTGCATCGGGAATTACCATTCGTGATGATCGTAAAGAAAAGTATGACTTTACTTCTCCATATTTTGGAGCGACCCAATTGATCTTAGTTCCTCAAGAATCGAATATCAAATCGGCAAATGACTTAAAAGGGAAAAATATTGGTTTCCAAAGTGGAACTACAGGAGAAACAGCCGCTCAAAATATTTTTGGTAAAGACTATAAAGGGTTAAAAGGATATCCTGACTTGCCAACAGCGGTGAATGACCTATTTACCGGTCGAATTGCTGCGGTCATTGGCGATAATGCCGTAGTGGCTGAATTTGTGAAAAAGAATCCTGATAAAAAGTTACAATTAATTAAGGATGATGCTTTTGAAAAAGAATATTACGGCTTTATCGTTAAAAAGGGGAACAAAGAACTTCTTGATAAGCTGGAAAGTGGATTAAAGAAAATAAAAGAAGATGGTACTTATCAGAAGATATATAATCAATATTTTGCAAATTAAATGATTGTAAAGAAGAACAATAGATAGATAAAGTGTGCGAAAAAATTAGCACACTTTTTTTTATAAAAAATAATTGATTTTTATTCTTGAGCACGTATAATAATACACGTGTGTATAAAAAAGGATAAAATATGATGAAATGGTCAGCATACAAGGATTCTAAGATACTAAGGAGGCACATTTTGTGAAAAAAGTAAAATTAGCAATATTTGTGTTGCTATTGATCATTGGTTCATTATCATTATTCGGTTGTGGTGCAAGCGACAAAGGGGACGATAACTCCAATACTGGTGGAGAAAAGACGTATAAAGTAGTAACCGATGCTACTTTTCCCCCATTTGAATCAACACTGCCATCAGGAGAAATCGTCGGTTTTGATATTGATTTGATCAAAGCGATCGCTGAAGTTCAAGGATTTAAAGTAGATATCCAACATGTTGGCTGGCAGCCGATGTTAAATGCGATTGATAATGGCAAAGGTGACATTGCCATTGCTGGAATTACCATTGATGAAGAGCGAAAGCAAAAGTATGACTTTACAGAGCCGTACTTTGATGCGACACAATATATTTTAGTTCCTGAGAATTCCAATGTAAAATCCCTTGATGATCTACAAGGACAAAACATTGGTTTTCAAAGTGGAACAACAGGAGAAAAAGCCGTCCAAAAAATTTTTGGCAAAGACTATAAAGGGGCTAAAGGATACGAAGATTTGCCAGCAGCGGTCAACGACTTATTAACAGGACGAATTGTCGCGATCGTCGGCGATAATGCCGTTGTTGGTGAGTTTGTGAAGAAGTATCCAGACAAAAAGTTAAAAGTGGTCAAAGATGACCGTTTTGAAGTTGAACATTATGGAATTATGGTCAAAAAAGGAAATACGGAATTACTCAAACAACTAAATGAAGGTTTAAAGAAAATCAAGGAGAATGGGAAATATCAAGAAATTAAAAATAAATATTTTGCTGAGTAAAAAACAAAACTGAAAATAAATGAGTGCGTGGACAACTCTGCGCACTTTTTTCCCGTATAGGAAAGTATAAAGGATCGTTTAAGAAAGAAGGGATGAAAATGGCTGAGTGGAATGCCGTTTTAGAATATAAAATCTGGTTTATCCGAGGCGTTGGCTATACCATCCTCCTTACCTCGGTAGGAGTGTTTTTTGGTACCATTATTGGCTTGTTTTTGGGGTTAGGTCAATTATCTCAACAGCGGATATTCCGTATATTAAGTCGGGCTTATGTGGATCTTTTTCGCGGGACGCCTTTATTTGTTCAGATTTTAATTGTTCATTTTGCCGTGATGCCTGCTATTTTTGGCGATGAGGCTCCATCGGCCATCTTTTCTGGATTTGTCGCTTTATCTTTAAACTCAGGTGCCTATGTGGCAGAGATCTTCCGTGCAGGGATTCAATCGATTGATAAAGGGCAAATGGAAGCGGCCCGTTCTTTGGGAATGACTTATCGTCAAGCGATGAGATATATTATTTTGCCTCAGGCATTTAAACGAATGTTACCACCTTTAGGAAATGAGTTTATTGCTTTATTAAAAGATTCGTCATTGCTCGCTGTCATTGCGACACCTGAATTAACTTATGCGGGACAAATGACGGCAAAGAATACCTTTACCTCTTTCGGTCCTTATTTAACAGTGGCAGCACTCTATTTAATCTTGACGTTAATCTTGTCTAAAGGGGTAAGAGGGTTAGAAAGGAAGTTTTCCAATGATTAAGGTAGAAGGTTTGTATAAACAATATGGTGATTTAGAAGTTTTAAAAGGAATCGATATTGAAATTCAGCCAAAAGAAGTAGTTTGCATCATTGGTCCAAGCGGTTCAGGGAAAAGTACCTTTTTACGCTGTTTAAATAAATTAGAAGATTTTCAAGCAGGAAAGGTAATTGTAAGGGGAGAAGATTTATCTGACCCTAAAATCGATGTAAACAAAGTAAGAACTCATGTGGGAATGGTTTTTCAACATTTTAATCTTTTCCCGCATATGACGGTTCTAGAGAATATCACAATTGCCCCCATTAAAGTGTTAGGAATGGAAAAAAGTAAAGCTGAAGAAATTGCCAAGAAATATTTAGGAAAAGTTGGATTATTAGATAAGGCAAATGCCTATCCTGATCAACTCTCTGGTGGACAAAAACAGAGGGTAGCGATCGCCAGAGCTTTAGCAATGGAACCGGATGTGATGCTCTTTGATGAACCTACTTCTGCTTTGGATCCGGAGATGGTTGGTGAGGTATTGGAAGTGATGAAACAGTTAGCCAAAGAAGGCATGACTATGGTTGTGGTCACTCATGAGATGGGCTTTGCAAGAGAAGTAGCTGATCGGGTCGTATTTATGGATCAAGGGCAAATTATAGAGGAGGGGAAACCAGAAGAAATCTTTTCTCAACCTAGACACCCACGGACACAATCCTTTCTTAGTAAAGTATTGTGAATTCTTATATCAATTGACGGTTCATTATGTTTTTACCATTGGTAGAATATACCGAATGATATGTGTTATAATGAAAATAGGAAAGGACAAACTTTACATTTGAAAGGAGCGGTGACCATGAATTTCATCGTTCGTGGGGACAACATTGAAGTGACTGAGGCATTAAGAGAGTATGTGGAGAAGAAAGTGGGTCGCATCGAGAAATATTTCGATACTCCTCTTACAGCACCTGTTTATGTAACAATGAAGGTGGTTCGCGATCTTCATAGTGTTGAGGTAACGATTCAACTACCAGGAGTTGTCTTGCGGGGAGAAGAACAAAACGAAGATATGTATGCTGCAATTGACCTCGTGGTGGAAAAATTAGAAAGACAGATCCGTAAACATAAAACAAAAATTAACCGAAAATTCAGGGAACAAGGAAGTCTAAAAACCCTTTTTAAAGAGGATCCTGTTGGTACAAAGGCTGATGAAGAGGAAGAAGAATTCCAAATCGTCAAGATCAAACGTTTTAATCTTAAACCAATGGATGTAGAAGAAGCCATTTTACAAATGAATATGTTGGGCCATTCCTTCTTCGTATTTTCCAATGCGGAAACCGAAGAAACCAATATTGTATATAAACGTAAAGATGGCCGTTATGGTTTAATTGAGCCAGAATTTTAATGGTAATCTGTCCAGTTTATTTTGACATATAGTGTCGGTTGGAAAACGCTCGCGAAAGTCGCGGCTTATAGAAACATACAAGCCTAGCTTATTAGGTTTGTATATTCCATAAGCAGCGACTTTTGGGAGTGTATTTTTTTTGTTTGTGCATATAAAGTATAACATAGATTGGACCTGCACCACTAGGCTTTTGCCTACATAGGATATGTCAGGAGGTGAAGAAAAATGGCATTTCTAAAATTTCTCCTTTATGTTGTCATTTTTTTCGCCATTTCAACGATAACGCAAATGGTTTATAGTGGATTGAAAAAGTCTTATTCTTTTGAGTCAGATTGGATCGCTCCTCTGTTCAGCGTGATTACAATTATGTTCTGGATGATCATCCCCTCCCATTGGTTCGTTCTCCTCCTGTTTGCGATAACATTAGGTATTACTGCCCAAGATAAAGGGAAAAACACAAAGGGGAAATTATTCTAATCTATTGCTGCCAAGCTGGCAGTTTTTTTTTTGGAACGAAATCGGCGTCAAAAACGTTATATAAATAATGGAATGAAAAGGATCAATAAAGATTTTTTGCTCCTATAATGAAAGAGTGATAAAATAAAAACTAAAACTTTTCCTGTGAGAGGAGTTGGACTTGTGTTCGGATTACTAAAAAAAGTCATCGGTGACATGAATGAACGGGAAATTAAACGTTTAAATAAAACCGTTGAAAAAATCAATCAACTTGAAGAACAAATAGGTTCCCTTTCTGATGAACAACTACATGGGAAAACATTAGAATTCAAAGAACGGTTACAAAAAGGAGAAACCCTTGACGATCTTTTGCCTGAAGCCTTTGCCGTTGTGCGTGAAGCTTCTAAGCGGGTCTTGGGAATGCGTCATTTTGATGTTCAGTTAATTGGGGGTATTGTGCTTCATGAAGGCCGTATTGCCGAGATGAAAACAGGGGAAGGGAAAACCCTTGTTGCTACCTTGCCCGCATATTTAAATGCTTTAACAGGCCAAGGGGTCCATGTTGTAACTGTTAACGATTATTTGGCACAACGGGACAGAACTACCATGGGGAAAATTTATGAATTCCTCGGTTTGACCGTTGGTTTGAATATCCATGGAATTTCGCCAGAAGAAAAACAAGCAGCTTATCAAGCAGATATCACCTACGGAACCAATAATGAGTTTGGTTTTGACTATTTACGGGATAATATGGTGTTATACAAAGAACAAATGGTTCAACGTTCTCTAAATTATGCCATCATTGACGAGGTGGATAGTATCCTCATCGATGAGGCAAGGACCCCTTTAATTATTTCTGGGACAGCTGAAAAATCCACCGATTTATACTATGCTGCTGATCGCTTTGTCAGACGTTTGGTTGCTAATGAAGATTATGCTATCGATGAAAAAGCAAATACAGTTACTTTAACCGAATCTGGTGTTGATAAAGCAGAAAAAGCCTTTGGGGTGGATAACCTTTATGATACCAATCATATGACCTTGAATCATCATATTAACCAAGCCCTAAAAGCCCATGTTTTGATGAAACGAGACCGCGACTATGTAGTAAAAGATGGAGAAGTTATTATTGTTGATGAATTCACTGGCCGCTTAATGTATGGTCGCCGTTATAGCGATGGTTTGCATCAAAGTATTGAAGCCAAAGAAGGTCTAAGGGTACAAAACGAAAGCATGACTTTAGCAACCATTACCTTGCAAAACTATTTCCGCATGTACAAAAAATTAGCAGGGATGACGGGTACAGCAAAAACAGAGGAAGAAGAATTTAAACGAATTTATGGTTTAGACGTTGTGGTGATTCCAACCAATAAACCGATGATTCGTGTTGATTTGCCTGATGTGGTATATAAAACGGAACGGGCCAAATTTAAAGCGGTCGTCGATGAAATTGTTCGTCGCCATGAGAAAAAACAACCTGTATTAGTAGGTACCATTTCCATTGAAAAATCGGAACTTTTATCCGAAATGTTGAAACGAAAAGGCATTCCCCATAATGTATTAAATGCCAAGTATCATGAGAAAGAAGCGGAAATTATCGCAAAAGCAGGCCAAGCTAGTGCGGTCACCATTGCTACCAATATGGCAGGTCGCGGTACCGATATTGTTCTTGGCGAAGGAGTTGCTGAATTAGGGGGACTTCACATTATCGGTACAGAACGGCATGAGAGTAGAAGAATTGACAACCAATTAAGAGGACGTGCTGGACGTCAAGGGGATCCTGGCTCCAGTCAATTTTTCATCTCCCTAGAAGATGATTTAATGAGAAGATTTGGTTCTGAACACATTATGAGTATGATGGATCGTTTAGGGATGGATGAGGATCAACCGATTGAAAGCAAGATGGTGACAAGGGCGATTGAATCGGCACAGAAGAAAGTGGAAGGCCATAATTTTGATATTCGCCGTGTCGTTTTGCAATATGACGATGTGATGAACCAGCAACGGGAAGTGATTTATAGTCAACGTCGCCAAGTATTAGAAAGTGACAACTTACGCGATGTCATTATCAACATGATTATGAATTTTGCAAAGCGTCTTATTGATATTCATTGTCCTGCTGAGCAAATTCAGGAAGAATGGGATTTAAAAGCATTGTTAGATCATATGCAAGCCACTTTCTTAGATGAAGGGGTAATAACGGAAAAAGATATTTGGGGCAAAGAACCAGAAGAGATTTTGGAGGTGATTCGCAAAGCGGTAGAGAGACAATATGATCGGAGAGAAGAAGAACTTGGCGAGAATATGCGCGAATTTGAAAAAGTGATTCTCCTTCGCGCTGTTGATAGCAAGTGGATGGACCATATTGATGCGATGGATCAATTGCGTCAGGGGATTCATCTTCGCGCTTATGGGCAAACGGATCCTTTACGAGAATATCAGATGGAAGGATATGAAATGTTTCAGGCGATGATCCAAGCGATCGAAGAAGAAGTGGCTACCTATATTATGAAGGCGCAAATCCAAAATAATCTTCAGCGTAAAGCAGTTGCTGTGGGGCATGCCGTAAATAATACCAATCCAGAGTCCAATTCGAAGAAAAAACCCGTTCGGGTTGGACAGAAAATCGGCCGGAATGATCCATGCCCATGTGGCAGTGGCAAAAAATATAAACATTGTCATGGAGCAGCACATTAATTTATTGACAAGATGTCAGGGTTAAAATATAATGAATTCAATTCCTTTACAATTTCATATTGGTTATGCCTCTTATCCAGAGTGGCGGAGGGACTGGCCCAGTGAAGCCCGGCAACCGACACGCAGTCTAACTGTGTTGGCAGGTGCTAATTCCAGCAGAATCTTGTGATTCTGAAAGATGAGAGGGAAAGGTCATTTGCTCCTTCTCATCGAGAAGGAGTTTTTTATTTTAATAGAAAGAGAGGAGAAACAAGATGAGTCAGGAAAAAAGTTATGAATTTGAAACGATTGCTTTACATGGAGGTCAGCAACCTGATCCAGTAACAGGTTCAAGGGCAGTACCTATCTATCAAACTACTTCTTATGTATTTAAAGACACTGATCATGCCGCGAACTTATTTGCTTTAAAAGAATCAGGTAATATTTATACCCGAATTATGAACCCAACTCAAGATGTATTTGAAAATCGCGTGGCCCAATTAGAAGGCGGAGTTGGAGCCTTGGCTCTTGCTTCTGGATCTGCAGCTATTACCTATGCGATTCTTAACATTGCTGGTGCTGGAGATGAAATCGTATCCTCAAGCAGTTTGTATGGTGGTACATATAATCTTTTCTCTACCACACTCCCTAAATTGGGAATCAAGGTTAAATTTGTTAATCAAAATGACCCAGAGAATTTTCGCCAAGCCATAACCGAAAAAACAAAAGCGATATATGCTGAAAGTATCGGTAATCCAAAAATTGATGTGCTAGATATCGAGACTGTTGCCAACATTGCCCATGAAGCAGGAATTCCTCTGATCGTGGATAATACTTTTGCTACCCCTTATCTTCTTCGTCCTTTTGATCATGGAGCCGATATCGTTGTTCATTCTGCGACCAAATTTATTGGTGGACACGGAACCGCCATTGGTGGAGTGATTGTCGACGGAGGAAAATTTAACTGGAATAATGGCAAATTTCCAGGTTTAACTGAACCAGATCCAAGCTATCATGGGGTGGTATATACAAGAGACTTTGGTTCATTAGCATATATTATCAAAGCAAGGGTTCAGTTATTAAGGGATATGGGAGCAGCGATTTCGCCTTTTAATGCTTTTTTACTCCTTCAAGGATTAGAAACACTACATTTACGAATGGAACGACATAGTGCAAATGCTTTGCAAGTGGCGCAATTTTTAGAAAACCATGATTTCGTTACTTGGGTGAATTATCCTGGACTTCCTTCAAATCCATATTATGATTTAGCGCAAAAATACCTGCCCAAAGGTCAAGGGGCAATCCTCACCTTTGGCATTAAAGGTGGAGTCGAGGAAGGAAAGAAATTTATTAACAACTTAAAACTATTCTCCCATTTAGCCAATGTCGGCGATGCCAAATCATTAGTGATTCATCCGGCAAGTACAACCCATCAACAATTATCTCTTGAAGAGCAACTTAGTGCCGGTGTTACTCCTGAAATGATTCGTTTATCCATCGGAATTGAAAATGTGAATGATCTAATTGCCGATCTCGATCAAGCCCTGCAAGCTAGCCAAAGATAGAAATAATAATGGCTTGTATGTTCTCAGGTTATAGAACATACAAGTCAGTGATATGAAAATGTAGGTTTGTATATTCCATAAGCAGCGACTTTTGGGAAGCACTTTCTCACCTAAGCGCGTTGGAATATGCAAACCTATTTTATATAACTTGTAATCCTTGGAGTGATGGGTAAACTATGGTATGATGAAATTTGAGATTTGTTCAAAGAGGTGAATCTATGTTATCAGAAAGCGAATTAAAGCATGAACTAGAAAAAATGGCCAAACGTCTGGCTGAAATTAGGGGGTCTCTTTGACGTCGATAGTAAAAAGAAAAAAATCTCAGAGTTAGAACAGATCATGGCCCAACCTAATTTCTGGGATGATAATGAAGCGGCACAAAAAGTGATTAGTGAAATCAATGCATTAAAAGAATTAACAGAGCAAATGAATAACCTTGAACAACAATATGAAGATCTGCAAGTGATGTTCGAATTAGCCCTAGAGGAACAAGATGAAACGATGCTTGCGGACATAGAGAAAAGTATTAAGTCATTAAGCAAACGGTTTTCGGAATTTGAACTTCAGCTATTACTTAATGAACCATATGACAAAAATAATGCCATTTTAGAAATTCACCCTGGTGCAGGGGGAACGGAATCACAGGATTGGGCCTCGATGTTACTGCGAATGTATACAAGGTGGGCTGAAGATCATGGCTATAAGGTAGAAACCTTAGACTATTTGGCTGGTGAAGAAGCAGGGGTGAAAAGTGTAACCCTTTTGATTAAAGGTCGTAATGCTTATGGTTATTTAAAAGCGGAAAAAGGAGTTCATCGTCTGGTTCGCATTTCTCCTTTTGATGCATCAGGAAGGCGTCATACTTCTTTTAGTTCTGTTAATGTTCTGCCTGAGATTGAGGAGGATATCGATATTGAGATTCGCCCCGAGGATTTAAAAATCGATACTTATCGTTCCAGTGGTGCTGGTGGCCAACATGTCAATACTACCGATTCAGCGGTTCGGATCACTCACCTTCCTACGAATATTGTGGTCACTTGTCAATCAGAACGTTCTCAGATTAAGAATAGGGAAAAAGCGATGAAGATTCTAAAAGCGAGATTGTATGAAAAACAACGGGAAGAACAAGAAAAAGAATTAGCCGCATTACGTGGGGAACAAAAGGAAATCGGCTGGGGAAGCCAAATCCGTTCTTATGTCTTTCATCCTTATTCTCTAGTGAAAGACCATCGAACCAATGTTGAGGTAGGAAATGTGAATGCCGTTATGGATGGAGAGATCGATATTTTTATCGATGCCTACTTAAAAAATAAAATCGCCAATCAAAATCACTAAATCACATTTTGATGGAGGGAAGAATATGCCTTTAGATGAACAAACACATGTTTCATTAAAGAAAATTGCGAACACCATTCGGCAAGATATTGTCAAAATGGTAGCTGAAGCCAAGTCCGGTCACCCGGGTGGTTCTTTATCTGCCGCAGACATTGTTACCTATTTATACTTTCATGAGATGAAGATTGATCCTCAGAATCCTCAAGACCCAGATCGTGACCGCTTTGTTTTAAGTAAAGGTCATGCGAGTCCTGTTCTTTACGCTGCTCTAGCAGAAAAGGGATTTTTTCCAAAAGAAGAGCTAATGACTTTCAGGAAGATTAATTCTCGACTCCAAGGACACCCAAGTCGTAAATCCCTACCAGGAGTAGAACAAAGTACAGGTTCCTTGGGCCAAGGATTATCTTCTGCCAATGGTATGGCCCTTGGCGGGAAATTAGATCAAAGAGATTATCGGGTCTATGTCATGATTGGTGACGGGGAAATCCAAGAGGGAATGATCTGGGAAGCAGCTATGGCAGCTGCTCATTACAAATTGGACAATCTAACTGCAATCCTTGATTACAACCATCTGCAAATTGATGGTCCTGTTGAAGATATTCTCAATCCAGCACCAGTTGATGAGAAATTCCGCGCATTTGGTTGGCATGTGATTGAAATTGATGGCCATGATCTGAATCAAATTCATGATGCGATTCAAGAGGCAAAACAAACCAAAGGGAAACCAACCTTAATTATTGCCAACACTATAAAAGGAAAAGGTGTATCCTTTATGGAAAATCAGGTCGGTTGGCATGGAACGGCTCCAAATGAAGAACAATTACAACAAGCATTAGCAGAATTGGGAGGGAAGCAAAATGACTAAAATCGCAACCCGTGATGCATATGGGAAAGCATTACTTGAAATTGGGGATAAATATCCAAACGTTGTTGTTTTAGATGCTGATCTTGCGAAATCAACGAAGACCATTGATTTTGCTAAGAAATATCCGGATCGTTTCTTTGATATGGGAATTGCTGAAGCTAATATGATTGGCACAGCTGCAGGTCTTGCAACCACAGGAAAAATTCCTTTTGTTAGTACATTTGCTCTCTTTGGGACCCTTCGTGTGGGAGATATGATTCGTAACTCCATTTGTTATCCTAAACTCAATGTAAAGATTGTCGTCACCCACTCTGGACTCACTTTAGGCGAAGATGGTGCTTCCCACCAAGCTGTGGAAGATGTTGCGATGATGAGAGCGATTCCCAATATGACCGTGATTGTTCCAGCAGATGCAGAAGAAACAAGACAAGCCATTCATGCAGCAGTAGAATATGATGGACCGATGTACATTCGTTTAGGCCGTCCAGCCGTTCCTGTTATTTTTGATGAAAATTACAAATTTGAGATTGGCAAAGGGACAGTTCTAAAAGATGGGACAGATGTAACTATCATTGCCATGGGTGTGATGGTAAGTCCTGCTCTTGAAGCGGCAAAACAATTGGAGCAAGAAGGAATTTCTGCTCGTGTGGTCAACATGTCTTCAGTGAAGCCAATTGATAAGGAGATCATCATCAAGGCTGCTAAAGAAACGAAGGGAATCGTCACTGCTGAAGAACATAATATTTATGGCGGTTTAGGAAGTGCAGTTGCTGAAGTGGTTACTGAACACGCACCAACGATTGTAAAACGCGTCGGTGTAGAAGATACTTTTGGTGAATCAGGAAAGCCTGATGAGTTATTAGAAAAGTACGGCTTAACCGCTGAACATATCATCAAAAAAGCAAAAGAAATCGTCAATCAATAGGACTGTATAGAAATGAAATAAAAAATGGAGGGATATTTCAATATCTCTCCATTTTTTATACTCTAAAACGGAACCCGTTAGGGCTATGCCCGTTTTTTTATTGGACCCACAGCTTAAACAAACCCTCAGTAATTCCTAAATTATACATATAATAAATTCCAAATATTGTACTTAATACCCCAGCAAAAATCGTTAAGGATTGATTCATCTGAACATGTTTTGCACTCAAAACAAAAGGAATACCGATCAGGGTTGTAAAGGTTAACATACTAAGAGTTGTGCCAATCCCGAAAACGAGAATATAAATGGCTCCTTCCAACGGACTATGTACGGTAGACATCGTCAAAATAATCATGGCTGCACTGCCTGCTAGTCCATGAATAAAACCAATCATTAAAGATTTTAAATAGGAAGTCTTCTTTTCGTCTTTTGGATGGTCATGAGCATGATGACGGTGATGAAAATGGCTATGAATGACCCCATCATGTTCATGCTGATGAACATGGATTTTATTCTTTTTGTAGGTAAGAATCGTTGAGACTCCAAGAACCACAAGCATAATCCCAACCAAAAATTCTAAGGACATAGCCCATGTTTCTGGAATTTCTCCTTTAATCCAAATGAAAGAGATCCCAACAATAAAAATCGTTGCTGTGTGTCCTATCCCCCAAAAAACACCTGCCAATGTGGAGCGCCAAAGACTTTTGCTTTGACTGGCAATGGTAGAGACAGCGATGATATGGTCAGGCTCAATGGCGTGTTTCATTCCGAGGACAAATCCGATCATTAACACTTCTAAAAAGCCAACTTCCACCCAGATCCCCTCTTCTCTTGTAACTTAAAAAATTTATTGTCTATTCATCATTATAAAGATAAGTTAAAAATGTTGGAAGTCATTTCAAAAAAAATTTATTATTTTTAGAGAATTTAATATAAATGAGATGAATTATGAATATTTATAATATTAGCGAATTATAGATCTTATTAAGTTGGAAATTAAGGTATAAATCTAGTATTTCTACTATGAATATATTGTCTATATGTCGTAATTTATGAATAATTTGTGAACAAAATAATTGTATAATCTTTCTTTTTATAATAATAAGTGCTACTATTTTTATATGATATAATGTTTTAAAAATTATAAATCAAATATTTTATTATTATGATTCTAGAAAAGATGGGGGAGAAAAGAATGGATGGGGAGAAAACGATTTTAGAATCGGCTCTGGAAAGGGGGATTTCTCGTCGACGTTTCTTACAGATGTGTACGGCGTTGGCTGCTACAATGGGTTTAAGTTTTTCTCAAACAGATGTTGTAGTAAAGGCCATGGAAACTAAAAAACGTGTTCCAGTGATTTGGCTACAAATGCAAGACTGTACCGGTTGTTCTGAATCATTTATACGCTCTACTCATCCTAAAGCTGAAAGCGTTTTACTAGAGATGATTTCGCTAGAATATAGTGAAGTCTTATCTGCTGCTTCTGGTCACCATATTGAGGCAGCACGTCAAAATGTCCTTAAAAAATATAATGGGGAGTATGTCTTAGTTGTAGAAGGAAGTATTCCTTTAAAGGATGACTTTTTAATGATTGGTGGAAGGTCTGCAAAAGAACTTCTTCTTGAAACAGCAAAAGGAGCAATGGCGGTAATCACTTATGGAAGTTGTTCTTCTTGGGGGGGAATTGCAGCAGCCAAGCCTAATCCGACACACGCAGTACCTGTTACTGATTTGATTAAAGATAAACCCGTCATTCGAATACCAGGTTGTCCACCAATTGCCGAAGTAATGACGGGTGTAATTGCCCATATTATCACGTTTGGGACGATTCCTGAACTGGACAATCAGAAGAGGCCAAAAGCTTTCTATCAACACAGAGTTCATGATACATGTAACCGTCGTGCGTATTTTGATGCAGGCCTGTTTGCAGAAAGCTTTGATGATGAAGGAACAAAACAAGGATATTGTTTATATAAACTCGGCTGTAAAGGTCCTACTACATATAGTTCTTGTGCACAAATTCGCTGGAATGGTGGGGTGAGCTTCCCTATCCAATCAGGCAATCCATGTATTGGTTGTACGGAAAATCAATTTTGGGATAAAGGTCCTTTCTATGTTCGTCAGGCAGAAATCCCTGGTACACAAACGACGATCAATCCTGAAAAAGTTGGCCTCTACGCAACAGGGGCTGCATTAGCAGGTGTTGCTATTCATGCATCAGTTACCGCGATGAAAAAAGACCATAAAAAACAAGAAATCTCAATAAATAGAGGTGAATAATCAATGGAGCGATTGGTGATCGATCCAGTTAGTCGAATAGAAGGGCATTTAAGAATTGAAGCAGATTTTAATAACGGAGTGATTAAAGATGCTTTTAGTTCGGGAACATCGGTAAGGGGGATTGAACTTATTGTTCAAGGTAGGGACCCAAGAGATGTTTGGGCCTATGTTCAAAGGATCTGTGGAGTTTGTACCACTGTCCATGCCTTGTCCTCCGTCCGTTCCGTTGAAGATGCTTTGGATATTCATATTCCTCGAAATGCTCATTTAATCAGAGAGATGATGAATGAAACTTTATTTGTCCATGACCATGTGGTTCATTTTTATCACTTGCATGCTTTAGACTGGGTGGATGTGGTTAATGCATTAAAAGCAGACCCTGCTGAGACAAGTCGCATTGCTCAGTCGATCTCGGATTGGCCAAAATCTTCTGTTGGTTATTTTAAAGAGGTTCAAAATAAAATTAAAAAATTAGTGGATAGTGGGCAACTGGGTATTTTTGCAAACGGCTATTGGGGCCATCCTGCTTATAAGTTACCACCTGAGGTCAATCTACTTGCAGTAGCTCATTATCTTGAAGCACTAGATTGGCAAAAAGAAGTGGTAAAAATTCAAACAATCTTTGGAGGAAAGAACCCTCATCCATTTTATGTGGTTGGTGGAATGGCGACTCCACTCAATATCAATAGTGATACAGGCGTGAATGCAGAACGATTAGCTTATATTTCCCAACTCATTGATGACGCAATAGAATTTGTGAACAAAGTCTATATTCCTGACCTTTTAACTATAGGCTCATACTATAAAGATTGGACCTATGGGGGAGGATTAAACAATTACTTGGTTTATGGGGATTTTTCCACGAGTGATTGGAAGGAAGTAAAGGATTACCGAATGCCTCGTGGTGTTATCCTTGACGGTGATTTAAGTAAAGTTTATGATGTTGATCCAAGAGATCCAGAACAAATCAAGGAATTTATTGATCGTTCTTGGTATACCTATGATGGGCAAGGAACAGGTGCTAGGCATCCTTGGGAAGGGGAAACCACACTAAATTATAATGGTCCAAAAGCACCTTATAAAAATTTAAACACGGATGATAAATATAGTTGGTTAAAATCCCCACGTTGGAAGAACAAACCGATGGAAACAGGTCCGTTAGCTCGGATGTTAGTAGGATATGCGCTAGGCAAAAAAGAGTTTGTTGAGATTATCGACAGCACTTTGAAAAAATTAGATTTACCGATCACTGCGATGCAGTCTGCTTTGGGTAGAACGTTAGCAAGAGGACTTGAAACGGTTTTAATTTCCAATTGGTTACGCAACGATATGGATGAACTATTGAAGAATATCAAGAATGGGGATCAAACAACATTTGACCGTACAAAGTGGGAACCAAGTACATGGCCAAAACAAACAAAAGGTGTAGGCTGGATGGAGGCTCCTCGCGGTTCGTTAGGTCACTGGATTGAAATTGAAGATGGGAAGACAAAAAATTACCAAGCGGTTGTTCCAACGACTTGGAATGCTTCACCAAGAATTGATGATCAAAATGTGGGCGCGTATGAAGCCGCGTTAAGAGGTACGCCTGTTTTAGATCCAGAAAGACCTATCGAAATTCTCAGGGTTATCCATTCCTTTGACCCATGTTTGGCTTGTGCTGTTCATTTGACAGACTTAGAAAATGAAAAAATGACCGAACTGAAAATTGGTTATTAGGAGGGGAAAATTGATGTCGATCCCTACTGAACCAAATCCAATTCCTAGGTATCAGCCTGAATTTACCTTTGACCCAAACCATGTAAGCAGAAATATGAAAGGAAACTTCACAAAAGTCTATGTATGGGAGCTTCCAGTACGTATATTCCATTGGATCAATGCCCTTGCCATCATCATCTTGATGATTACAGGTGTTTATATTGCTCATCCTTTTGTTGCTGCTTCGGTCCAAGGAGAAGCTTATTATTCCTATTTGATGGGCTGGGTCCGTTATATTCACTTTTTTACTGCTTTTGTTTTTACGATCAATTTACTTGTTCGGTTCTATTGGGTTTTTGTTGGGAATCAATATGCAAAGTCTAATCCGCTACGAAAAGAGTTTTGGAAGGGAACATTTGAAACACTTAAATTTTATCTATTCTTAAAAAATAAGAAAAAACATTATATTGGCCATAACGCCTTAGCTGAACTAAGCTACTGGATTTTTATTGGCGCAGGATCACTGATCATGATGTTTACTGGATACTACTTATATTTTGAACCCAATCCAGAATCGTTTTGGGGGAAATTCTTTTCTTGGGTTCCATACCTTTTTGGTGGAGATAGTTTTTCCGTTCGATCTTGGCATCATCTTGTGGCATGGGGATTTATGGTGTTTATGGTGATCCATATTTATATGGCATTTCGTGAAGATTGGCTCACAAGAAACGGAACGGTATCTTCCATTTTCACAGGTTACAAGTTTGAATGCGAACATAGAAACTGAAGGTGTGTAACAGATGATGACAGAAGAAAAGAAAGAAAAAAAAATCATTATTATTGGCATTGGCAACACCCTCTATTCTGATGAGGGTGTTGGCGTGCATATTCTTCCTTATTTACGGGAACTTCTACCAGAGTCACCTTATCTTGAGATCGTAGAAGGGACAACGGATGGAATCAAATTATTAGAACCCGTTGAGGAAGCTGATTATTTGATTATCATTGATGCGATCAATGCGGGAAAACTGGCAGGAGAACTAATAACCATTGAGGATGAGGAAATACCCAAGTATTACGGGATCAAAATGTCAATTCATCAAGTGGGTTTTCAAGAAGTATTATCTGCAGCCAAACTTCGGGAAAGATTACCCGAAAAAATGATCATGTTTGGTATTCAGCCCTATTCCCTTCAATTAGGTCTTGAATTATCAGAAACGGTTCAAAAACAATTGCCAAAGCTCATAGAAAAAGTAGTTCAACAGGTTAAAATTTGGAGGGAAACCATGTGAACCGGGCAGAGTTCTTATCTCAGATGAAAAAGAGCCTTTTTGGGGCTGCAAAAGAATTTGTTTCCCCTTTGATAGAAGAGGATTTTGAGAAGATCGATCAATTTCTTGATGAGATGGCTGGGATGAAATGGCTCCCTCTTGGTCAGCTTCATCCCAATGAGTTTATAGGAGTTAAGGATCTTTTTTTGGAGAATCGTTCGATTAGTCTTTATTCTAATGGGAAAGAGATGAAAGCCCTGGATAAAACCTGTCCAGCCTGTCATTCCTTGATTCATTGGATTCCTTTTGAAAAGAAATTGATCTGTCTGGCATGTAATAAGCAATATTTTATTGAAAAAAGTGAAGGCGAATTCACTCCAAAGTTTTACTCTTTAAAAGAAAAAAATGGTAAATGGTTTATTTTAGTAGAAAGGGGAGGATGAAGATGCATGAAATGGCCTTGATGGGTGATATCCTCCAATTAATTGAAGAAGATGCGAGAAAGAGGAATATCAAAAAAATAGAAGCAGTAGAATTAATAGTTGGAGAATTGAGTAATGCACTGCCAGATGCATTAGAAATGGCTTTTGATGTATATAAATCTCAGGGGTTTGATTTTCTGGACAGGAATGCCAAGCTAACCATCATTCATGAGAAAGCAAAAGCCAAATGTGTGATTTGTGAATTAGAGTATATGCCGGAACAACGGATTGCGGTATGTCCTGTATGTAACTTTCCGAGTGGGAAGTTGATTGCTGGGGAAACGTTTAAAGTGAAATCTTACAAAGGAAATTAGATAGGTTTGTATAGGGTTGGAATATACAAACCACGAAAAGCTATGTGTCAAAGTTGTGTACAATCTTTACAGAGGGGGAAATCAATATGAAAATCGTTCTAGAGGAAGACATTCTATCAAATAATAATAAGGCCGCTGAATTTAATAGAGAGCAATTCCAAAAAAGTAGAACCTTAGTGATTAATATTATGAGTTCACCTGGGGCGGGAAAGACGACATTGTTAGAAAAAACCGTACAGGCCTTATCCAGTGAATTTCGCATTGGTGTGATCGAAGGGGATTTGGCTACGGAAAAAGATGCGGACCGTATTCGTGCATTAGGAGCAAAAGCGGTACAAATTAATACCAATGGTGGCTGTCATCTCGATGCAAGAATGGTGGCAAAAGTGTTACCTGAATTTAATTTAGATGAAATTGATATCTTATTTATTGAGAATGTAGGTAACCTCGTTTGTCCATCTGGGTATGATCTAGGTCAAGCTCATAAAGTGGTGGTTTTGAGTATTCCAGAAGGAAATGATAAAATTCCAAAGTATCCTGTGATGTTCCGCAGAACAGAATTGGTTGTGTTAAATAAAATTGATTTGCTTCCTTATCTAGATTTTGATGTACAACAAGCGATCGAAGACTTAAAAGGGATTAACCCTGAATCGCGATTGATCCAACTTTCAGCGAAGACTGAAGAAGGATTAGAAGAATGGCTCAATTGGATCAGGGGTGCCTATCAAAAATGCTTAAAGCCAGCCAATTAATAATAAAAGGACGGGTTCAAGGGGTGGGGTTTCGCCCCTTTATCTTTCAATTGGCTAAAAAATATGACATCAAGGGAATTGTCCAAAATAATATGGATGGGGTACGAATTGTAGCGGAGGGGGAGGAAGAATCCCTGCAACAAATGATCGCTGAAGTCAAGCTCCATCCTCCAAGGTTATCGAGAGTGGATTCGATTGATATTGAAGAAATAGATCCTAAAGGATATCAAGATTTTACGATTATCCCAAGTGAACGAACGGGGAAGTCCTCCTTAGTGATTCCTGTCGATTCGGCGGTATGTGAAGATTGTCTACGGGAGATGAAAGACCCAAGTAATTTTCGCTATCGTTATCCCTTTATCAACTGTACCCAATGTGGTCCCCGTTATACGATTATCTCTGAATTACCCTATGATCGACCCTATACGGCCATGTCTTCCTTTGAGATGTGTGAAACCTGTCAGGAGGAATATGAGAATCCTAAGAATCGTCGACATCATGCCCAACCAATTGCATGTCCTTCCTGTGGGCCAGAAGTTGAATTATTATCCATCGATGGAGAAGTGATGGGGAAACATAACCAAGCCATTGAAAAAGTACAACAGCTGTTGAAACAAGGTTTTATTGTTGCCATTAAAGGCCTAGGGGGCTATCACCTTGCTTGTGATGCGTTTAATGAGGATGCTATCTCTCAATTAAGGGAAAGAAAAAGACGGCCAAACCGTCCCCTTGCGGTAATGGCTGCTTCGATAGAAGTTGCAAGGGATCACTGTTTTGTTAGCCCAAAAGAAGAGAAAATCCTTCAATCCCCCGAATCACCGATTGTCGTCTTAAGGCAAAAGAAAAAAAACCAGTTGCCGAAAAACTTGGCTCCAGGGTTAAAGACACTAGGGGTCATGTTGCCATATACGCCATTACATCATTTATTATTCGAAGATCCAGACCTTCGTTTGTTGGTGATGACAAGTGCTAATCCTTCAGGAATGCCGATTCTTTATAAAGATGAGGAGGCACGAAAAGGATTAAAGGGAATTGCAGATTTTATCCTTACCACGAATCGAGAAATTTTACATCCTTTAGACGATTCGGTGGTTCAGGTCATTGATGGTGAGCTTACTTTTCTAAGGCGTTCAAGAGGTTATGTTCCCGATCCAATCCCAACACAGCAGCCTGTCCATGATGTGATAGCTTTAGGTGGGCAGCAAAAAAATACCTTTGCCATTGGCAGACATGAGCAGATCTTTTTAGGACCTCACATTGGGGATATGGATCACTTGGAGGTTGTCGATTTTTTTAAGAATGAATTTCACCATCTCATGAAATGGATGGGAACTCAAGGAAAAGTGATTGCTGTAGACATGCATCCCCAGTTTACAACGAGAAGATTGGCGGAGGACATGCAGGGGAAGATGTTTGAAGTGCAACATCATCATGCCCATCATGTGGCGTGTATGGAAGATAATCAGCTGACTGAACCTGTGTACGGGATCATTTTAGATGGTACTGGCTATGGTGAAGATGGTAATATTTGGGGTTTTGAAATCCTCTATGGAGACGCCCGTTCTTTTAAGCGACTAGCTCATCTTACTTATACTCCCCTCCCAGGTGGGGAAAAAGCGATTAAAGAGCCTTGGCGCAATGCTGTCGGGATGATGATTGGTTATTTAGGAGAAAAGGGAGTAAGACTAGCAAATCAACTTTTTAAAGAGAAAGAATACGAGATTAATATTTTAAAGAAAATGATCGAAAAGAAGGTCAATACGCCGCTAGCAGGGACGTGTGGCCGTTTGTTTGATGCGATTAGTGCTATGTTAGGCATTTGTCAGGTTTCCACCTATGATGGTGAAGCAGCAATCCGTTTGTCTGAAATGATGCCTGAAGAAATCACGATTCAAGAATCCTACCCCTTTGAAATTAAAGAAAATGGGGATCAGGGACTAGAGATCGATTTTACCAAAATGATTGATCATATAACACAGGATATTTTACAGAAGAAACCAGTGGTTGATATCGTTCAGATGTTTCATCAAACAGTGGTTACTGCTCTTGTGGAGGCACTTCTACAGGTCTCCAGTTTCCAAACAGACTGGAACCGAAAAGTGGTTTTATCAGGGGGCAGCTTTCATAATCCATTTTTAACTAGTGAAATGAAAAGGAGACTTTCGCAGCTAGGCTTTGAAGTTTATACCCATAAAAAGGTTCCTTGTAATGATGGGGGAATTGCATTCGGTCAGTTAATCGTCGCAGCAAATGCTATAAATAAAGACTCGAATTAAAGGATTGAGGAAAGGGAGAGTAAGGAATGTGTGTAGGGGTTCCAGCAAAAGTAATTGAAAAAGAGGAATATACGGCAGTAGTGGATGTTATGGGGTCAAAAATGAGAGTAGGTATTATCTTTGTCCCCGATGTGCAAGTGGGTGAATACGTGGTTGTTCATGCAGGACAAGCTATGTCCATCGTTGACGAAGAATATGCAATGGTCAGTATTGAGGAATGGAGGAAGCTTGCTGATGCTAGAGATTCTGAATGAATCCTCCAACCCTGAGTTGAGTCGAAAGTTATTAGCAAAAGTGATGAACTTAGCGAATTTATATAAAGATAAATATGGAAGACTTCCAGCGATCATGGAAGTATGTGGTTCCCATACGATGGCTTTAGCAAGAACGGGGATTAAAAAGTCGTTAAAGGATCATGTGAAGCTTATTTCTGGTCCTGGTTGCCCCGTTTGTGTGACCGATCAAAAATCGATTGACGCAATGATCCAATTGGCGGAAGGGGAAAATCGAATCATTTGTACCTTTGGCGATATGATCAGGGTCCCAGGTACGAAGCGTTCGCTGATGGAGGCGAAAACTGAAGGCAGAGAGATTCGAGTCGTTTATTCCCCTGTCGATGCAGTGGAAATCGCCAAGAAGCATCCAGATAAAGAAGTCGTTTTTCTAGGAATCGGGTTTGAAACCACGATTCCTGTTCTTGCTGTTGCCCTGAAAATGGCAGATGATGAAGGAATTACGAACTTTTCGATGTGGTTAACCACGAAATTGGTAGAACCAATCATTCGTCATTTACTAGAATCTGAGGTTGTTAAGATCGATGGATTCCTATTACCAGGCCATGTATCCATTGTATTAGGGAAAAATAGTTATCAATATCTGGTGGATGAATATCAGATCCCTGGTGTGATAAGCGGGTTTGAATCGGTAGAAATATTAAGCAGTATCTATAAACTTTTACAATTGCTCCTTCAAGAAAAAGCAGAGATTATCAATGATCATCGAAGTATCGTCACCGATACAGGCAATCAAGTAGCCCAGAAACTAATGGAAACGTATTTGACACTGAGTGATGAAGCGTGGCGGGGAATCGGGATCATCAAAAACAGTGGCTTAGATTTGCGAGAAGAATATGCCCACTTAAATGCGAAGAAAAGATTTAATATTATAGTAGGAGAGCCGCGTAAAACCGCATGTCGCTGTGGGGAAATCATTCGGGGGATTATTACACCTGAGGAGTGTCCTCTTTTTAATAAAGCTTGTACCCCTCTTCATCCCATTGGGCCCTGCATGGTATCGAGTGAAGGAACATGTGCTGCCCACTATCAATATATGAGGGAGGAATAATTATGAATGATCGAATCGGCTTAGCCCACGGGGATGGGGGAGAATTAGCCCACCAACTGATTCAGGAAGTATTTGTAGATACCTTTGGCCATGAAGAACAAGCCAAATTGGATGCAGCCATTCTTTCTATGGAACATTCAAGGCTTGCTATTTCCACAGATAGTTTTGTAATCAAACCGCTCTTTTTCCCAGGGGGAGATATAGGGAAATTAGCCGTAACAGGAACTGTTAATGATTTAGCAGTAAGTGGAGCGATTCCAAAGTTTCTCACTGCCAGTTTTATCATCGAAGAAGGCTTTCCGATTGTTGATCTAAAGAAAATCGTTCATTCCATGGCAGAAGAAGCGAAAAAAGCTGGTGTAAAAATCGTTGCTGGTGATACAAAAGTAGTTGAAAAAGGAAGTGCAGATGGACTCTATATTAATACCACAGGGATCGGTTGGATAGATGAACAACATACGGTAAACCCTGAAAGAATGCAAGAAGGGGATTCTATCATCATTAGTGGGACAATAGGTGATCATGGGATAGCGATTCTTGCTGCTCGAGGAGACTTAGGGATTCAGACAGAAGTTCAAAGTGATTGTGCGACATTAAATCATATGATTGATGAGGTTTTACAAGCCTCTAATCATGTTCGGATCATGAGAGATCCAACTCGGGGTGGTCTGGCTACGACACTTGTAGAGATCTGTGAAGACTTTCACGTCACGATGGAAATTGATGAATTGCTCCTCCCCGTAAGAAGGGAAGTGCAAGGAGCTTGCGATATCCTTGGTTATGAGCCATTTTATTTGGCAAATGAAGGAAAAGTCATTTTTATCGTAGGAAAAGAGGATGAAGAGAAGGTTCTATCCATTTTACATCAATATGAAATAGGAAAATACGCAAAAGCCATTGGAAAGGTGACGGGAAAAGGAAAAGGACGGCTTTACCTAAAAACCCCACTGGGAAGTACTCGCCGTTTAGATCGATTATCGGGTATGCTTCTACCGAGAATTTGTTAAGTGTGAATAACTTTAATATGGTTGTATTTTGCAAGGAACTCGTTTTGCAAAGTACAACCTTTTTTATAGATTTTTAAAAAAGTACAAACTATGTATAAAAAAACAATTGAATTTATAAATATACGATTGTATAATGATTCAAAGAAATTAATAATTATGTGACAAGGAAAAAGTTTCTTATGGGAGAGGAATGAATGGTGTTAAATGTAGTGATCGTTGGAGCGAGTGGTTATAGTGGTGTTGAATTGATTCGAATTTTGCATCAGCATCCAAACGTATCAATTCGCCACTTATTTGTCCATACGCAAGAACAAGAAAAATTAGATGAGTTATATCCCCATTTTCGTTCTTTCATCAATATCCCAATCCGGAGTGTTTCCGAACTTGCTGATGAAAAAATAGCCGATTTAAAAGAAACGAGCGAACTGGTTTTTCTGGCAACACCTTCAGGAGTGAGTAAAGATCTTGCTCCAAAATTTCTCAATGCGGGATTTAAAGTAATCGACTTATCAGGGGATTTTCGTTTAAAAGATCCGGTGTTATATGAAGAATGGTATAAAAAGAATGCCGCAGAACCTCGTTTCTTAGAACGGTCGGTTTATGGGTTGGCCGAAGTCTTTGTGAATGAAATTAAAGAAGCTAATTTTATTGCCAATCCAGGTTGTTATGCGACAAGTATTTTATTGGCGTTAGCTCCGTTTTATCGGAGAAAACTTCCCATTCGCTCTGTAATCATTGATGCAAAGTCAGGAGTGTCAGGTGCAGGTCGAGGGCTTTCACGAAATACTCATTTCTCGGAAGTGAATGAGAATTTTAAAGCTTATAAAGTGGGAAAACATCAACATATTCCTGAAATTGAACAAATCCTTACGAAACTTAGTGGAAAAAAAGAAACGGTGCAAATGATGACTCATCTCTTACCAATAACACGGGGAATTTTATCAACGATTTATTTAGAACTAGAAGACGACATCAGCGATGAAGCTGTAGCAAAGCTTTATCAAGAGGATTATCAGGATCAGCCATTTATCCGTATCCGCAAACAAGGGGAATATCCCGAAACTAAGCAGGTTTATGGAACCAATTTTTGTGATATCGGCTATTATGTCGATAAACGTACAGGCCGGGTTATTCTTTTTTCAGTTATTGATAATTTAATGAAAGGTGCGGCTGGTCAGGCTGTCCAAAATCTAAATTTAATGATGGGTTGGGAGCAAACATTAGGACTTACCCAAATTCCAATTTATCCATAAGAAGGTGTGGAAAATGATGAATCAACTGAAACAAGAAAAAATCAGGGTTATCCCAAATGGAAGTGTTTCTTCGCCTAAAGGGTTTCAAGCAGGTGGTATTCATTGCGGAATTCGCAAGAAAAAGAAAGATTTAGGTCTTATCATTTCCGCAGTTCCCGCAGTAAGTGCTGCTGTTTATACATTGAATATCTTTCAAGCAGCACCCATTCAAGTAACTAAGGAATCATTAGCCGATTCACCTTACTTGCAAGCTGTCATTGTCAATAGCGGCAATGCCAATGCATATACAGGTGAACAAGGATTATTGGATGCTTATGAGATGAGGGATACGGTAGCGAAAACCTTTGATCTTTCACCTATGAATGTAGCGGTTTCTTCAACGGGTGTCATTGGTGAGAGGCTGCCGATGGAGCGAATTGTTGAAGGAATTGCAAAACTCCCTGATTCGATATCAAGTGAAAATGGGCTCGCTTTTGGTGAAGCGATTTTAACCACAGATACATTTGTAAAGTCTCTCGCCATAGAAATTGGAATAGAAGGAAAGAAGATCACCATCGGCGGTACTGCGAAAGGTTCAGGGATGATTCATCCCAATATGGCAACGATGTTAGCCTTTATTACGACCGATGCCAACATCCATCCAGAAGCATTACAAAAGATATTACGTGATGTAACCGATCAAACGTTCAATATGATTACGGTAGATGGGGATACTTCGACCAATGATATGGTTCTGGCCATGGCAAATGGCTTAGCAGGAAACACGCCTCTTAATGAAAATCATCCCGAGTGGGAAGTTTTTTATCAAGGTTTTACTTATATAGCACAACAATTAGCTAAATGGATTGCAAAAGATGGTGAAGGAGCAACTAAATTGGTCTCGGTAAAAGTGGATGGCGCCTCTTCTTTGATGATGGCCAAAACTATTGCCAAAAAAATCGTAGGAAGTAATTTAGTCAAAGCAGCATTGTATGGTGCAGACGGGAATTGGGGGCGGATCATTGTGGCGATTGGAAATAGCGGCTATCCAGTAGATCCTCATACAATCGATATTACCTTAGGTCCGATTATGGTCCTAAAAAATGGCCAAAAACAACGATATGAGGAAGAAGAGGTAACAGAAGCATTAAGCCAAAGTGAAGTAGAGATTCAAGTCGATCTGCATCTTGGGGAATATTCTGCTGAAGCCTGGGGGTGTGATTTAACTTATGAGTACGTTCGGATCAATGCAACGTATCGAACCTAAATTGATTGTCATCAAAATCGGTGGCAGTGTCTTAAATGAATTAACAGATCAATTTTACCAAGAGATGATCGAAATGATAGCTGACGGTTGGTTTCCGGTTATTGTTCATGGCGGAGGTCCTTCGATAACCAAGATGCTAGAACGATTAGGGATCCAATCTTCCTTTGTCAATGGATTAAGGATCACCGATCAAGAAACGTTACAAGTGGTCGAGATGGTGTTAAATGGAAAAGAAAATAAGGAGATCGTCAGAAGAATTCAAGCCCTAGGTGGAAAGGCAGTTGGATTAAGCGGAATTGATTACGGAATGATTCAAGCAGAACGTCTTGATCCTTCTCTTGGCTATGTAGGAAAAGTAAAAAGTGTTTCGTTTCCTTTGTTACCTTTTTTTCAGAGAGAGAAGGTGATCCCTGTTATCAGTCCTTTAGGGATCGATTTACAGGGTCAAATCTATAACATTAATGCGGACATGGTGGCACAAGCATTTGCCGTCTACTTACAAGCGAAAAAATTAATCATGGTCTCTGATACTCCAGGAATCTTTCGCACGGAAGAAGGAAAGAAAAAGATTATCCATCAATTAAGTCCAAAGAATATTGAGCATCTCATTGCAAAAGGTGAAATTGTGAAAGGAATGATTCCCAAAGTACAGGCAGCAATGGAATGTCTAGAAAAGGGAATCGATGATATCTATGTGGTAGATGGGCGCCAAGATGGCGTTTTAGCCAAAGTCCTTGATGAAGATGAAATTGGAACAAGAATTTGTAAACAAGAGGTGGTTTTATGATTCCGCTTTTTCCTACATATCCTGCTGGACTGATTCATCCTGTAAAAGGTGAAGGGAGCTTGCTTTGGGATGAAAAGGGGAATGCTTATCTGGATTTCACCTCTGGAATTGGCGTCCTGCAGCTGGGTCATGTTCCTCAAGAAGTAAAACAAAAAGTGGCCGAACAACTTGATAAGCTTTGGCATACATCCAATCTCTTTGTCATCGAACCTCAGATTCAATTGGCGAAAAAAGTGGCGGAAATTAGTGGGATGGATCTTGTTTTCTTTGCCAATAGTGGTGCAGAAGCTAATGAAGCGGCGATCAAATTAGCACGGAGATACCAGCAAGTCATAAAAAAGCAAGCCCGGTACCAGATCATTACCTTTGAACAATCTTTTCATGGCCGAACATTAGCAACACTGACAGCAACAGGGCAAGCAAAAGTAAAAGAAGGGTTTCAGCCACTGCCAGAAGGGTTTGTTTCCATTCCTTTTGGGGATATTGAAAAGCTTAAGCAAACTATTTCCGCTCATACTGCGGCAATCCTCTTAGAAGTGGTACAGGGTGAAGGGGGAATTCATCCAGCTGATGAAAAGTGGTTAGTGGAAGTAGAAAAATTAGTAAGAAAACATGATCTTTTACTGATCATTGATGAGGTACAGACGGGTATTGGCAGAACGGGAAAATGGTTTGGTTTTCAACATTATCCCATTCAACCAGACATCATCACGATGGCAAAAGGGCTTGGAAGCGGATTTCCAATTGGAGCAATGGCTGCGCGTGAAAAATTAAAAGAGGGATTTTCTTTAGGAAGCCACGGATCTACTTTTGGCGGAAATTTCTTAGCGACAACAGCAGGTTTGGCCACGATTGAAACCATCGAAAAACAAAATCTATTAGCCCATGTGGTGAAGATGGGTAGCTATCTAATAGAGCAATTACAGCAAGAAATAGGAGATATCCCGCAACTTAAAGAGATCCGCGGAAAAGGGTTAATGATCGGTATCGAATGGGAGATCCCTGTTGCTGACTTGATTCAAATTGCAAAAGATCAAGGATTGCTATTATTAACAGCTGGACCTCATGTGTTACGTTTATTACCACCGTTAAATGTTTCACAAGAGGAGATTGATCAAGCCGTCGCAATCTTAAAAAGAAGTATCGATCAATGGTTGAAAAATGAGAAAAAAAGAGCGAGTGAAAGGCAAACAAGATCAGTGTAAAGCGGATAGGAGGAGAAAGAAAATGAGAAAAGGATATCTTCTTTTAGAAACAGGCGATTGGTTTGAGGGAGAATGGATCGGTGCAGTACAAGATTCGGCGGGTGAAGTTGTTTTTCAAACAGGAATGACCGGTTATCAGGAGGTACTCACCGATCCTTCCTATGCAGGACAAATCGTGAATTTCACCTATCCTTTAATTGGTAACTATGGAATTAATGTGGTGGATGATCAGAGTATTCGTCCCTATGTAGCTGGTGTAATTGTAGCTGAATTATGCCATCAACCTAGTCATAGTCAATATCGACAGACGTTTGAACAAGTATTACAACAATATCAAATTCCAGGGTTATCAGGTGTTGATACAAGGGAATTGACCAAAATCATTCGCAAACATGGAACCCTTTATGGCATGATTAGTCAAACATTAGATTTTGATCGATTACGTCAATTTTTGGAACAACGAAAGAAGGAAGAAAAACGAGTGAAAAAAGGAGAAATTCTGCCAATCGTTGAACGGGTAACAACTTCTACTCCCCAATACTATCCGGGAGATGGGGTACATGTGGTGGTGGTCGATTTTGGCAGTAAGTTTTCGATTATCGAATCTTTACGATCTTTAGGTTGTGCGGTGACTGTTATTCCCTATGATTATCCTATTGAGGAAATCATGAAATTGGATGCGGATGGTATCTTATTCTCTAATGGCCCAGGGGATCCTAAAGAATTAACCCCTTGGTTAAAAGGGTACCACCGATTGGCTAGTTCTCATCCTACTTTAGGAATCTGTTTAGGGCATCAAATTCTTGGCTTAGCCTTTGGTGCAGATACGGAAAAACTCCCATTTGGTCATCGAGGTGTTAACCATCCTGTGATTAATCTGGAAACAGGACAGATCTGGATTACTTCCCAAAACCATGGGTATGTCGTTAATGAAAAGTCGCTAGAAAAGACGGATTTTATTGTCACCCATCGGAATGTGAATGATGGATCGGTGGAAGGGATGAAGCATCGTTATCTCCCGATTCAATCGGTACAATTTCATCCAGAGGCCCATCCAGGCCCCGTCGAAGCCTTTGAGATTTTTAAAGATTTTGTCGAAACATGTAAGCTAGCAAAAGGAGTCAGGCAATATGCATAAAATGGAAAAGCAGATTCAAAAAGTACTCGTGATCGGTTCAGGACCTATCGTGATTGGTCAGGCGGCTGAGTTTGATTATGCGGGAACACAAGCATGTATGGCTTTGCGTGAAGAAGGAAAAAAGATTATCTTAGTGAATAATAATCCAGCGACGATTATGACTGATGAGGAGATTGTGGATGAGGTTTATTTTGAACCTTTAACCGTTGAATCTTTAACTGCGATTATAGCCAAAGAACGACCTGATGGACTATTGGCGACATTAGGGGGTCAGACAGGACTCAATCTTGCGATTGAACTAGAAAAAGCAGGAGTGTTAAAGAAGTATCAGGTGGAAATACTAGGTACTTCCATTGAGGCGATTCAAAAAGGAGAGGATCGCGAACTTTTTAAGAAAACAATGGAAGAAATTGGCGAACCTGTTCCTGAAAGTATCACTACGAATAAGATTGAAGAAGCTGTTCAATTTGCAAAGACTATTGGCTTCCCTGTTATTATCCGCCCTGCCTATACATTAGGGGGAACAGGAGGCGGAGTAGCTGAGAATTTGGAAGAATTACTGGAAATTGCAACAAGAGGAATGAAGGAGAGTCCCATTGGTCAAATCCAAGTGGATCGCAGTCTACTTGGATGGAAGGAAATTGAATATGAAGTGATGCGCGATAAAGAAGACAATTGTATTATCGTTTGTAATATGGAAAATATCGACCCAATGGGAATTCATACGGGAGATAGTATTGTTGTCGCTCCATCCCAGACATTAAATGATCGGGAATATCAAATGCTGCGAACAGCAGCAATAAAAGTGATTAAAGCTTTAGGTGTGGTAGGTGGATGTAATATTCAATTTGCCCTTCATCCTGATGGGGACAAATATTATGTCATTGAAGTGAACCCACGGGTAAGTCGCTCTAGTGCTTTAGCCTCAAAAGCAACAGGATATCCCATTGCCCGCATTTCTACCAAACTGGCATTAGGATACACCTTACATGAAATTAAGAATCCAATTACACAAAACACATACGCTAGTTTCGAACCTGCCTTAGATTATGTTGTTGTAAAAATTCCAAGGTGGCCTTTTGATAAATTTCCTTATATCAATCGTCGGCTGGGTACACAAATGAAGGCTACAGGAGAAGTGATGACGATTGATCGGACGTTTGAAAGAGCATTTTATAAAGCGATACGTGGTTTAGAGATTGGCAAAGATCATTTGCTATTCGATGAATTAAAAGTGCTTTCGAATGAGGAACTAGAAAAAGGGATTAAAATCGCCGATGATCGCAGGATTTTTATGATCGCAGAAGCGATACGAAGGGGAATCAGCATTCAAACCATCCAACGTTGGTCTCATATCCATCCTTTTTTCTTAACTAAGTTTCAAGGAATGGTTCAACTAGAACAACAAGTTTTATCTTGGAAGGAAAAGCAATATTCCCTCGACGACATTTTACCGGAAGAACTAGCTGCCGTTAAAACAAAAGGGGTTTCTGATCGTTTTATTGCCAAAACTCTTGGTATCTCCGAAAGGGAAGTAAGGGAGAAATGGAAAGAATTACAGATTAAACCCACCTATAAAGCGGTGGATACTTGTGCAGGAGAGTTTGAAGCGAGAACTCCTTATTTTTATTCCACAAGACATGGGAAAGATGATGGAGAAAGGTTAACAGGGAAGAAAATTGCCGTTATTGGTTCTGGACCGATTCGGATCGGCCAAGGAATCGAATTTGATTATTGTGCGGTTCATACGGCATTAACTTTACAAGAACAAGGAATTCATTCCATTGTGATCAATAATAATCCAGAGACCGTGAGCACCGATTACCATATGTCTAGCCGTCTTTATTTTGAACCATTAACGGTTGAGGATATCCTTCCGATCCTTGAAAAGGAACAAGTCGATGGCGTCATCTATCAAGTTGGCGGGCAAACGGGGTTAAAGCTTGGAAAAGAACTAGATTCATTGGTACCGCTATTAGGAACGCCATTATCGGTTGTCGAGCAAATGGAGGATCGGGAACAATTTAATCAGTTTCTTGTTCAAGCTGGAATTGAGCCGATACCCGGTAAAATCATCTGGAATATGGCGGATCTGGATCAGGCGATAGCTGAACTGGGATTTCCCATACTGATTCGTCCTTCTTTTGTCATTGGCGGCCAGTGGATGAGAGTGATTCATTCACAAGAAGAATTAACCCAATATCTTAATCAGTTGCAACAATCTCTTCAGGATCAATCTTTCTATCCATTGCTTATCGATCAATTTATCCCTGGAAAGGAAATCGAAGTGGATGCAGTCGCAGATGGAGAGGATTGGATTATCCCTGCGATTATGGAACATATTGAACCTGCAGGAATTCACTCAGGAGATAGTACAGCTGTCTTACCAACGTTTTCACTCAGTTCTAATGAGAAAAAAAGAGTGATAAAAACTGTAGAAAAAGTACTTAAACACGGGAAATTTGTGGGTCTTGTAAATATTCAAATGATCCTTTATGGTGATAAAATCTATGTTTTAGAGGTCAATCCTCGGGCTTCGCGAACGATTCCGGTCATCAGTAAAGTAACAGGGATTCCAATGATCAAAATTGCGACAATGGTTCAATTAGGACAGAAATTAAAGTCCCTTCCTTATCCAATCGGCGTTTTAGAGGAAACTCCTTTTTATACCGTGAAGGCTCCTGTTTTTTCTAATCAAAAATTACCAGGGATTACCGATCAATTGGGACCAGAAATGAAGTCGACAGGTGAAATTATGGCTTTAGGGTGGAGCTTAGATGAAGCATTAGCAAAAGTGAATTCCTATTCGAAAAAGAGCCAGGCGTTTCCCTTTACATTAAGAGAATTTCAGGAAAAAATCTTGCAAAAAGGAGGAGTTCGAAATGAGGTTATCTGAAACTTTTTCCGAATCTTCGTTTGCTTTTGAAGGAAAAGATTTTTTAACATTAGCCGATTATACGCCTGAAGAAATTAAATATTTCATTTTTTTAGGATTAGAGCTAAAAGAAAAGCAAAAAAAAGGAATCATCTATCAACCTTTGCAGGGGAAAACATTAGGAATGATCTTTGAAAAATCTTCCACTCGTACAAGAGTTTCCTTTGAAGTGGGAATGATCCAATTAGGGGGGCATGCGTTGTTTCTTAGCAAGCAAGATTTACAAATCGGCCGTGGCGAGACCATCGCCGATACAGCTCGTGTCCTCTCCCGCTATCTCGATGGGATTATGATGAGAACCGATGATCAGAAAAAACTGGTCGAAATGGCAAGGCATGCGACTATTCCCGTTATTAATGGTTTATCTGATTTCTTTCATCCAACACAAGCAATTGCTGATTTTATGACGATTTATGAAAATAAGGGCAAACTACAGGGATTGAAGTTAGCTTTCCTTGGTGATGGGAATAATGTGGCTCATTCGTTATTGATTGGTGGAGCCAAATTAGGAATGAATATTGCGATTGCCTCTCCAAGTGGCTATGAACCGAAGAAAGAAATCGTCGAGCTAGCAGAAGAAGAAGCAATGAAAACTGGAAGTAAAATCCTGATTACCAACGATCCTAAGGAAGCGATTGAGGGTGCTGATGTGGTCTATACTGATGTTTGGGCAAGTATGGGGCAAGAAGAGGAGAAAGAACTTCGAAAAAAAATTTTTGCACCTTATCAGGTGAACCAAGAGTTGGTAATGCGAGCAAAGGAAGATTATATTTTTATGCATTGTTTGCCTGCATACCGAGAATTAGAGGTAACAGAAGAAATACTAGAAGGGAAACATTCTGTTGTTTTCGATGAAGCGGAAAATCGGCTTCATGCACATAAAGCGATTTTGGTTGCGTTAATGGGGAAGAAATAGGGTCTTTATTTTTTCTTCTGTTTGTATTATTATTCTCTTGTATGAATAAATATTAAACAACCTCTTTGTTTCAGATTTAAAGAGAAAGGACTTGAGGGGAATGGAAAAGGAGAAAGTTGTTTTAGCCTATTCGGGAGGTTTGGACACTTCGGTTGCCATCAAATGGTTGCAGGAGAAATATAATTACGATGTCATTGCTGTGGCCTTAGACGTTGGGGAAGGAAAAGACCTTGATTTTGTCAAAGAGAAGGCATTAAAAGTAGGGGCAATCAAATCTTATGTCATCGATGCGAAAAAAGAATTTGCCGAAGAAATGATCTTACCTGCGTTAAAAGCAAATGCCTTATATGAAGGCAAATATCCATTGGTTTCTGCATTATCCAGGCCATTAATTGCCAAGTGGCTGGTTAAGATTGCAAGGGAAGAAGGAGCAGTTGCAGTCGCCCATGGATCAACAGGAAAAGGAAATGATCAAGTGCGTTTTGATGTGTCGGTAACTGCGTTAGCACCTGATTTGAAAATCGTTGCACCAGTTCGCGAATGGTCGATGACAAGGGATGAAGAAATCGAATATGCAGCAAAACATGGAATACCCATTCCGATTAAAAAAGAAAATCCCTTCAGTATCGACCAAAATATGTGGGGAAGAAGTTGTGAAGCAGGTGTTCTTGAAGACCCATGGGTAGCTCCGCCAGAAGAAGCGTATGAATTAACCGCTTCGATTGAAAACGCACCAGATGAAGCAGAAGAAGTGGAGATTACCTTTAACAAAGGTGTTCCCGTTGCCCTAAATTCAGAAGTATTACCCCTTGATGAATTAATCTTAACATTAAACAAAATCGCAGGAAAACATGGAGTCGGCCGCATCGACCATGTGGAGAATAGGTTAGTGGGAATCAAATCCCGTGAAATCTATGAAACCCCTGCTGCCACCGTTTTGATCACAGCTCATCAAGCTCTAGAAAGTCTCGTTCATACAAGAGAGATGGCTCAATTTAAACCGATGATTGAACAAAAGATTGCCAATATGATTTATGAAGGATTATGGTTTTCACCATTAATGGAAAGTTTACAAGCATTTATTGATAAAACACAGGAAGTGGTAACGGGTAAAGTTCGGGTCAAACTGCATAAAGGCCATGCCATTGTCGTTGGCCGTTCTTCTGAGGAATCATTATATTCTTATGAACTGGCCACATACAATCAAGATGACCAGTTTGACCATCAAGCGGCTGTTGGTTTTATTCATATTTGGGGTTTACCCACAAAAGTATACGCAAAAGTGCATAAAAAATAGTTAGACTTTAAGGAACAAAGTTGTGAAAAGACTTTGTTCCTTTTTTTACGTAGTAATACAAGCCGATATCTTGATATGATTTAAAAATGGAGTGATGTCTCCTTCAAAAATTTCACAAAATCATCTAAAAAAAGAGCAGGAAAATGTCAAACTTTGTATAAATGTTTATACATAAGTAGTGTGATCATTATAGGGGGGAAATTCGTGGGCTGGTTTTGGAAATATAAAGTTCAAGGAGTTCAATCGGAATTCATAAGTGAAAAAAATCATATAGAGGACTTAGATTCAAAGGTTCGCGAAAAAATGCGATATATCGGACTTGAGGAATTAAATCCTGAACTTCTGGTAGAATTTCGTCAACTTATTCAGAAGCACCAACCAATCATTGAACAACGATTATTAGAGAAAGTCAAAGAGATTGTAGGCGATGATTTTCAAATAAGTACTTGGCAACAATATATTTCTTCATTTTTGACTGAACTAGTGGTGGAAAATGGTCAGTATTTTCGGAAAAAGCAATGGAAAATCATCGAACTACTACTTGAAACAAAACTTCAACCCGATTGGCTCATCGGTGCTACAGAAACAATAATAGATACCATTCAAGAACAGCTTCTTTCAGAATCGGATTGGAGAATGGTTGCACCTAAATTACGCTATTTTCAAAAATTGCTATTACTTTGTCAAATGGTTTGGGTCGAAATGTATACAACCCATCTCGTATCATTATTTTCAAATGGTGTATCTGAGTTAGTCTTCTATAATGCTCAAATTGATCAGGTGAAAGGACTTTTAGAGTCCCTTGATCAACAAGTACAATTGTCGTCGGGAATTCAACAAATGATTCAGGAGATTAATTCGGCAGTCGAGGAAGTTGCATCGACTTCTAATTCAGCAGCTGACTTTTCTCATCAATCTGTATCAGAAGCAAAAAAAGGGCAGAAAGTGATTGAAGATGCCTTGCAGAAAATGGCCAATTTAGAAGATCAATACGAAAAAGTGATTGCCGCTATTCATGATTTTGTGAAAAAAATTTCACAAATGGAAAACATGATCCAATTCATCCGCGATATTGCCGATCAAACCAATTTATTAGCATTAAATGCAAATATTGAAGCGGCAAGAGCTGGAGAACATGGACTTGGTTTTGCTGTTGTGGCTCAAGAAGTACGGAAGTTATCTGAGCATTCGAAGGAATCGGTGAATTCCATATCGACGACCATTCAGGAATTAGTATCTGATGCAGACTCTATTAAATCCTGGATTCTTGAGACGGGGGAGATTGTCAACCACGGTGTTCAAGAATCAACACAGGCGATTCAACAGTTAGTGCAGATTATTGATACATTTAATCAAATCAGCGAATCAATGCAAGGGATTGCTGCCGCGAATCAAGAACAAGCTGCCGCAATTGCTCAGATCACAGAACAAAATCAGCAGATTGATGAATTAATTCGTGTTGGGAAAGAAAAAGGTATCGCCACTGGAGAAGCGATTTATAATTTAAGTACAATGTCTGAAAGATTACGGAAGAGTATTGATCAAATTGGAATTCAAGTGGATGAGAAGGGGTTATTAAACTTAGCCAAAACTGATCATCTATTATGGAAATGGCGAATCTATAATATGTTGTTAGGTTATGTCCAAGTTGATACAGATTCTATTCAAAGTGAGAAACAATGTCGCTTAGGGAAATGGTATTATAGTCAACAAGCTAGTCGATTTAAAAATTTGACGACCTATCAAAGGATGGAAGAGCCGCATCGACTGGTCCATCAAACAGCAAAAGAAGCAGCTATAGCCTATTCAAAGGGAGATCTTGCATTAGCTGAACAGAAGTTAAAGGAACTAGAAGGTTATTCGAATGAGATTATTCAATTACTTGATGAAATCGCCCAATCGATAAAAGAGGAGTAGAATGTGAGGAAATGGTAGATTCCAAGCCTTTATCACGAAGTTGGTAGAGGCTTTTTTATGTTACAATGAAACATTCCTTTCGACAAATTCGTTCTAATAAAAGACCCTTTCTACATTATCTTGATTCTTTCGCTAAAAATTTCCTAGGAAATACTTTTTCTAGCAAATCATATGGCGAAAAGATGAAAATTTGTCGTTTATGGTAAAAAACGACTGCAAAAACATAATTTACATTGCAATAAAAAAAAGGATTTAACAAGATAATGTCGAATGGTTAAAACTAGACTTGGTTATTGCAGCTTAGAATATTAAAAAGGGTGTGAAAAGATGATTGAAATGTTTGATGTCTGGAAGACTTACCCCAATGGTGTAAATGCTCTTCAAGGAATCAATATAAAAATAAAACCAAATGAGTTTGTTTATGTCGTAGGGCCAAGTGGGGCAGGGAAATCAACGTTTATTAAATTAATGTATCGTGAAGAAAAGCCGACAAAAGGTGAAATTTTCATTAATGGGTTTAACATCGATCGTTTAAAAGAAAGACAGATTCCCATGATTCGTCGAAATATTGGCGTTGTTTTTCAGGATTTTCGATTGCTTCCTAACCTTACAGTATATGAAAATGTAGCTTTTGCAATGGAAGTGATCGAGACACCAAAAAGCAAAATACGCAAACGTGTACCAGAAGTTCTTGAATTAGTAGGACTACAAGATAAATTAAAAGCTTTTCCAAACCAATTATCGGGGGGAGAACAACAACGGGTAGCACTAGCACGCGCCCTTGTTAATAACCCTTCTATTATTATCGCGGACGAGCCAACAGGAAATCTTGACCCAGATACTTCATGGGAGATCATGGAGTTATTTGAAAAAGTTAATTTCAGAGGAACAACGGTCGTTATGGCAACACACAATCGAGAAATTGTGAATCATATGCGAAAAAGGGTCATAGCGATTGAAAACGGACAAGTCGTAAGGGATCAGCAACGAGGTGAATATGGCTATGACGATTAGAACATTCGGCCGACATTTTAGAGAAGGACTAAAAAACATTGGGCGAAATGGTTGGATGACATTTGCATCGATCAGTGCTGTTACTGTAACTCTCCTCATCTTAGGCATATTTCTTTTACTCGCATTGAATGTGAATCACATGGCAAATTTAGTAGAAAACCAAGTAGAGATTGTTGTTTCTTTAGATTTAAATATTAACGACAGTCAAATAAAAACCGTAGAAAACGAAATAAAAAAAATAGAGGGCGTCAAGTCGTTAATCTTTATATCTAAAGAAGAAGGATTAAAGAGATTAAAAGAGCGTTTAGGTAAGGATGCAGATCTTCTAGAAGGGTTAGAAAAGGATAATCCATTAAATGATACATTTATTGTACAAGCGAAAGATCCTAGAAAAACTGAAGAAATAGCTTTGAAAATTGCCAAATTGAATTTCGTAGAAGACGTTGATTACGGAAAAACAACGATTTCAAGACTATTTAAAATTACCGACTGGATTCGTAATATTGGAATCGTCTTTATAATTGGACTTGCTTTTACAGCCATGTTCTTAATCTCCAATACGATAAAAATTACAATCTATTCAAGAAGACGAGAAATTCAAATCATGAAACTCGTAGGAGCAACCAATTGGTTTATTCGTTGGCCGTTTTTCGTAGAAGGTCTATTACTAGGAATTATTGGTTCGATCATACCGATTCTCGCAATTATCCTCGGTTATCGCTATTTGCTAGAACAGATGAATACGAATCTATCCATATCATTCCTTCAATTCCTGCCCTTATATCCATTAGCTTACCAGATTTCTGGGTTATTAATCGGAATTGGAGCTTTTATTGGAGTCTGGGGAAGCATGATGTCTGTTCGTCGATTCTTAAAGATATGAAATAAAAATTTTAAAGGAGAGGAGAAAACGGATGAGAAGAAAAAAATGGGTGACTGTACTCTTAACACTAACCTTTCTGGGTTGGCTTTTGATTCCTTTATCAACTCCTGTTAAGGCAGACACCATATCAGAAATAAAGAAGAAAATCGAAGCGATCCGTAAAGAAAAAAGAGAGTCAGAAAAACAGAAACAAAATTTAAACCAACAAATTGATCAAATCAAGAGAAATAAGAAGATTACCGAACAGGAAGTCTTGTCGATCGCCGAAAAAATTGATCAACAAGAACAAAAATTGATCAATCTAGAAACACAAATTGAAGCGGTACAGGATAAAGCAAAAAAGGCAGCACTTGAATTAGAAGAGGCAGAAAAACGAATTAAAGAAAGAGAAGGATTATTAAAAGAACGGGTTCGTTTGATGTACAAGCATGGTGATGTCGATTATCTTGAAGTTTTATTATCGGCTGAAAGTTTTTCCGATTTTATTCAGCGGTTCGATGCTATCCAACAAATTATTGAATCAGATAAAAAAATCTTAGAAGAGAATGTGAAAGATCGAAATCTTGTGGCTGAAAAGAAAAAAGAAATCGATCAATCTTTAGCCAATCTAAAGGAATTATATGCAGAAGTGGAACAAACGAAAAGTAGTTTATTAGCTGAACAAGCAAAACAAAAGGTAAGAATGGCTTCTCTTGATTCGACCCAACAACAATTGGTACAGAAATTACGGCAAGAACAAGAAGATTTTAATGAAGCGACAGAAGAAGAAGCAAGATTATTAGACCAATTGGCAAAAGCTCAAGCTGAAGCATTAAAGAAACAGAATAAACTCCCTGTTTCCTATAATGGCGGAAAATTCGCTTGGCCTGTACCTGGATATAGTCGCATATCTTCCGATTTTGGTTGGCGAATTCATCCCATTTACAAAACAAGAAAATTCCATGCTGGGTTAGATATTCCAGCACCTCAAGGAACTACAATCATTGCTCCTGATGATGGGGTTGTCATTGTTGCATCCACGATGAATGGATATGGGAATGTGGTGATGATCGATCACGGAAGCGGAATACAAACGTTATATGGTCATATTCGCAATGGTGGAATTATGGTAAGTGTTGGCCAAGCGGTGAAGAAAGGGCAAAAAATTGCAGAAGTTGGCTCCACAGGAAGATCAACTGGTCCTCATCTTCACTTTGAAGTACGGAAAAACGGTTCAGTTGTAAACCCATGGACATATTTAAGATAATCGAATAATATTTTGTACATGCCCATCATATAATGAGAACAGACTGAATAAAGGTGGTGCGTGGTATGAAGATGAAGGGCCGTACTTTAGCAGTGCTTTTAGTCATAACAATGATGTTAAGCAGTTTTTTGACCATCGTGGTTGCTCGTAATAACTCGACCTTTGGCGCACTGGTCGGATTAGAATCCACAGCGATTGGGCAAGGAAAGCAAATCCCAAAAGATATGGATAAACTGATTGCCGCTTATAATACCATCCTTAATTCCTATGTGGAAAAAAAGGATGGAAAAGAATTAGTAGATGGAGCTATACGCGGAATGGTAGATACATTAGGAGATCCTCATTCCACCTATATGAATGCAGAGGAAGCCAAAGAATTCTATAGTACGTTGGACTCCTCCTTTGAAGGGATAGGCGCAGAAGTCACAATGGAAAATGGTAAAGTGACCATTATTGCCCCCATTAAGGGCAGTCCATCAGAAAAAGCTGGTTTACGCCCTCGAGATCAAATCTTAAAAGTGAATGGTGAATCGCTAGAAGGATTAAGTCTTTTTGAGGCTGTAAACAAAATTAGAGGTCCCAAAGGGAGTAAAGCGGAATTAGAGATTTTAAGACAAGGAATGGATAAACCGATTACGATAACCGTGATTCGTGATGAGATTCCTATTGAAACCGTTCAAGGAAGTACGATTCAAACAGCAAAAGGCTTGATAGGGAAAATTGAAATTTCCAATTTTGCAGAGAAAACAGCTGATGATTTTGCAAAAACGTTAAAGGAATTAGAGAGCCAAAACATCAAAGGGCTAATTGTAGATGTACGTGGAAACCCAGGAGGGTATTTGCAGAGTGTCTTAGAGATTGGTAACCTTGTAGTTCCAAACCATGGTATTATTGTTCAAATCGAAGATCGGAATAAGAAACGACAAACTTATCGCTCCGAAATGGAATCAGCAAAATATCCTATTGTGGTCCTGATTAATAAAGGAAGTGCCAGTGCATCTGAGATATTAGCAGCTGCATTGCAAGAAGCGGGACATTACCCTGTCGTTGGTGAGAACAGTTTTGGTAAAGGTACGGTTCAGAATCCATTTGATCTTCCAGATGGAAGTAATATGAAATTAACCGTTGCAAAATGGCTTACACCAAAGGGATATTGGATTAATGGGAAAGGAATTCAACCTGATGTAAAAATATCTCAACCTGAGTATTTCCACACTACACCGTTTCCTGAAAATGTTCTTCTTAAACTAGATATGAATAATAATGATGTGAAAAATCTACAATTAATCCTTGAAGGGATCGGCTATAGGCCTGGAAGAAAGGATGGTTACTTTGATGAAGGGACAGAAAAAGCAGTGATCGCTTTTCAACGGGCAAATGGGTTAAAAGCTACCGGGATTGTGGATCAACAAACGGCTAATCAATTACAAGATAAAATTATTGAGCGAATCAAAGATCCTGAAAATGATTTGCAATTAAAGGCAGCGATTGAGACTTTATTAAAATTGATCAAATAAGAAGGAATCATCTGGGAAATGTCGAATGTAAAACCACAAAACGTTTTGTTTTGTGGTTTTTGTATTTAAAGGAGGAAACGGCGAATGGCCATTCTACAACAGATGTTAACTCAAATCGGTTTATTATTTCTCCAACCGTTATTTTATATTGGTATATTCCTGCTTGTATTACAATATAGGAGACAAATTCAGTTGGAACGGAAATTATTTAGTGCCCGTATTCATTCCCTTTCTCAAGAAGTAATCCTTTCTCTTAGTTATGGTTTTATAGGCGGAATGATTGCTTCTTTATTAATGGTTGGTTTAGGTGTGGTATTTCAGCCAACGGGGATGTGGCTTCTTTGGCTGATTACTGGAATCTTAGCCCTTTTTCATATACGTTTTCTCTGTTTATCTTATTCTGTTGGGATCTTAGGTCTCATGGTTTCACTGATACAGATATTCCCAGTTCCTCAGGCATCAGTTTTTGACCCAATTTTAAATGTTCTAAAAGATATTCATGTACCCTCCCTTATTGCGATCGTAGCCATTTTACATTTGGTAGAGGGGATCCTGATTCGACTTCAAGCAGGGAAACAAGCAACCCCACTATTTGTTGAAACCAAACGAGGGAAATTAGTGGGTGGATATCATATCCAATCCTTTTGGCTTGCCCCGTTATTTCTTCTAGTAGCAACAGGAGATGCTACGATGAATTCGCTTCAGTTTGGATCATGGTGGCCAATCTTTGGGGCAGCAACTACGTTTTCGCTGTTTCCTGTTCCTGTTCTCATTGGCTATTCTGAATTGACAATTGTTTATTCTTCCTATGAGAAAAGTAAGATCGCAGCAAAGCACCTCATCATTTATAGCATGTTGTTACTCGCTATGGCTTTTCTAGCTGAACAATGGATGCCGTTTCAATTCATTGCTGCGATTTTTGCGGGACTTGCACACGAAGGAATTCATTTGTGGGGAAAACGTAAAGAAAGAGTTTTGCCACCAATATACGTTCATCCAAAAGATGGTTTGAAGATATTAGCAGTACTTCCAAACAGTCCTGCAGATCGAATGGGGATTAAAGCTGGTGAAGTGATTAAAAAGGTAAATGGTATGCAGGTTGCTACCCGAACAGAGTTGTATGATGCACTTCAATTACAGCCTGCTTTTACGAAATTGGAGATCATCAATGAAGCAGGCCACATTAAGTTGGTACAACATTCTCTATATGCAGGGGACCATCACCAGTTAGGAATTTTACTTGCACCTGATGATCAAGCCCCTTATTACATCGAGGTAAAAGATACGAATCTATTGCAATTATTGAAACAAAAAGTAATAAAAGTTTCCCGAAGCGCTTAAACATAAAAATATGATTGATCTAGGCTACCAGATAACATTTATCATTTAGGGGGTTTGTATATTCCATAAGCTGCGACTTTCAGAAGTGCCCTTCTCGCCTTTATCTTTATTCATAGAAGGGCACGGATAACGGAGCGCGATGGAATATACAAACCTTTTTTTAACGTATGAAAATAGATATAGAACATAAAAAGCAAGCAACAAGATTTGAAAATGGTTGACAAAAAGCCTATAATGAATAAAGAACATTTGTTCTTGAATAGGTAAAAGAACATAACTTCTAATGATAAAATACTGGTCAAAAGCTAATTTTTACTATAAATATGTTATAATTATCTTTTAGTATGTACTAAGAGTTCGAGTTTTGAACGATTTGCTTTGCTAAATTGTTACGAAAGGGGAGATTGGTTGTGGAACAGATCTTCCAATTAGTATCCGATTTTCAACCACAAGGAGATCAACCTAAAGCGATTGAAGCTTTAGTTCAAGGGATAAAAGCGAATAAAAAACATCAAATACTATTAGGAGCAACAGGTACAGGGAAAACCTTTACCATGGCCAACGTCATTGCTAAAGTGAATAAACCAACATTGGTTATCGCTCATAATAAAACCTTAGCTGCACAATTGGCCAGTGAGTTCAAACAATTCTTTCCTCATAATGCAGTAGAATATTTTGTAAGCTATTATGATTATTATCAACCAGAAGCTTATGTTCCACAAACAGATACTTATATTGAAAAAGATGCGAAGATTAACGATGAAATCGATAAATTGCGTCACTCAGCAACCAGTGCTTTATTTGAACGGAGAGATGTGATTATTGTTGCTAGTGTTTCTAGTATCTATGGTTTAGGTTCGCCAGAAGAATACCGCAATCTTGTTCTTTCCTTGCGAGTTGGCATGGAAAAAGACATGAAAGAAATCCTGCGCAAGCTGGTAGATATTCAATATCAACGAAATGATCTGAATTTCGTCCGTGGTACATTTCGGGTTCGAGGAGATGTTTTGGAAATTTTCCCTGTATCTCGAGGAGAGCAAGCGGTTCGGATCGAGTTTTTTGGCGATGAAATTGAACGAATTCGTGAAATCGATGTTTTAACAGGGGAAATTATTGGGGATCGGGAACATGTGGCCATTTTCCCTGCTTCCCACTTTGTCACACGTGAAGAAAAGATGAGAAGGGCAATTAAAAATATTGAGGCAGAATTAGAAGAACGGTTAAAGGAGCTAAAAGAACAAGGAAAATTATTAGAAGCTCAACGATTAGAACAACGCACCAGATATGATATTGAAATGATGCAGGAAGTAGGATTTTGTTCTGGGATTGAAAATTATTCTCGCCATCTTGAGGGAAGACCTGCTGGTTCCACCCCTTATACATTGTTAGATTATTTCCCAGATGATTTTCTCATGATTATCGATGAATCCCATGTTACCATCCCACAGATTCGAGGAATGTATAACGGAGACAGGGCACGAAAAGAAATATTAGTAGAGCATGGTTTCCGCCTGCCATCCGCATTAGATAACCGACCACTAACGTTTGAAGAGTTTGAAAAGCATATTCATCAAATTATTTACGTTTCGGCAACACCTGGACCTTATGAATTAGAACAATCCCCTGAAGTGGTGGAACAGATTATCCGGCCAACAGGATTATTGGACCCTGAAATCGAAGTAAGACCTATTAAAGGACAAATCGATGATTTAATAGGAGAAATCCAAGAACGGATTAAACGAGAGGAACGGGTATTAGTCACTACATTAACAAAAAAAATGGCAGAAGACTTAACCGACTACCTAGAAGAAATTGGAATTAAGGTTCGTTATCTTCATTCGGATATCAAAACATTAGAAAGAATGCAAATTATTCGCGATTTACGTTTAGGTGAATTTGACGTTTTAATCGGAATTAACCTTTTGCGTGAGGGATTAGACATTCCCGAAGTTTCCCTTGTTGCCATCTTAGATGCGGATAAAGAAGGCTTCTTGCGCTCAGAACGATCATTAATTCAAACGATTGGCCGAGCGGCAAGGAATGCCAATGGAAAAGTGATTATGTATGCGGACAAAATGACGGATTCAATGAAAATCGCCATCGATGAAACCAATCGTCGTCGCAGGATCCAAATGGCATATAATCAGGAACATGGCATCATTCCAAAAACGATTAAGAAAAAAATCAGCGATGTGATTGAAGCTGTAAAAGTAGCCGAAGATCAAGCTGAATACGGTAAAAAGAAAAAGCTCACGAAAAAAGAGCGGGCACAAATGATCGAACGCATCGAAAAGGAAATGCATGCCGCTGCAAAAGCATTGGATTTCGAACAAGCAGCAAAATTGCGTGATCTCTTATTTGAATTGAAGGCGGAAGGAGCTTAAAAATGGCAAAAGAATCGATTGAAATTAAAGGAGCGAGAGTTCATAACCTGAAAAATATCGATGTATCTATACCACGAGATAAATTCGTTGTCTTAACAGGACTAAGCGGTTCAGGGAAGTCCTCTTTAGCTTTTGATACGATTTATGCAGAAGGGCAGCGCCGTTATGTAGAATCTCTTTCAGCCTATGCAAGGCAATTCTTAGGTCAGATGGATAAACCAGATGTAGATTCCATTGAAGGTCTATCTCCAGCGATCTCTATTGATCAAAAAACAACAAGCCGCAATCCCCGTTCAACCGTGGGAACGGTTACTGAAATCTATGACTATTTGCGCTTGTTATTTGCGCGAATTGGCAAACCCCATTGTCCTGAACATGGTGTCGAAATCTCTGCCCAAACCATCGATCAGATGGTAGATCGGATTTTAACTTATCCAGAACGAACGAAAATCCAAATCTTAGCCCCGATTGTCAAGGGACGTAAAGGGGAACATGTGAAAACATTAGACTATATAAAAAAAGAAGGATTTGTTCGCGTTCGGATCGACGGAGAAATCTATGATCTTGGAGAAGAAATCAAACTAGAAAAAAACAAAAAACATACCATCGAAGTAGTGGTCGATCGTATTATTCTTAAATCTGATATTGAAACAAGGTTAGCCGATTCCCTTGAAACGGCCTTACAATTGGCAGATGGGCAAGTATTGGTCGATATCATTGGCCAAGAAGAGTTATTATTTAGCCAAAAATTGGCTTGTCCTATTTGCGGTTTTAGCATCGATGAGCTTTCACCAAGAATGTTTTCCTTTAATAGTCCATATGGAGCTTGTCCTACTTGTGATGGCCTAGGAAGTAAGATGGAAGTGGATCCCGATCTTGTTATCCCCGATCCCAAACGGACCTTAGCCGAAGGGGCAATTGAACCTTGGGCGGGAAGTAGTTCTAATTATTACCCTCAACTCCTAGAGGCGATCTGCGACCATATTGGTATTGATATGGAAACTCCTGTGGAACAACTCACAAAAGAGCAGTTAAACCTCATCCTTTATGGAAGTGAAGGGGAAAAGATTCGGTTTCATTATACAAATGATTTTGGCCAAGTAAAGGAAGCTTTCATCCCTTTTGAAGGAGTCATCCCTAACCTTGAACGAAGATACAAAGAGACTGTTTCTGACCATGTTCGTGATCATATCGAGCAATATATGAGCCATAAAGCTTGTCCCACTTGTAAAGGAACACGCCTCAAAAAAGAGGTGTTAGCGGTAACCGTTGGCGGTAAAAACATTGCTTATGTAACCGATCTATCGATTAAAGAGGCGATTCTTTTTTTTGAAAAACTAGAGTTAACGGAAAAAGAAAAAACGATTGCTTCTTTAGTATTGAAGGAGATTAAATCCCGCCTTTCCTTTTTAGCAAATGTGGGACTTGATTACCTCACATTAAGCCGTTCTGCTGGCACCCTTTCTGGTGGAGAGGCACAGCGGATTCGTTTAGCTACGCAAATCGGATCTAGTTTAATGGGGGTACTATATATCCTTGATGAACCAAGTATCGGCTTGCATCAGCGGGATAACGACCGACTGATTAAAACTTTAGAACGAATGAGGGATCTAGGGAACACCTTGATTGTTGTCGAACATGATGAAGACACGATGTTAGCTGCTGATTATATTATTGATATTGGCCCAGGCGCAGGGATTCACGGAGGTTATGTCACGGCACAAGGTACACCAGAAGAAATTATGCAAAATGATCAATCGTTAACTGGGCAATATTTAAGTGGGAAAAAGTTTATTCCTGTTCCAAGAGAAAGAAGAAAACCAAATGGGAAATGGTTAAAAGTTGTGGGGGCAAAAGAAAACAATCTAAAAAATATTACAGTAGATATTCCCTTAGGAGTGTTTATCAGTGTAACCGGTGTTTCAGGTTCTGGCAAAAGTACATTGGTAAATGAAATTCTCTACAAAGCATTAGCAAAAGAATTAAACCACGCAAAAGTAAAACCTGGGCAATACAAAAAAGTTGAAGGATTGGAGCATCTGGATAAAGTGATTGCGATCGACCAATCACCCATCGGTCGAACCCCTCGTTCCAATCCAGCAACTTATACTGGGGTGTTTGATGACATTCGTGAGGTATTTGCTTCAACACAAGAAGCAAAGGTAAGAGGTTACAAGAAAGGGCGTTTTAGTTTTAATGTGAAAGGCGGGCGTTGTGAAGCTTGTCGAGGCGATGGGATTATTAAAATCGAGATGCATTTTCTGCCGGATGTTTATGTACCATGTGAAGTATGTAAAGGAAAACGGTATAATCGGGAAACATTAGAGGTGAAATATAAGGGGAAAACCATTGCTGATGTTCTTGATATGACGGTCGAAGATGCATTAGAATTCTTCAAAAACATTCCTCGGATTCAAAGAAAATTACAAACTCTTTATGATGTTGGTTTAGGGTATATTCAATTAGGACAACCCGCCACCACGTTATCCGGTGGAGAAGCACAACGGGTAAAACTAGCATCTGAGCTTTACCGTCGCAGTAATGGAAGAACTTTATACATTCTTGACGAACCAACGACAGGTCTTCATATGGATGATGTAGCAAGATTGCTTAAGGTGCTTCATCGGTTGGTCGATAATGGCGACACTGTTCTTGTGATTGAGCATAATCTTGATGTGATTAAAACCGCTGATTATATTATCGATTTAGGTCCTGAAGGCGGAGATGGTGGAGGAACGGTTGTTGCAACGGGTACCCCAGAAGAAATTGTAAATGTTCCTGAGTCATACACTGGTATATATCTGAAACGGATTTTAGAACGAGATCGCAAACGTTCAGAACAAAAAATAGAAGTATCCTTGAATAAATAAGGATGATGTATATTAGATATATAATGTATTGTTAGAAAGGGTGAAAACCGAATGAAAAAGTTGCGAAGATCGAAGCGGAATCGGATGATTGGGGGAGTCATGGGCGGAATCGCAGAATATTTTAACATTGATGTAACTATTGTCCGTTTAATTTATGCTTTATTAATCATCCCCACAGGGCTATTTCCTCTAATCTTCGCTTACATTATTGCTTTATTTATCATACCTGAAGAACAAAAAGGGGATATCATATGAGAGTTTTAGTCCGTCAATATTTACTCATTATTCTTCTTTTCTTATCTACGATTTTTGTCATCATATTTGGTAACATCTATTTCGATCAAAGGAATAAAAACCAAGCCATAGTAGCAAATATTGGGCAAAAAACAAAGGTAGATCAAGAACAAAATAAAGATGATGCTCCTAATGAAGGGGATTTAAAATCGGATGTGGCAAATGATACAATTCTTAATGATTTAGTGAAAGAATCACAACGATACGGTTCTGCGCGTATTTCTTTATTGGGAAGCAGTATCCCGCAAAAGTCATCTCTTCCAAAAGAGAAAACCTGGATTTCTCTATTACAATCTGACTTAAAATCGAATGTTAAAGATTTAGGACAACTTAGTTATATAGTGAATGATTATGGATCTCTTACGACAACAGAGATTTTAAAGCAGGATTTGGCAGAAGTGATAAAACAACAAGTTCCCACAATCATTCTCTTTGAAATGGCCATATTTAATGATTATCGACAAAATATCCCTATTGAGCTAACACTAGCAAATCTTGAAAAGATCATGAATCAATTTGCAGAAAAAGCGCCCAATGCCAAGGTTGTATTCCTTTCTCCAAACCGTACTACGGAAATGGGGAGTAACTTATTAGGTTTAAAACCGAAAGATTATTTAGAACGGTCAAAAGAATTTATTCAAGCGAAAGGTTGGAATTTTATTGATATTTATGAAGGATTTGAAAAGCAAAGGTTAAATGAGGGACGGGCTTTATCTCAAGTTCTTTTAAAAGATGGGCGTAGTCCCAATGTAATGGGCAACCAATATATTTTTCATACAGTCAAAGAGTATCTTATGAAACAAGGAGAACAGGGAACATGGCAATTCTAGTAACAGGTGGAGCAGGATACATAGGAAGTCATACGGTATTATTATTACAACATAAAGGAGAAGAAGTGATAATTCTAGATAATTTGCAAAAAGGACATAAAGATGCCATTTTAAGTGAACATTTTTATCATGGGGATATCCGTGATAGCGAACTATTAGATCAGATTTTCACCGAACACTCGATAAATGCGGTGATTCATTTTGCTGCAAATTCCTTAGTCGGTGAAAGCGTAGCAAAACCCCTTGATTATTATGAGAATAATGTACTTGGTACATATCATCTTGTTAGGAAAATGGTGGAATATGGGGTAATGAAAATGGTTTTCTCTTCTACTGCTGCTACCTATGGTGAACCACAAAACATTCCTATCCAAGAAGACGATCCTACCTTACCAACAAATCCTTATGGAGAAACCAAATTAGCAATTGAAAGGATGCTGAAGTGGTCAGATCAAGCATATGGGCTGAAATATGTAATCCTTCGTTATTTTAATGCGGCAGGTGCAGATCCTGAAGGAAGAATAGGGGAAGATCATACTCCAGAAACTCATCTTATCCCTATTATTCTTCAAGTTGCTTTAGGGAGAAGGGAGAACGTATCCATCTTTGGTGACGATTATCCCACTCCAGATGGCAGCGCGATTCGTGATTATATTCACGTGATGGATTTAGCTGAAGCACATTACCTTGCCTTACAAAAATTAAACAATACCAATGAAAGTGGAATCTATAATCTTGGGAATGGGAAGGGATTCTCAGTCAAAGAGGTGATTGAGGTCTGCAGAAAGGTAACTGGGCATCCGATTCCTGCAGTGGTTGCACCACGGAGAGCAGGAGATCCGGCGATCTTGATCGCTTCTTCGGAAAAAGCGAGAAAAGAACTAGGCTGGAAACCTCAATATCCAACATTAGAAGACATTATCCAAGATGCATGGAATTGGCACAGATTTCATCCCAATGGGTTTGAAAAATAGGAATAAAGAATAACATATCCAATAAAAGAGGGAGATCGTTTTGAAAATAGGTGTAATAGGTTTAGGAGACATTGCAGAAAAAGCATATCTTCCTAATTATAAGCACGATCAAAGGGATTGACATTGTATTTGATTTTAATTGATAATGTGATATTAAAATATTATAGTAAAAATACAAGTGGTACGTACTAAAAATATATTAAATAAAATTATATCAAGATTTTAAATTACACTGAAATTTAGAGAATAGATAAAATGGCGCCTTTGCTTTTTAATCGATTTTATCTAAACTATTAAAGTTTAGAGGATGATCAATATATGAGGAGAATTGATTTAGTTTATAAAAAACTTAGCGAATTAGCAAAGGATAAAGGAATTACAGCAAAAGATATAGCTGATTCATTAGGACTTAGCCGCGCAAATGTTAGTAGTGACCTAAATCAGCTATGGAAAGAAGGAAAAATAGAAAAGACAAAAAGTCGACCTGTATTATTTCATCTAAAAGAATCTAAAAGAAATAAACATGATACAACGTTAGATAAATTTGTAAGTATAAATAAAAGCCTCACTACTGCAGTAGAGCAAGCAAAGGCCGCAATACTTTATCCACCTAAAGGAATGCACAGCTTAATTTTAGGAGAAACAGGTGTAGGAAAAACAATGTTCGCAGGTTTAATGCATACCTACGCGATTGAGATAGGGAAATTAAAAAAAGATGCTCCTTTTGTTACATTTAATTGTGCAGATTATGCAAATAATCCACAATTATTGATTAGCCAATTATTTGGTGTAAAAAAGGGGGCTTATACTGGTGCGGATTCTGATCGAATAGGACTTATTGAAAAAGCGAATGATGGAATTCTTTTTTTAGATGAAGTTCATCGACTTCCTGCTGAAGGACAAGAGATGTTCTTTACTTTTATGGATAAAGGAATTTATCGTAGGTTGGGCGAAACTGATGTTGAAAGAGCCGCAAATGTACTTATTATTTCTGCAACCACAGAAAGTCCTGAATCAACATTATTGAAAACGTTTACCAGGAGAATACCAATGATCATTAATCTTTCTCCCTTAAGGGAGAGGAGTTTAGAGGAAAGATTAAATTTAATAACTAGTTTTTTTAGAGAAGAGTCATTTCGATTGGGACAGGACATCAAAGTTTCAACTAATTCGCTACGAGCCTTTTTAAGTTATCATTGTCCTAATAACATTGGCCAATTAAAGACAGATATTCAATTAGCTTGTGCAAAAGCCTATGCAGATTTTGTTTCAAAGAAAAAGGAAAGTATTAAAATTAACAGTACTGATTTACCTAACTATGTTAAGGAAGGACTTTTAATTGCCAAAAAAAATCGTCACATAATTGATAAGTTGATTGGATTGGATAACAAGTATTATTTGTTTGATCCAAATCACGAAAATTTTTCTGTAGAAACTGAAAAGTATACTGAAAACATTTATGAAATGATTGATTCAAAAATTCATGAACTAAGACAGCGAGGAATTGATGAAAAAGAGTTAGATATGATTATGGAAAATGATATTGAAAATTTCTTTGCTAAGTATATTTTAGGAGTAAAAGAAAAGATTGAACAAAAGGATATCAGCAATGTCATTGATTCTAATATCATACATTTAGTTGAACAAATAGTGGAATATGCCGAAAAAAAACTAAACAAGGGCTTAAGTCAAAAGGTATTTTTAGGGCTGGCATTTCACATTCAATCTTCTATAGAAAGGATTAGAAGAGGAAAAAAAATAATAAATCCACAGTTAAATAAGGTAAGAATTAAATATAAAAATGAATTTAATTTAGCTTTAGAATGTGTGAAGATGATTGAAGAAACACTTCAAATTGACTTACCTATAGATGAAGTAGGTTTTCTTACAATGTTTTTTGTTTTAGATGAAAAAGATGTAGAAGAAACGAAACAATCTGTTGGAATTGCTGTGATAACTCATGGAAATGGAATTTCAAAAGGGATGGTTGAAGTTGCCCATCGACTTCTAGGGACAAAATATGCAACTAGTATCGATATGCCTCTTGATCAAAATCCACAGGTGGTATTAGAACAATTAAAGAAACAGATTAAAGATGAAAATAGAAAGGCAGGATATCTATTTTTAGTTGATATGGGTTCTCTTCTTGCGTTTGGAGATATGGTAGAAGAGGATACTGGAGTTCCAATAAAAGTCGTACCTTTTGTAAGTACATTACATGTAGTAGAAGCTGTGCGTAAAGCTATGTTAGGATATTCTTTAGAAAAAATATATAAAGATGTAATAAATATTACACAGTTTGATATTTTAAATTCTCAAGAAATACGTAATAATAACTCCTTATCAAAATTGGCCATTATTACGGCTTGTTTAACAGGGGAAGGTAGTGCCTTAATGATAAAAAACATTCTCCAAAGTCATTTGAAATTTGACAAACAATTACTTGAAATAATCCCTATTAATATAGTTGGGAAAGAAGATATTAAACTGAGAATTAAAAAACTAAAATCCCAGAAAAATATACTTTGTGTGATCAGTAATTTCAATATTGATGACAATATACCTGAATTTTCCATAGAAGAGGTTTTAAATTTAAAAGCCATTAATTCAATTCAACATTTAATAGACATTGAACAAGCATTTAGCAAAATGGGGGAGACACTTAAATATCATATGAAATATGTTAATGGCGATACCGTGCTTCCTAACATTCGCAAGACTATAGTAGAAATTGAAAACAACTTGGGTTTAAAAGTTAATCGAGACAATTTAATTGGGATAGCACTTCACATGAGCGTAATGGTTGACCGATTAAAGTCTGAAGAAACAATCGTCGAATATAAGGATAGTCAGAAATATATTACCAATCATCAACATCTATATGTTGTAGTGAAAAATGCTTTGAAATCATTAGAACAAATTTATGATATTGAAATACCTGATGATGAAATATGTTATATTATGAATTTTTTTGATGTGAAAAAGGTTCAAGAGGGTGTTGACTATTATGTATAAGAGCAAGCACTACAAAATAGTGTTTGCTTTTTTTATTTTTGCATATGTTTGGGCGAAACACAAGTATCATTGAATAAAACACTAGATTTAAAAAATATATTTTTTAATATTTTCCGAAAAAAATGATAATAACTATCAAGTGTTTTGTTGAAAACGCATTCATTGTGTTAGTGTTTTGGCATAATCCTTGCAAATATTATAGAACTAAAAAAATAAGGGAGGAATGATGTATGAAAATATTGTTATGTTGTGCAGCAGGAATGTCTACAAGTCTGTTAGTCCAAAAGATGCAACAGGAGGCCAATAATCAAGGTATAGATGCAGAAATTTGGGCTGTATCAGTTGATGAAGTGAAAAATCATCTTGATCGAGCTGATGTATTGCTTTTAGGACCGCAAATTCGCTATAAACTCACTCAATTTAAGAAGGATGGTGAAACAAAAGGAATCCCTGTTGAAATGATTAATCCAACTGATTACGGAATGGTAAATGGTAAGAAAGTCTTAGAGTTTGCCTTGAGTTTGAAAAAATAGGGAGGGAAGTATATGGAAAAATTTATTAAATTCCTAGAAGAGCATGTGATGCCTATTGCAGGGAAAATTGCTGAACAAAGACACCTGCAAGCGATAAGAGATGGTATTATTCTAGCGATGCCTTTATTAATTATTGGGTCTGTTTTTCTAGTTCTAGGCTTTTTGCCTATACCTGGTTATAACGAATTTATGGCAAGAACTTTTGGTGAACAGTGGTTAACGAAGTTATTATATCCTGTGGGAGCGACTTTTGACCTTATGGCATTATTTGTAAGTTTCGGGGTTGCTTATCGTTTGGCTGAAAAATATAAAGTAGATGCTCTATCTGCAGGTGCCATATCCGTAGCCGCATTTTTGTTAGCTACACCTTTTAATGTTATGTTTACACCACCAGGATCTAAAGAGGTTTTTACAGTTGGAGGAGCTATTCCACAAGCTTTGATGGGAAGCAAGGGTATGTTCGTTGCGATGATTTTAGCGATTTTGTCTACTGAAATTTATCGGAAAATCATTCAAAAGAATATTGTTATTAAAATGCCAGATGGTGTTCCACCTGCTGTTGCAAAATCATTTATTGCTTTAATTCCTGCATTTGCAGTTATTACTGTGGTTTGGCTATTACGCTTAATTATCGAACAAACATCATTCCAAAGCATTCATAACATTATTAGTGATATATTAGCTGCACCTTTAAATTCCTTAGGTGGTAGTTTAGGTGGAGCATTAATTGCAGTAATGTTGGTCCAATTATTATGGTCAACTGGTTTGCACGGTGCAGCAATTGTTGGAGGAGTGATGGGCCCAATTTGGTTATCACTTATGGATCAAAATCGTCTTGCTTATCAAGCCAATCCAGATGCTTTACTTCCAAATGTGATTACGCAACAATTCTTTGACTTATGGATCTATGTAGGTGGTTCAGGTGCGACCTTATCTCTCGTTCTGATTATGATCTTGAAAGCGAGAAGTAAGCAAATGAAAAGTTTAGGAAAATTAGCTATTGGTGCAGGTATCTTTAATATTAATGAGCCGATCACTTTTGGTATGCCTATTGTGATGAATCCAATTTTAATAATCCCATTTATTTTAACGCCAATCACCCTTGTCCTTGTTTCTTATTTTGCGATGAAAACAGGACTAGTTGCCAGACCAAGTGGAATTGCAGTGCCATGGACGACTCCTGTTATCATTAGTGGTTATTTAGCAACGGGTGGGAAAATTTCCGGTAGTATACTTCAATTAGTTAATATGGTTGTGGCTTTTATTATCTACTATCCATTCTTCCGTATATGGGATAAACAAAAACTAGAAGAAGAAAATGATTATGCCAAGATGGAATTGGCTACTAGTAAAAATGCAGTAGCAGCAGGTGATAACTAAGATATCCCAAACTTCAAACATAGGGGATGATGAAAATCAAACTTATAGTAAATGCAGATGATTTTGGATATTCTAAGGGAGTTAATTTAGGAATTATTGAAGCGTTTAAACATGGGATTGTTCGTTCAACTTCTATGATGACAAACATGCCAGGAACTGAACATGCAATTTCTTTAATGAAAGAGAATCCAGATCTTGGAGTGGGAATCCATCTTGTCTTAACAACAGGAAAACCAGTGGCTGAAAATGTTCCATCATTAGTAAACGATAGTGGATATTTTCATTCCCTTAGAGATTTAGATAAGTACGTAAAAATAGAAGACGTAGAAAAGGAATTTACTTATCAACTTGAAAAGTTTTTATCATTTGGTTTTAAACCAACACACATCGATAGTCATCACCATGTCCATACCCACGAAGCAATTTTACCCATTGTCATAAAGTTAGCTGAAAAATACCAGCTTCCTGTACGCAAATTTACTCAGGATCCTCTTCAAGAGGAAAAATACAAGCAAATTAAAACAACAGATCATTTTATTTATCAATTTTATGGAGATAACCTTACATTAGAAATAATTGAACATTTATTAGAATTACAGTATACAGGAGAAACCGTAGAATTGATGTGTCATCCAGCCTATCTAGATCATGATTTGTTAAAAGGAAGTTCTTATAATGTACAGCGGGTAAATGAACTGAATATATTAACCCATCCAAAAACTCTGGAAGTTATTAACAAACACCATATTGAACTTATCAATTATAAACATATTTAAACGAATAAAGAATTTGGAAGGAAGTATAAAAAATGGATAATGTGGAGGCAGTGTTTCAGTTAATCCTTTTTGGAGGAAATGCAAGAAGTTCAGCAATGGAAGCGATCATGCATGCCAAAGCTGGTGACATCACAGCTGCTAGAAAATCACTAGACGAAGCTTCTAAAGAATTAAGTAATGCACATCAGATTCAAACCAATTTAATTCACCAAGAAGCAGCTGGGGAAAAAAAAGAAATAAGCTTACTTATGATTCATGCTCAAGACCATTTAATGAATGCGATAACAATTAAAGATTTAGCAAGTGAATTTGTTGATTTATATGAATCTATTTTTAAAAACAGGAGGTTAGGAATATGAAGAAAGATGGAATTAAGGTAGTAACGATTGGTGGAGGTTCTAGTTATACTCCTGAGTTAGTAGAAGGTTTTATAAAGCGCTATCATGAACTTCCAGTTAGAGAATTATGGCTAGTAGATATACCGGAAGGGGAAGAAAAACTAAAAATTGTTGGTGAATTAGCTAAAAGAATGGTGAAAAAAGCAGGAATTCCTATGGAGATCCACCTAACTCTAGATAGAAGAGAAGCCCTTAAAGGTGCAGATTTCGTTACGACTCAACTTCGTGTAGGATTGTTAGATGCTAGAATTAAGGATGAGAAGATTCCACTAAAATATGGTGTGATTGGTCAAGAAACCAATGGACCTGGAGGATTGTTTAAAGCACTGCGAACCATACCTGTCATTTTAGATATTGCAAAAGATATGGCAGAGCTTTGCCCAGACGCATGGTTAATCAACTTTACAAATCCTGCAGGAATGGTTACTGAGGCTTTATTACGTTACGGTGCTATCAAAAAAGTGATTGGGTTATGTAATGTTCCAGTTGGGATGCATATGGGTGTAGCAAAGATGTTAGGAGTACAGAGCCAACGTGTACGGATTGATTTTGCTGGTCTAAACCATATGGTATTTGGGCTTAATGTTTATCTTGATGGTGAGAAGATAACGGATAAATTGATCGAGTTAATGACTGGTGGAACTCCTTCAGGAATTACTCCAGCAAATATTCCTGATTTGGAATGGGAAAAAGATTTTATAAAGGCGTTAGGTATCTTACCATGTCCTTACCATCGTTATTATTATCAAACTAGCAAGATGCTAGAACAAGAATTGGAATCTTTCCAAAAAGAAGGAACACGTGCTGAAGTAGTTAAGAAAATAGAAGAAGAATTATTTGAACTTTACAAAGACCCTAATTTAGATATTAAACCTCCTCAATTGGAAAAACGGGGAGGAGCATATTACAGTGATGCTGCGTGTAACTTAATTAGTTCCATCTATAATGATAAAGGCGATATACAACCAGTAAATACAAGAAATAATGGGGCAATTGCAAGTATACCTGATGAATCAGCAGTAGAAATCAGCTGTGTCATTACAAAAGAAGGTCCTAAACCTATTGCTATTGGGGATTTACCTATACCTGTAAGGGGTTTAGTACAACAAATAAAATCATTTGAACGTGTTACAGTAGAAGCTGCAGTCACAGGAGATTATCATAAAGCATTATTAGCTATGACGATTAATCCATTAGTTCCTTCTGACACTATTGCAAAACAAATTCTTGATGAAATGTTAGAAGCTCATAAGGAATATTTACCTCAATTTTTTAAACCAAAATCAGATAATCAATAAACGGAGTTGCGCATGCCATCTACCGCTTTATATTAAATTAGCGATTAGAATAAAGACGATTAAAAATTTTTTGGGAGAGTGAAATGATGCTTACAAAAAAAGTGATCGTAACAAATGAGACAGGTTTACATGCTAGACCTGCATCCAAGTTAGTTAAAGAGACGAGTAAGTATCAAAGTGAGATCAAGATTGCAAAAAATGATAAGGAAGCAAATGGGAAAAGTTTAATGAGTGTATTAGCCTTAGGGGTTACAAAAGGAGAAGTAGTTGAATTAAAGGTATCAGGACCTGATGAAGTAAATGCCTTAAATGGTCTAGTCGCTTTATTTGAGCAAAATTTTGGGGAGTAGATGGTTTGTTTGTAAATAATGGGGCATTAATCATTAACATTAGTGCCCTTTTTTTGTCTTTACTTTCAATTATTATGCTAAAATAAATAAAGTGAAATTTCAGATCAGAAAGGAAATCCAAGATGAACTACAAACTTGTTGCAATCGATCTAGACGACACATTGCTAGCTGATGATTTGACGATATCGTCACAAACGATTGAAGCGATTCGCGAAGCCGTCGATAAAGGAGTAATGGTGACTTTAGCAACAGGGCGGATGTTCCAATCCGCTAAAAAATATGCAAAAGCCATTGAATTAGACGTTCCCATTATCACTTATCATGGAGCATATATTAAGAATGTTTTAAGTGGTGAGCTCCTTTTTCAAAGATTGGTTCCCTATGAGTTATCGATCGATGTTATAAAAGATTTAAAAGAGAAGAATAAACACATTCAAATCTATCTCGATGATCAACTTTATGTGGAAGAAGAGGATCGGTATATTCGAGACTATGCAAAAGCATCAGATGTATCCTATCATGTGGTTGATGATTTGCTTCAACAAATGGATGAATCACAAACTGAGCCCATCAAAATCCTAATTATCGATGATCCTGCTAACATTCAAACATTAGAGAAAGAATATCAATACCGATATGGAAATCAACTTCATGTTACAATTTCCAAACCATACTTTTTGGAAATTACCCATCCTGAAGCGACAAAAGGAAATGCGATTCGCTTTCTTGCTAAGCAAAAAGGGATTACGATGGAGCAAGTGATAGCGATTGGCGATAGTTATAATGATCGAGATATGATTGAATTAGCAGGTTTAGGTGTTGCCATGGGAAATGCTCGCCCTGAGGTAAAAGCGATTGCTGACTATGTGACCAAAACGAATAATGATCATGGGGTATGGGAAGTGTTTCAAAAATTCGTCCTTGCTTAATTGGGTGCTAGGAGAGATTTGGATTGAAAAAGGGAATGGAACTGATTCGCGTCAAAAAAGGAATGGAAAAAGAACAGCAACGAGATACGAATACAATACTCCTCTTAGAAACAGAAGAAGAGAGAATCTATTTAAAAGTTGCAGATCAAAAACAAACCCTAACAATCGAAGAATTGCAACAAATCGCTTCCTCCATTCGCGATTTTTTGGTAAATACCAAGTCGATCGAAGAAAAACTAAAAGACTGGTTGACGGAAATTCTAACCAATGAAAAGGCCATAGAAAGGATGCAAATCCCAAATTGGGTCAAGGAAGCAAAAGGATGGCATAACGGTTGGTTTCCCGTGTTGTTTCTTAAAAAGGAACAAGGTTGGGAAGAAAAGTCATTCATTGATATTATTCAGTCCTATATACCTGGTACATTATTACCGATTCCAATCTCTCAACGTAGTTTACTGGTCTTGGTCTCTAACGAGAAACTACGACTTGATCAAAAGGACGAAGTAGATGAGTTTGCCTTTGGACTGTATGAAATGTTACAAAATGAGTGGCATGAAGAAGTGAAAATCGGAATTCATAAACCTGCAACAAGTATCGAGAAACTTTTAAATCATAGTGTTCAATTGATTCAAGATATGTCTTGGATAACATGGTTCTATGTTGATGTGAAAATCTTCTCCCCTTGGAATCATTTTTTCGAAAGGATGATCGCGAAAATACCTAGTGAGGAGTTGAAATCTCTTATTCCGAAGCAATGGATGTTGACGTTAGATCCAGAAATAGAAGAGACGATTCGGGTTTTCTTGGAAGAAAATCTGAACATGAGCGAAACGGCAAGAAGGCTTTATATTCATCGCAATACCTTGCAATATCGTATTGATAAGGTCAAACAACTGACTGGTTTAGATGTGAAACGATTTCATGATGCCATGACTTTTAAATGGCTATCCCTCTTGAAAAAGCGTTTTGAGCAAATTGAACAGAATCGCTAATAATTTTTTGTAAGAAATGCGAATGGAAAACGTTTTCATCAAAAGGTAGACTAGAAACAAGAAATAAATGATTCTATGTTCTTACGATGGAGGGATAAGTTATGGCAAGTGTAACATTGAAACATGTGTACAAACGTTACGGCAACCATGAAGTAGTCAAAGATATTAATCTTGAAATCAAAGATAAAGAGTTCCTCGTATTAGTTGGTCCATCGGGTTGCGGGAAATCAACCACATTGCGGATGATAGCGGGTCTTGAAGAAATTTCTGAAGGTGATCTGTATATTGGTGATGAGAGAGTCAATGACAAAGCACCAAAAGATCGAGACATTGCAATGGTATTCCAAAACTATGCTTTATATCCACACATGACCGTTTATGACAATATGGCATTCGGTCTGAAATTAAGGAAGTTCCCCAAAAAAGAAATTGATAAACGAGTTCATGAAGCTGCCAAAATCCTAGATATCGAGCATCTCCTTGACCGGAAACCAAAAGCTCTTTCTGGCGGACAAAGACAAAGGGTTGCTTTAGGGCGCGCCATTGTTCGTGAACCAAAAGTATTCTTAATGGACGAACCATTATCAAACCTCGATGCTAAACTACGTGTACAAATGAGAACTGAGATTAGTAAATTGCATAAACGTCTAGAGACAACGGTCATCTATGTTACTCACGACCAAACGGAAGCAATGACCATGGGAGATCGAATTGTAGTTATGAAAGATGGCGTGATTCAACAAGTCGACACACCAACAGATATCTATAACCATCCAAAAAATATGTTTGTTGCCGGATTTATCGGTTCTCCATCTATGAATTTTATTCCTGGAAAATTGCTAGCCAGTGACAATTCTGTCGTATTTCAAACAGAGGGGGCACAATTTGTCATCCCTGAAGGAAAAGCCAAAACTTTACGGGAAAAAGGGTATGTAGGAAAAGAGGTCATATTAGGAATTCGTCCAGAAGATATTCATGATGAATTAATCTTCTTAGAGTCTTCGCCAAACAGTCAGTTTAGTGCGGTAGTTGAAGTTGCAGAACATATGGGTGCGGAAATGTACCTCTACCTATCGGGAATCGGAAAAGATTCGGTTACAGCAAGAGTCAATGCCCGTTCCCAAATCAAAGCAGGTACGAATGTGAAGTTGGCTTTTGATATGAATAAGATTCACATCTTCGATAAGGATACAGAAGAAAGTGTAATCTGATGAAAATTCTATTTCTTTACTTTCAATTGCAAAAATTTTATAATAATGAAAAAAACAAACAGCGACTGATGTACATCAGTCGCTGTTCTGCTAATTTAGATTTCATATCATCTCCTAATGGAGGGAATATTGTGATTAAGCCACTAAAAGTAAAAGATTTAAAAGATGCTTTTGATTTAGAGTTAGTCTGCGAGCTTGCTGATCTTGACCGAAAAATCACGGTGAGTGACTTAAGCCGGCCGGGTCTAGAAATGGCGGGTTTTTTTACCTATTATCCTTATGAACGAGTACAAATATTAGGAAAGACAGAATTAACCTTTCTTGAAGGATTATCTTCAACAGTACGGAAAGAAAGAATGGAAAAATTATGCCATGATGAGACACCATCGATTATTATCGCTCGTAATCTTCCTGCACCAAAAGAATTGATCGATGTTGCTTGTGAGAAGAGAATTCCCCTTCTCAGAACATCGATGAATACCACACGTTTTATCAGTAAACTCACCAACTATCTTGAAGCTCAATTGGCTCCAACCATTACCATTCACGGTGTGTTAGTCGATGTATATGGTGTCGGCATCTTAATCATGGGTTCAAGTGGAATCGGTAAAAGTGAAACGGCATTAGAACTGGTCAAGCGCGGTCATCGTTTAGTTGCTGATGATGCGGTGGAAATTCGTCAAACGGCAGAAAATGAATTGATCGGTACAGCACCAGAAGTGATTCGTCACCTCTTAGAAATCCGTGGTTTAGGAATTATTAATGTCATGACTCTTTTTGGAGCTGGTGCTGTCCGTATTCATAAGAAAATTACCCTTGCCATTAAATTGGAAATGTGGGATAAGGATAAAGATTATGAACGTTTGGGCCTCGATGAAAAAACGATAAAGATTATCGATACCGAAATTCCTGAAATTACAATCCCCGTCCGTCCTGGACGTAATCTTGCTGTCATTGTTGAGGTTGCTGCGATGAACTATCGGCTAAAAAGAATGGGACATCACGCAGCAAAAGAATTCACAGAACGTCTGTCTGAATTGATGGACGAGGAGCATTAGAAAGGAGAAAATAAAAATGGCTACAGGTTATATGGATCCCATTGCGTTTCAACTTGGACCACTACAGGTTCATTGGTATGGAATCATCCTAGGATCGGCAGCGATTGTTGGTTTGTTATTAGCATTGTGGGAAACAAAACGAATTGGCTTTGATTCGGATCTTTTGATGGATCTTTTGATTTATGCTGTTCCTGCCGCGATTATTGGAGCAAGAGCCTATTATGTCCTTTTCCAATGGGATTACTATTCAAAGCATCCCTCGGAAATCATTGCCATTTGGCATGGGGGATTAGCGATTCACGGTGCGCTAATCGGATCGGTGTTAACAGGGTATCTCTTTGCGAAGAAGAAAGGTATTTCCTTTTGGAAACTGGCTGATCTATTAGCACCCAGTATTTTACTCGGTCAGGCGATTGGTCGCTGGGGGAATTTTATGAATCAAGAGGCCCATGGTGGCCCAGTTTCTCTTGAATTTTTGCAAAAGCTGCACCTGCCACAATTTATCATTAACCAGATGAATATTAATGGAGTATATTATCATCCCACCTTTTTATATGAATCTCTTTGGGATTTCATTGGCGTCTTTTTGTTGTTATGGTTACGAAAAAAGAATCCAATTCGCGGAATGGTTTTCCTCAGCTATTTTATTTGGTATTCCATTGGACGTTTTTATATCGAAGGATTGCGAACCGACAGCTTGGCATTTAATGGACCAAGGTGGCTTGCAGACTTGATGAATGCATTGTGGTCGCCGATGAGAATCTTATTCGAACCAGGTTATATGGAATATGGAAACATTAGAATTGCTCAGTTGATTGGTGTGGTTCTCATTTTAACTGCGCTGATTCTGATGTGGTACCGGAAATATAAAGTAGATCATCCTCTTCATTATGAAGATTAAAAAGGCTTGTATGTTCTATATGCTGCGAGGGATCGGAGCGTTAGAACATACAAGCCAATTCTAGATTTGAGAGGCAGAGAGAATGATGACGAAAGAAACATGGAAAAAGGGAATTATGTCAGGTGTAAAAACGACATGGGTTTTAGGGAAGGTAATTTTTCCTATCACCTTTATCGTAACGATCCTTAATTTTACACCTGTCATTTACTGGGTCGTTCGGATCTTTTATCCACTAATGAAATGGATAGGACTTCCTGGAGAAGCAGCGATTCCTTTGGCGTTAGGCTATTTATTGAATCTTTATGCAGCAATTGGGGCGATTTTATCCCTTCATTTGACCGTAAAACATGTCTTTATCCTTGCCATGATGTTAAGTTTTGCACATAATTTACTCGTGGAAACAGCGGTTGCGAAAAAAATCGGTGTTCATGTGATGGTGCCAATAGGAATTCGCATTGGATTGTCTTTTCTGGCTGCCTTCTTGATCCATCTTTTTTGGAATGGAGGGGGAGAGGCAGCTCAATATGGTTTGGTCGCCAGTTCGACACAAAATCCTGAAACATGGACGGAAATTGTACTGTTCGCAATTGAAAAGGCCTTGCTTGGTATTTGGCAGATTATCATCATTGTGTTTCCCTTAATGCTTGGTATTCAGATTCTAAAAGATTTACATGTGATTGAAACTATTTCCAAATGGTTAGAACCCTTAACGAGAATCTTAGGGCTCTCTTCAGGAAAAACCTCTGTTCCACTGCTTGCGGGATTGATTTTTGGATTAGCATATGGGGCTGGGGTGATCATCGAGAGTGCAAAAGAAGAGAATTTTTCAAAAAAAGATTTATATTTACTATCGATTTTTTTAGTTGCCAGCCACGCCGTTATTGAAGATACGTTAATTTTTGTTCCTTTAGGGATTAATGTGCTTTATCTTTTATTGATTCGTGTGAGTGTGGCCTTTTTGATGACGATATTAACAGCAAAGGTGTGGCAGCGAATTATCATTCATACTGATTTTGTGATGAAGGGAGAAGCAAAGTGAAATATAAGACACTATTGTTCGATTTAGATGGAACGATTCTGAATACGAATGAATTGATTTTAAATTCGTTTTTATATACACTGGAGAAATTTTTTCCAGGCAAATACAATCGCGAGATGATTATTCCTCATATGGGCAAACCATTATATGAACAAATGGAGATTTTTGGTGGTAAAGAGCTTGCACAGAAGATGGTTGAAGTTTACCGTGAACATAATCTACGTACCCATGATGAGTATGTAAGGGAATTCCCTCATGTGAAAGAAGTGCTGGAAACATTAAAACAGGAAGGGGCTACCCTAGGTATTGTTACAACGAAAATGTTAAAGACAACGATGATGGGGCTTAAGCGTTTTGGCTTGGATACATTGATAAGTACGATTGTCTCTTATGAAGATACAGAGTTTCATAAACCTGCCCCTGAACCCGTGTTATTAGCAATGGAACGTCTTGATGCCGATCCAGAAACGACGTTAATGGTAGGAGACTCCCAATATGATATTCAAGCTGCGAAAAGCGCGGGTATAACTGCGATTGGTGTAGCGTGGAGCTTAAAAGGACCAGAATTCCTAAAACAATTTCATCCAGATTATATTATTGAGGATATGCGTGATTTAATTCCCATTGTAAGAGGAATCAAGGAAGATGAGGAAAACAAAGAGATATCCAGTGCAAGGAAGTAATTCCCTTTGGCAAGTGTATGATACAGTAAGCTTTTGGAAGGTCATTAAAAGTTTTATCATCATTACGATTGGTCGTTTTACCCCTTGGTTGTCTGTGAAAAATTGGTTGTATCGGACGTTTCTTCATATGGAAATAGGGGAAAAAACTGCGATTGCCTTAATGGTGATGATGGATACGATGTTTCCAGAAAAAATCCATATTGGGGAGAATACGATTATTGGCTATAATACCACGATTTTAGCCCATGAATATCTGATCGACGAATATCGGCTTGGTGATGTGTATATTGGTTCTAATGTAATGATTGGTGCCAATTCGCTCATTTTACCTGGCGTGACGATCGGGGATCATGCCGTTGTTGGTGCTGGGTCTGTAGTGACCCAAGATGTTCCCCCGTATGCGTTTGTGGCAGGAAACCCGGCTAAGTTGATTCGGATGGTAAATAAATAGCATTTAGGGGTTTGTATATTCCTTAAGCTGCGACTTTCAGAAGTGCCCTTCTCTCCTTCATCTTTATTCATAGAAAGGCACGGATGACGGAGCGCGATGGAATATACAACCCTTTTTTTATATGTGGGTCTTTGCTTTGCATAACAAATACAAATCATAGATCTAATTGGTAAAATAAAGGATTTTTATACCTTCTAGCGAATTAGATATTAGATACTTTTGCGAGGTAGGTTATGAGAGTTTTTTGCTGTTTAAAAAAGCTAACGATTGGAGATAATCAATATTTGATTGATAAATTTAGATCAAATGATATAGGTTAAGGGTGAGTTAAGAATGCAAAAGGTTTATCTTGGAGTTGATATCGGGTCGGCAACAGTGAAGGTTGTTGGCATTAACGAAAATGGAGATTTAATTGGGAAACCAGTCTATATGCGTCATGATCAATTTCCGACACAAGTGGATGCAGTAAAACATGCTCTTCAGTCCTATTTAGAGTCCATCTCTGACCATCAAGTTGCTGGTCTTGGACTAACAGGTAGCGGCCGGGAATTGAACCGCCATCTCCTTGGCGGTGATTTAACAAGGACCGAAATTTTTGCCCATTCAATGGGAATTCTCCATTTATTGAAAAAAGGATTAATAAAAGATCCAAACGACCCTCACCAATCTTTAACGAAAATAGGAACAATTATCGAAATTGGCGGTCAAGATTCGAAAGTAATCGTTTTTGATGAGAATAATACTCCTGTTTACTTTAATATGAATACCATTTGTTCAGCAGGCACAGGGGAATTTTTAAAACAGATTGCCGATGAAGCGGGAATCTCTCTTGATGATTTTGGCGATATTGCGCTTAAAGCCAAAACATCAGCAAAAATTGACTCCACCTGTACCGTTTTTTCCCGTCGAGATTTTCGTCACCTCACACAAAAAGGGGTAGCATTGTCGGAACGACTTCGTGGCGTTTGTGATGCCATGGTGAAAAACTATCGAAACAACGTAGTCAAAGAGCAGAAACTAAAGGAACCTATTCTCTTTCAAGGTGGGGTTGCTTTTAATAAAGGAGTCATAGATGCTTTTGAACGTCAACTTGAGACAAAAGTGATCGTTCCTCCTCACCATGATATTATGGGCGCCATCGGTATGGCAGTTATTGTTCGCGATGAAAAATTAAAAGCAGGGAATGGATCTTCGTTTAAAGAGGATTTCTTTACACGGGAATTTGATAGTCAGGTTCGTTTTTGCCATGGTTGTCATAATGCTTGTGAACTCTCCCAACCGATTGAGCGAATCGGAGATCAGGTTACGATCCTTGATACGTTAGGTGGAAGGTGTGAAGGATCTCTTCTAGCAAAAAATGTAAAAGAATACCCTCAAGCTCAAAGTCAACTGCAAATCCCGATCAATCGGGTAAAGGAAAGCAAGAAAAAGATCGATGATAAGACTCCTACTCCCTCAAATAAAGTGCGTTTAGCAGATGGAATCTACTTTGCAGGGATTGATGGAGGATCACGGGGTACCAAGTATGCGTTAATTAAAGGGACAGAAAAAGGAATCGACATCGTGGCAGTTGGGTCAGTGGAAACCTCAGGCGATGCGATTAAGGCGATTCAAACGGCATTGAGCCAATTAGAACAACATCTTCCTAACGGCCAAACCTTAGGGGGAATCGGTACAACGGGAAGTGCAGCTGAATTAGCAAGGGATATGATTACGAGAAAAACCAAAGACACTTCAGATATAAAGGCAACCGAAATCATTGCTCATACGACATGGGCGAAACATTTTGTTCCCGATGTGAAGGTGATTATGGATATTGGTGGCAATGATGCCAAAATCATTGTGCTCAATGATCATGGAATTGATTTTGCGATGAATGATAAATGTGCAGCTGGCGCAGGGGCGTTCATTGAAGCCATTGCAAGAAGGTTTGAAGTTCCTTTAGAGGAATTTGGCAAGATTGCCCTAACTTCCAAAGCGCCAGCAAGAATATCTGGCCGTTGTGCTGTTTTTGGTGAATCAGACATCATTCATAAAGCAAGATTAGGGTTTAAAACCAATGATTTGTTTATGGGACTTGCTTATTCTATTTGCCGTACCTATTTATCTGATATCGGAAAAGGAAAAGTGTTATCCGTTCCCATCGTTGCCCAAGGAGGTACTTTCCTCAATCAAGCGATACAAAAAGCATTTCAAGAGACATTACAGTTATCGAAGGATGAGTTTATTATTGCTGACGATCCCCGTTTGGTTGTTGGCGCAGGGGCATTAGGAGTCGCTTTGCTAGCCAAAGAAGCATATGAGAAAGGGTATGATACAGCATTTAAAGGTTTTGAATGGGTACTTAATTCTCATTATCAGACGGAATCGTTAACTTGTAAGCATCCTTCTTGTGATCGAACTTGTCATGGTGTAATCACCCTTTTAGAAAATGGGGTTCCTATCTCTGGATATAAATCCATTGATTGCGACTTTGGTATGTTTGATGGCATGATTTCAGATCAACAAGAGCGAAATTTCGTAGAACGTTTGTTTGAAAGGGGGACCGCATAAGCATGAAAGGTTTACAAAAACCAATTATCGGGGTATCGACTGCTTTTACGGGAAAATATTTAGGAAGCCAAGTGATTTTTCGCTTTCTGGAAAATTTGCAGTTTCCTATAAGAAAAACAAAAATGACAAAACCGCAAATGGTTGAAGCAGGAAGTACTTTGGCGAGTTCTGACTTTTGTTTACCCTTAAGAATTTATGTGGGTCATATTTACTATCTTCTTCAAGAACATCCAGAGATTGATCTGTTAATCACACCGATTGTAAAAGGAGAATATCCCGATTCTACCACATGTGCCAAGTATCGCGATTTAAATGGCGTGATTATTCGCTCTTTAGGGAGTATCGCCGGTTATCATCTAAGGCAAAGCAATGAAAAACAAATCAAAGTATTCCAAGAATTGGTAGGTCCTCAAAAAACCCAATATCTTTTGAATAAAGTTGAATCCCTTCCTAGAATTATCGCACCAGAGATAGAATCCATTGAGAAATCTCATATGCGCCATGTTTGTTTCAAACTATATCAAGATATCATGGGAAAAAGTAACGGTCTAGATAAATCGTTCAAAGAAAAATTAGAAAATGCTTTTGAAGAGGCTTACCAGATGATCGTTGTGAAGAAAAGCGATCATTACGAACAGAAACTGGCAAATGAAGAGAAAGTTCGTTTAGCGATCGTTGGGCGGCACTATTTAACTGAAGATCCTGCACTATCTGCTGATATTAAAAAGTATTTTATGAAAAAAGGTGTAGAAGTCTTTACGATTCAGGATATTCCCTTTGAACAACTAAAGCAATACTACCAACAGATCAATGGATTTTATGATACTCATAAATTAGGACTTGCTTTTATTGATTATGTATTCGAGCAAGTGGATGGTTTTATTGTCATTGGCAGTTTTGGCTGCCATCCTGACGCATTTCAAGTTGAATATTTTAGTCAATATATTCGTGAGAGAGGAAAACCCGTTTGGACGTTTAAATTTGATGAACAAACAGGCGGAGTTGGTTTTCATACCCGCTTTGAAACCATTCTTGGTTTTCTTAAACAAAAACGGGATGAACGATTACAGAATAACAGGGTGATTCTCACAAGCAGTTTAGAAAAAAATCCTGTAGTTAAAGAAGTGGCTCAACAGGGAAATCTTAGACCGATTTTTATTTGGCCATATATGGGTCCAGGAATTGATTTGCTTTTAAAAGAAACTTGGTATCAACTAGGACTACAACATTATTTATACCCGCCAAAACCAGTAAATGAGGAAACTATCCAAAGGGGAAATGTTCATTACACGGAAACCTGCTCTCCTTATGCTTTCAGCATGGGAAGTGTCCGTGAAACTCTGGATCGTTTACTAGAGGATTTAGAAAAAGAGGCAAAGGAAATAGGGCAAATTGTTGAACCAAGAAGGATTATTTTACTTATGGCAAGGGGAAAGGGACCATGTACTTTTGGCTGGTATGCCATCGCTGGCGAAAAAGCATTACGTGAAGAATACGCGGATAAGTTAAAGCGTTATGGACATACTTTTGAAATGATTGCGTTGGATAATGAGGGGCGTGATCTGATCCCATTCCTTCAAGAATTAGCCAATGTGGCAGAAAATGATCAGATTAACAAACTCATTCGACTTTTAGACACCATCTTAATTGACCATGGTAAAGGTAAAGGACGTTTTCAGACTATAAAGGCAGAATTCAAATTGATCAAACAATTAAAACAGATTGTTTGGCCTGGGTGGCAAAAGCTCCTTGCTTATGAAGAACTACAAAATAAAGCATTAGTAACTCGTGCTCACGAATATCAAAAAGGGATGACCACTATCCGTTTGAAATATTGGATTGAGAAATTGGATCACGTTCATACGTTAGAAGAAATTGAAGAGATTAAGAATGCGGCACTCTATGATCTGGATTCAATTCCGCAAGATTCTGAGCCCAAGCCAAAAGTGGTGGTTGTTGGCGAAATTTATGTGGCTCTTACTTCCTTTGCCAATCGGGGAACCGTTGACCATTTATTAGGGCAGCATGGAATCGAAGCGGTAGAAGGAATACGCTTAAGTCATTTTATCAAAGGGGCATTTAAAGGATTAAAGATGCATTATCTAAATCAGCACCCCCTTTTAAAACCATGGTTAGAGAAACTGGAAGCTCTTGGCTGGTATCATCGAAATCGTTGGGTTCGAGAACCTTTTGCCAAACCTTTTTTAGAACATGAAATTGGCGGCGATGGGCAACCCACTGTGGCCTATGCTCGCCATCATATTGAACAAGATGGAGTAGACGGAATCCTTCATATCTATCCTTTTAAATGTATGCCAGAAGGAATGGCAAAGGATGCACTTGATGAAATGAGTCCAATCTATGGGGTAAAAAGCCTTCACTTGTCTTTTGATAAAGAGATTGAGATTGAACGATTAAGAACAGAGATTGGTACCTTTGCAACCCTGTTGTATCAGGATCTAGAACGAAAACAAGGGTTGAATCCACAAAAGGAAATAGAACGAAGACAAAAAATTGGCCAAACGATTGAACAGGCTTATTACCATTCGAAGAAGTCGAAAAGTAAAGTGATTAAGGAGAAAGCTTTGTAGCATTTTGCTGCAAAGCTTTTTTAAATAGGTTTGCATATTCCAACGCGCTCTGTTGTCCGTGTATACACTCCCAAAAGTCGCTGCTTATGGAATATACAAACCATACTAAATGCTCATAGAGACAAAATAGTTCTTGACGCTTATGTCCATTGGTGATAGACTTTATAAAAACGCTTTAGTTTGGTAGTATAGTAAAGTATCGTGAAGCGAAAAGGATGAGAGCAATGGCAACGTTAAAAAAATTTGAGAAACCAATCGGATTTCGTGATCTTTTACCAGAGATGGCAAGTCAAAAAAGAGAAATAGAGAATCGTTTACAGACCTTATTTTCCCGTTGGGGCTACCAAGAGATAATCACCCCAACCTTGGAATACGATCAAACCGTCGGCAAAGCAAGTGCGATCTCCGATTCGAAGATGTTTCGTTTACTCGACCGTCAAGGGAATGCTCTTGTTTTACGTCCAGATATGACTGCTCCAATTGCACGGGTTGTTTCTTCTGTTTTACGAAATGAAACATTACCGATTCGTATTTCCTATCATGCAAATGTCTTTCGTGCACAAGAAAATGAAGCAGGCCGTTTTTCAGAATTTTATCAATCTGGAATTGAGCTGATCGGAGAAAGAACACCTGATGCGGATGCCGAAGTGTTAACCCTTGCGATTCAATCGTTGAAACAAGTAGGAATCGATTCATTTCGTATTATCGTTGGTCATGTAGAATATTTAAATGGAATATTGGATGAATGGATCGATAAAGAAGAACAAAAAAAGGCTTTAAAAGAAATGTTAGCAAAACGGGATTTTGTAGGCTATCAACGATTTGTTGAAGAAAACACCCTTTTATCCGTTCTTGATTTACAAGGGGATTTTAGCGTTTTAGCAAAAGCAAGGAAAATCACTTCTTCAGAAAAAGCACAAAAAGCCCTTAATGAGCTTGTGCAAATTTATGAGCTCCTTCAACTCTATCAAGTAGAAAAATACGTATCCTTTGATCTGGCTTTTGTTCCCCATTTGGAATACTATACAGGAATGGTCTTTGAAGCAACTGGAGAAGGATTAGGTTTTCCCATATGTAGTGGTGGACGATATGATTCCTTATTATCCTCGTTTAATAACCCCCAATATGCGACAGGCTTTGCCATGCATATTGATCGGATTCTTGAACTTGCAACGATCAAACAGGAATCAAAGGAAAAAGTCTGTATCATTTATGATTTGGCACATCAGGATGAAGCATTACGTTATGCCGTCAAATTACGTGAGACAAAGGGTATGGTTGTGGAGACGATACGCATAGATTCCAAAGAGGATCTTCAATTCATTCGTTCTATTGAGCGGATTTACTTTTTACAGGAGGACATAGAGGAATGAAAGAACAACGATTAACCATTGCTGTGCCAAAAGGTCGGATTATGGGAGAAGCGATCGATCTATGGCGAAAGGCAGGGCTCCCTATCCCATTAGATATTGAGGATACCCGCAAATTAATCTTGACGACGGAAGATGGAGAAATGGAATGGATCCTGGCAAAACCGATGGATGTCCCTACTTATGTGGAATATGGAGTAGCAGATATCGGGATTGTTGGCAAAGACGTTTTGATGGAAACAGGGCGAGAAGTCTATGAACTCCTTGATCTGCAAATTAGTCAATGCCGTTTATCCGTAGCTGGACTATCTGGAGTGGAGCCAAAGGGAATCATGCCAAGAATCGCAAGTAAATATCCAAGAGTGGCAGAAAGATATTTTCGCGAACAGGGGAAACAGGTGGAAGTGATTGAACTTCATGGATCCGTTGAATTAGGGCCGATCGTTGGTTTAGCTGACCGTATTGTCGATATTGTTTCTACTGGGCAGACATTAAAAGAAAACGGTCTTGTCGAATATGAAACCATTGCCGAAATATCGACTCGCCTAATCGCCAATCAAGTGAGTTACCGAATGAAACAAGCAGTCATTAAAGAGATTATAGAACGCTTAAAAGAAGTAATCTAAGGAGGGTTTATGATGATCAAGATCTATCGCCAGTATACAGAATTTAAACGTCGGGAAAACAACGACAATCTTGAAGAGAAAAGACAACGGGTTTTAGAAATCATCCAACAAGTACGAATGAATGGGGACAAGGCCCTCCTTGCTTTTACCAAGGAATTTGATCATGTAGAACTATCATCCCTTAGAGTCCCTGTTGAAGAAATTGAACAAGCTGATCAGAAGGAAGATCCAGCTTTTGTCTCTGCTTTACAAGAGGCAGCAGAAAAGATTCGCTCCTTTCACCAAAAACAAAAACGAGAATCATGGTTTAGCACCGAAGAAGATGGAACCATTTTAGGGCAAAAGGTAACACCAATGGATCGAGTAGGGATCTATGTACCTGGAGGGACAGCAGCATATCCCTCTTCCGTATTGATGAATGCGATCCCTGCTCAAGTAGCGGGAGTAAAAGAGATTGTGATGGTTACTCCGCCAAATAAAGAAGGAAAAGTGAATTCTTATGTATTGTTAGCGGCAAAAATTTTAGGAATTGATGAGATTTATGCAGTGGGTGGAGCACAAGCGATCGCTGCCTTAGCTTATGGAACGGAGACGATCAAACCAGTAGACAAAATTGTCGGTCCTGGGAATATTTTCGTTGCGTTAGCCAAACGGGAAGTGTTTGGCCAAGTGGGAATCGATATGATCGCAGGTCCTAGTGAAATTGCGATTGTGGCTGATGAGAATGCCAATCCTGTTTATCTTGCGGCCGATTTATTATCCCAAGCTGAACATGATCCAATGGCCTCGTCGGTCTTATGGACAACATCTGAGTCTTTAGCAGAAGCAGTCCAATTAGAGGTGGAAAAACAGTTACAGCAATTACCACGTGAACGAATAGCAAGGGAATCGATTGAGAATTATGGTGGAATTATTGTTGTCGAGAGTTTAGAAGAGGCTTTTAAACAGGTGAATCAAATGGCTCCTGAGCATTTGGAAGTGATGGTCGAACAACCCTTTGCATGGCTTCCAAAAATTAAGCATGCTGGCGCGATTTTCTTAGGAACATATAGTTCAGAACCTGTAGGCGATTATTTTGCAGGACCAAATCACGTGCTACCGACAAGTGGTACGGCAAGGTTTTCTTCGCCGTTAAATGTGGATGATTTTATGAAGAAATCAAGTATTATCGCATATAGTAAGGAAGCACTTTTTGCACATGGGGAAAAAATTATCACGTTAGCAGAAAAGGAAGGGCTACATGCCCATGGAAAAGCGATAGCAGTTCGATTGGAAGGTGAGCGGTAATGGAACGGGAACGAAAAGCAAGAATCTATCGAAAAACGAAGGAAACAGAGATTGAAGTGGTATTAAACCTCGATGGGGAAGGCAAAACAGAACTAGAGACAGGGGTTCCCTTCCTTGAACATATGTTGGATTTATGGAGCAAACACGGTCATTTCGATTTAACTGTTAAAGCTAAAGGAGATATTGAGATTGATGATCACCATACCGTTGAAGATATCGCGATTTGCTTAGGTCAAGCCTTTAAAGAGGCATTAGGTTCCAAGGAAGGGATCAACCGGTATGGAATGAGTGTTGTTCCCATGGATGAAGCGTTAGGTCAAGTGATTGTCGATGTTAGCAATCGTCCCCATTTGGAATATCGGATTGACCTTCCTGATTCAAGAATTGGGACATTTGCAACGGAATTATTTCATGAATTCTTATGGAAATTCGCTCTCGAATCACGGATGACGATTCATACGATTGTTCACTATGGCCGCAATTCTCACCATATGATTGAAGCGATTTTTAAGGCATTAGGTAGAAGCCTGCATGAGGCGATTCAAATCAATCCAAAGCAAAAAGGAATTCCTTCGAGTAAAGGGGTATTGTAATGATTGCCATTATAGATTATGGAATGGGGAATTTACACAGTGTGCAAAAAGCATTAGAACGATTAGGTTTTGAAGCAAAAGCTACTGATGGGGCAAAAGAGATTCTATCTGCGGATAAAGTGATCTTACCTGGTGTTGGGGCTTTTGGCGATGCTATGGAGAATCTACGAAAAAAAGAGCTTATCCCTGTCATTCATCAACTGATTGAACAAGGTACACCGTTTTTAGGAATTTGTCTTGGAATGCAGTTATTGTTTGATTCAAGTGAAGAACATGGCTATCATCAAGGATTAGGAATATTTCGCGGTCATGTGAAACGTTTTGCGGGAGATTATAAGATTCCCCATATGGGCTGGAATGAATTAAAGATTTTGCAAAAAGATCATCCATTGTTTGCAGGGATAGAGGGAGGGCATGTCTATTTTGTCCATTCCTACTATGTTGACGTAGAAGAAAAAAGCATCTTATTAGCAACGACCGATTATTATCAAGAGGTTCCAGCGATTGTTGGGAAGAACCATGTCATCGGCATGCAATTTCACCCAGAAAAAAGTGGCCAGGTTGGCATGAAACTGTTGGATCGATTTGCAAAGGGGGAGATCGTATGAGTTTTAACATTTACCCAGCCATCGATCTGCGTGGTGGACAGTGTGTCCGCTTATTTCAAGGAGATTATGGACAAGAAACGGTTTATGGAGATCCCATCGAAATCGCAAAACAATGGCAGAAAAGGGGTGCAACCTGGTTGCATCTTGTGGATCTTGATGGAGCCAAAGAAGGAGCACCGATCCAAATGGAAGTGATTGCGAAGATCGTCAAAGTGATTGATATTCCTGTCCAATTAGGGGGTGGGATCCGAACATTGGAGACGATCCAAAGATATTTTCAACTTGGAGTTTCTCGTCTTATCTTGGGAACGGCTGCATTAGAAAACCGGGAATTGTTAAAACAAGCCCTTGAGTTAAATCCTGAGGGGATTGCGGTTGGTATCGATGCACGAAATGGATATGTAGCAACACGGGGTTGGCTAGAAACCAGTCAAGTCCCTGCGATCGAACTTGGAAAAGAATTAGTTAAAATGGGAGTAAGGCGGTTTATTTTTACCGACATAGCAAAAGATGGGACATTAACAGGACCAAACATTGTGGCGACACGACAATTTGCCAAAGAAACCAAAGGAGAAGTAATTGCTTCTGGTGGAGTTAGCCAAATTGAGGATCTGATTCAGTTAAAGCAATATGAAGAAGAGGGAATAGGTGGAGCGATTGTTGGCAAAGCCCTCTATACAGGAAATCTCTCCTTTGAAGAAGCATTACAACGGATCAAGGAGGCATAACGATGTTAACCAAGCGCATTATCCCTTGTTTAGATGTAAAAGATGGGCGGGTTGTAAAAGGAATTCAGTTTGTTCAACTGCGTGATGCAGGTGATCCTGTAGAGTTGGCGAAGGTTTATGACCAACAGGGTGCCGATGAATTAGTTTTTTTAGATATTTCCGCAACTAATGAAGGGCGAAAAACGATGATTGATGTGGTTGAACAAACGGCCGGATCGATTTCCATTCCTTTTACTGTTGGGGGTGGGATTGGTTCGGTAGACGACATGAGAGCACTCTTACGAGCAGGAGCAGATAAAGTCTCCATTAATTCCAGTGCAGTAGCCAATCCAGACCTCATCAATCAAGGAGCAAAGGTATTTGGCAACCAATGTATTGTCGTAGCCATCGACGCTAAATATAACGAGGAATGGGAAGATTATGAAGTAGTTACTCATGGAGGAAGAAAACCAACGGGTTTACGGGTTCGCGATTGGGCAAAAGAGGTAGAAAAACGAGGAGCAGGTGAGATCCTTCTAACAAGTATGGATCAGGATGGAAAAAAACAAGGTTTTGATTTAAAATTAACAAGAATGGTTGCTGAAGCTGTTCAAATCCCTGTGATTGCTTCTGGTGGTGGTGGAAATGCGGAACATTTTGCAGAAGCCTTTGAAATCGGAAAAGCAGATGCAGCATTAGCTGCTTCCATCTTTCATTATGGTGAAGTAAAAATTCCCGAATTAAAAAGGGAACTACGAGAAAGAGGGTTGAACATTCGGTGAGTGAATTGATACCAAAAATCGATCTTTCGCAAATCAAATGGAATGAACAAGGGTTATTGCCAGCGGTGATTCAAGATGTTCAAACAAAACAAGTACTCATGGTTGCTTATATGAATGAAGAATCTTTGAAAAAAACGCTTGAATCTGGGGAAACATGGTTTTGGAGTCGTTCAAGACAAGAACTATGGCATAAAGGTGCAACTTCTGGTCACATTCAAAAAGTGAAAGAATTACGCTTGGATTGTGATCAAGATACCTTGCTTGTGCTAGTAGAACAAATAGGAGTCGCCTGCCATACGGGTTCATATACTTGCTTTCAAGAAGAAAAAGAACATGAGCCTAGTAAAATACTTGAAGAATTGGCCAACCTCATTCTAAAAAGAGATCAAGAACGTCCTGAAGGTTCTTATACCACTTATCTCTTTGAACAAGGTACAGATAAAATATTGAAAAAAATTGGGGAAGAGACAAGTGAAGTGATTATCGCTACAAAAAATGAAAATCGTCAAGAAATCATTAATGAAGCAAGTGACCTACTCTATCATTTGCTTGTATTATTTCAAGCAAAAGGAATCCTTTTACGGGAGGTAATGGAAGAATTACAAAGACGCCACCAAAGTCCTTTGCAAGATCAAAAATATAACCGAAAACCAAACTTAAGTAAAAGAGAATCGTAAGCAGGATGTGATACAGATGTTTATCGATTATCATACACACCATGAACGTTGTGGCCATGCTGATGGAAGGTTAAGAGATTATATCGAACAAGGGATTAAAATTGGGCTTGATCAATTGGGACTATCTGATCATATGCCCATTATTCATCTTCCAGAGGAAAAAATTCCATCTGGAACTGCTATGAAACTTCAGCAATTAGATGAATATGTTCAAGAAGCGCTCGATTTAAAAAAGGAATATCGGGGGCAAATCGATATTAAAGTAGGTATTGAAGCTGATTATGTTGAAGGGTTTGAAGAAAAGATCGAAAATTTACTTTCTCCTTACCCTTTTGATTATATTATTGGTTCGGTTCATTTTTTAGGGGAATGGGATCATTCAGACAGTCGGCAAATAGAAGGTTGGCAAAAGAAACCGATTGATGAGATTTTTACCGAATATTATCGTGCTGTTCAAGGAGCTGCAAAGTCAGGACTTTATGACATTATTGGCCATTTCGACGTGATTAAAAAACATGGCCATGTACCTCAAAGGGATTTAACACCATTGATCGTTGAAACGCTAAAAGTGATCAAAGAACAGGATCTCACCTTGGAAGTCAATACCTCAGGACTTTTTAAAGTAGTAAAAGAAATTTTTCCTGCCCCTGCAATTATTAAAAAGGCGGTTTCACTAGGTATTCCTTTTACCTTAGGCTCTGATGCCCATAAACCTGAACATGTTCATGTTGGCGTAGAAGAAGGAAGAAGGGTGTTAAAAGAATTGGGTGTAAACGAAATTGCCACCTTCGATCAGCACAAAAGAATCATGGTCCATTTTTAATAAAAGAGGTGTTATCATGATTAAATGCATCGCTAGCGATATGGATGGGACATTATTAAGTAGCAAACAAACGGTCAGTGAAGAAAACCGTACTGTGATCAAACAAGCGCAAAAAGCAGGAATCGAATTCGTCGTTGCTACCGGCCGTTCCTATCAGGAAGCGATTTATTTACTGCAAGAAGCAGGAATTTCTTGCCCGATTATTTCTACAAATGGTGCAGAAATACGTTCAGAAACCGGGGAAAGAATTGCATCATTTCCATTACAAGGGGATAAGGCAAGAAAAATCGCCGATTACCTTGACCAAAAAGAAATGTATTATGAAGTTTTTACGAATGAAGGAACATATATTAAAGATTATCAAAAAGGCTTAGCTACCATTATTGATATTTTATCAAGTGCGAATCCTTATTTCGACACTGATCGATTCCTTGAGAATGCAAAAGAACGGATTGAACGGGGTAGTGTTCGCGTCGTTGATGATTATCAACCTCTGTTTGTTGATCCGAACATCGAAATTCTAAAAATACTCGCTTTTTCTTTAGATGTAGGAAAGAAAAAAGAAGTAGAACAATATCTCCTTCAATTTGACGTTGCCGTCAGTTCCTCAGGGTATGATAACCTAGAAATTACCGATATTCATGCCCAAAAAGGACTCGCGTTAGAATACTTTACCCGTGAACGAAAAATTAAGATGGAAGAAACAATGGCGATTGGTGATAGCTATAATGATCTATCTATGTTTTCGCGCGTAGGGTTGGCTGTCGCAATGGGAAACGCGAATGCAGAAATCAAAGAAAAGGCAGATCAAGTAACAGCCACCAATGATGAAAATGGAGTTGCCAAAGCGATTTTACAATCATTAAAAATAAGCAATCCTCGGGAATAATATCGATTGAATTCAATAAAATCCCAATCCTATCCTCAAAAAAATAGGATATGGGATTTTTTTTAAAATAAAAATTAGTACCAAGTCATATGAATTAGTATTATAATAAAGTAATAAAGAAGTAAAGGATTAAAAGAAGAGGATTAAAAGAATAAGTACTGAAGAAAAGGAGAATGGTCATGGATCTTAAACAACTGATCGCACCGAATAGATACAACTTAACACAAGAGATTGAGAAGTTTGCTTCCGACAAAGTTGCACTGAAATGGGAAAATGAAGAAGGACATTATGAAGAGATAACCTATAACGACCTCTTAAACAAGGCCAATCAACTTGCCAATGCATTGACAAAGTTGGGTTTAACAAAAGGGGATCGGGTATTAGTAATGATGCCACGATTCATTTTCTCCTACGTGATTTATCTCGCTTGTTTAAAAGCTGGTCTTGTAATCATTCCTGCTTCAGAGATGTTACGTGCCAAAGATCTTAGTTATCGAATCAACCATGGAGAAGCAAAAGCGATCATCGCATATTCCGAATTCCATCAAGAGATTGATTTGATTACTGAACCGATGCCAACATTACAAGTTAAAATTTCTTACGGGAAAGAAATTGATGGTTGGCTCTCGGTTGAACAATTAATGGAAAATGAATCGCAAACCTTTGAAACAATACGAACTACAAAAGACGATATTGCTTTTCTAACTTACACTTCAGGAACAACTGGTTTTCCAAAAGGAGTATTGCATAGTCATGGATGGGCCTATGCCCATTTACGGATCGCTGCAGATTTATGGCTAGATATTCAAGAACATGATCTTGTTTGGGCAACAGCGGGGCCTGGATGGCAGAAATGGGTTTGGAGTCCTTTCTTATCGATCTTAGGCAAAGGAGCAACAGGATTTATCTATCATGGAAGGTTTCAGCCTCATAAATATTTAACCCTATTACAGAATTACAAGGTGAATGTCTTATGTTGTACCCCGACAGAGTACCGTTTAATGGCTAAAGTGGATGGATTAAGTCAATATAATCTCTCTCATTTACGTAGTGCTGTATCTGCAGGAGAGCCGTTAAATCGTGAAGTGATTGATGTTTTTAGAAATTATTTTCAAATTGAAGTACGTGATGGCTATGGTCAAACCGAAGGAACTTTAATGGTAGCGACTTTAAAAGATATGAAAGTAAAGCCTGGATCAATGGGTAAACCAACTGTTAACGACGCTATTGAAATTATCAATGAAAACGGAGAGCCGGTTGCCATAGGTGAAGTAGGGGATCTTGCAATTCATCGTAATCATCCAGCACTTTTTAAAGGTTATTTTAAAGATCCAGAAAGAACTTTAGCTGCCTTTCGTAGTGATTACTATATTACAGGCGATCGTGCGCGAAAAGATCAAGAAGGGTATTTCTGGTTTGAAGGTCGTAGAGATGATATTATTATCAGTTCAGGGTATACGATTGGACCGTTTGAGGTAGAAGATGCATTGATGAAACATCCTGCAGTGAAAGAATGCGCCGTTGTTGCTAGTCCTGATGAAATCAGAGGGCATGTCGTTAAGGCATTTATCGTCTTAAAGGAAGGATTTTATGGTGGATTGGAATTAGAAGAAGAATTGAAAGAACATGTGAAGCGCCTGACAGCTCCTTACAAATATCCAAGAAGAATTGAATTTATAAAAGAATTACCAAAAACAAATTCAGGGAAAATTCGTCGGGTCGAATTACGTGAATTAGAAGAACAAAAATATAAAGCTTTAGATATGTAGTGTATAAAATCGGGTATTATGGTATAAAAGAGATAGGAAGACCATGGAGGGGTTTTATGCACAGGAGATACCTCGAAATCTACGAAGAGATTAAAAATGCAATACTAGCCGGAACCTATCGGCCAGGTGAAAAACTACCTTCTGAACACGAATTTTGTCAAAAATATAGGGTCAGCCGAGGGACTATTCGTAGAGCACTAGAGTTGCTTGCAGAAGAAGGTTTTGTTCACAGTTTGCACGGGAAGGGCGTTTTTGTCTTAGATAAACACCCAATTACATTCTCCTTCGGAGGTCTTGTTAGTTTCAAGGAAGCAAGTGAAGGTAATAATCAGCCTTTTCAGACATATGTTCCTAAATTTGAGGAGATCATCATTGATCAATCCCTCCATAAGAAAACAAATTTACCAATTGGTGAAGAAGCATATCATATCTATCGTGTAAGGGAATTAGCAGGGGAAAAAATTATTTTTGATGTTAACTATTTTTTAAAAAAATATGTTTCTGATCTAACAGAAGAAATCGCTCGAGTTTCAATCTATGACTATATAGAAAATATCCTGCAATTAAAAATTGGTTTTGCAAAACGAATTATTCAAGTGGAACCTGTGACAATAAAAGACAAAGAGCATTTAGATTTAAAAGGATTTAATTTAGTCGTTGTTGTGAAAAACTTTGTCCATTTCCAAGATGGAACTCAATTTGAATATACAGAATCACGTCACCGACCTGATCGTTTTGTTTTCTCTGATTTTGCCCGTCGTAGATAACTGCGGGGTTTAGGATTTTGGAGCAATAGCTCCCTTACTACTAAAAACCTGGGCTTGTATGTTCTATTAAGCATACAAGCCATTTTTTGTTTCCATAAGCATGTTGGAATATACAAACCTATTTTTATTTATGATAAAAGAAAGAATGTTTATGTCATAAAATGTCGAAATAAGTATAAACTTGTCTAAACAAGTATTGACAAAACTTGTTTGAACAAGTTATCATTTTGTTATGAAAACGAATACAAGGAGGGAATATCATGAGCATTAAAAGAGAGTCAGTTGAGAAAATTGTCGAAGCAATCGGTGGAAAAGAGAACATTATAGCTGCCACCCATTGTGTGACAAGATTACGTTTTGCATTAAAAGATGAAAGCCTTGTTGATAAAGAAGCACTAGAAAAAATAGATATTGTCAAAGGTTCCTTTTCAGCAAATGGCCAATTTCAAGTGGTGATTGGGCAAGGATTAGTGGATAAAGCCTATGATCAATTGGTTGAAATCACGGGAATTGAAAGAGGAAGCAAACAAGATATTAAAGATGCAGCAGAGAGTAAACTAAATCCTTTACAACGTGCCGTGAAAACGCTTGCGGATATTTTTATTCCGATTCTACCGGCAATTGTAACCGCTGGTTTGTTAATGGGAATTAATAATATTCTGACGGGAAAAGGGATTTTCTTTAAGGAAGCGGTAGTAGATGTATATCCAGAGTGGAAAGATTTGGCGAGTATGATTAATCTAATTGCTAATACCGCCTTTGTCTTCTTACCTGGTTTAATTGGTTGGTCGGCCGTGAAGAAATTTGGAGGAAGCCCGCTGTTTGGAATTGTTCTTGGTTTGATGCTTGTTCATCCTGATCTTTTAAATGCATGGGGATATGGGGCAGCAAAAGAGATCCCAACTTGGAATCTATTTGGTTTAGTTGTGCAAAAAGTAGGTTATCAAGGGCAAGTACTTCCTATATTGGTTGCTTCCTACGTTCTAGCGAAACTGGAAATTTATTTAAGAAACCGCATTCCTGAAGCGTTTCAATTATTACTGGTTGCTCCAATCGCATTATTAGTTACTGGGTTTCTTGCTTTTGTCATCATCGGACCAGTAACGTTTAAGATTGGTAGTTGGTTAACAGCAGGCATTACCGGCATCTTTGATACTGTACCTATCATCGGAGGACTTATTTATGGAGCGTTCTATGCACCTATTGTTATTACAGGAATGCACCATACTTTTCTTGCCGTTGACTTACAACTCATCGGTTCTATTGGCGGAACTTTCTTATGGCCAATTGTAGCATTATCCAATATATCTCAAGGTTCTGCAGCTTTAGCCATGATGTTTGTTTCAAAAGATGAAAAAGTAAAAGGTTTATCACTAACATCGGCAATCTCTGCTTTCTTAGGGATTACCGAACCAGCGATGTTTGGAGTGAACTTGCGCTTTAGATATCCATTTATCTCGGCAATGATTGGATCTGCCATTGGGGCAATGGTGATTACTGTTAGTGATGTTATTGCACCATCGATTGGTGTAGGTGGACTACCTGGTTTTCTTTCCATTGTTCCAGAAAAATGGGTACCCTTCTTTATCGGCATGGCAATTGTTCTGATCGTACCTTTCGTATTAACCTATGTATGGGGTAAATTGAGAAGAAAGTAAGGCGAACTGCGTTTACCATTGGTGTTTTCGTTGGGATTACGCCAATGGTATTCCTTTTTTATCGATTTACAATCTCTAATAAATTAAGATAAAATTGGTGGTGTTGACGTTGAAACAGCCTTGGTGGAAAAAAGCAGTCGTTTATCAAATCTATCCAAAAAGTTTTAAAGACACAACAGGGGATGGAATTGGCGATTTACAAGGGATCATTGAAAAACTAGATTACTTAAAAGAGCTTGGTATTGATGTAATCTGGCTTACCCCTATTTATGAATCTCCCCAACGGGATAATGGCTATGACATCAGTGATTACTACAAAATTAATCCAGACTATGGAACCATGGAAACTTTTGATGAACTGTTGAAAAAAGCCCATGAAATCGGGATCAAAATCATTATAGATATCGTGGTCAACCATACATCCACTGAACATCCATGGTTTAAGGAAGCGAAAAAATCAAAAGAGAATCCTTATCGTAACTTTTATATCTGGAAGGATGGTGTCAATGGACAACCTCCGAACAATTGGCTGTCTAAGTTCGGGGGGAGTGCTTGGCAATATGATGAAAAAACGGACCAATACTATCTCCATCTCTTTGATGTGACCCAAGCCGATTTAAACTGGGAAAATCCAGAACTTCGGAAAAAGATATATGAAATGATGAATTTTTGGTTAGATAAAGGTGTGGATGGTTTCCGTTTAGATGTGATTAATCTCATCTCAAAGGATCAATCCTTTCCAAATGATACCTTAGAGACGCCAACGGATGATGGAAGGAAATTCTACACCGATGGCCCGCGCATTCATGAATTTTTAAAAGAAATGAACCGTGAGGTCTTTGCCAAACGCCCTGACATTTTAACTGTAGGAGAAATGTCATCCACGTCGATTGAAAATTGTATTCGTTATACGAATCCAGAGGAAAAAGAATTAAGCATGACCTTTAGTTTTCATCATTTAAAAGTGGATTATCCAAATGGAGAAAAGTTTGTGGCGGCTCCTTTTGACTTTATTAAGTTGAAAAAAATCCTAAGTGAATGGCAAGTAGGCATGCATCAAGGCGGTGGCTGGAATGCTCTCTTTTGGAGCAATCACGACCAGCCAAGGATTGTTTCTCGTTTTGGCAATGATCAAGAATACCATAAAGAATCAGCCAAAATGTTAGCCACTACCATTCATTTGATGGAAGGAACTCCTTATATCTATCAAGGGGAAGAAATCGGGATGACCAACCCTTACTTTGATGATATTTTCGATTATCGCGATGTGGAATCGATTAATGCTTACCATTTATTAAAAGAAAAAGGAAAATCAGAAGAAGAGATCATGGCAGCGCTCAAGCAAAAATCGCGAGATAATTCCCGTACACCGATGCAGTGGAATGGGGATAAAAATGCAGGGTTTACAACGGGAACGCCTTGGATCCCTGTTGCTCCCAACTACCAAAAAATCAATGTTGCACAAGCCTTAAAGGATCCTGATTCGATCTTTTATCACTACAAAAAGCTGATTCAATTGCGAAAAGAATACGATATAATTGCTTATGGGGATTATCAACTAATCTTAGAAGACGATCCGCAAATTTTTGCCTATATTCGCAGGTACCAAAACGAGGCTCTTCTTGTAATCAATAATTTCTACGGCAAAGAAACGATATTTGCGTTGCCTGAAGAAATCAAGCTTGAGGGAAATGCAAAAATTTTAATTTCCAATTATAAGGACACAGAAAATAATATCCACAAATTAACTTTACGTCCGTATGAGTCAGTAGCCTTTTATATAAAATAAAAATAAATTCTAAAATGATAGGTGATTGGGATGTTAGGAAAATTATTTGGTAAAAGAGAAAAAGTAACAGAAGAAACCTTTGTCGCTCCAATAAGTGGTAAAATCGTTTCGATCGAAGAAGTTCCTGATCCTGTCTTTTCTCAAAAAATGATGGGAGATGGCATTGCCTTTGAACCAACAGAAGGAGAAGTAGTTGCACCCATTGATGGGGAGATTATTCAACTTTTCCATACGAAACATGCAGTGGGAATTCGCAGTAAAGGTGGATTAGAAATTTTAATCCACATCGGTTTAGAAACGGTACAAATGGAAGGAGAAGGTTTCACTGCACATGTGAAAGAAGGGGACAAAGTTAAAGCCGGTGATGCTTTGATTAGTTTTGACCTTAATCTCATCAAGGAAAAGGCCAAAAGTACCATTACTCCATTGGTGATTACAAACCGGGAGAAAGTAGGAAAGATGGAAAAACTGGCGCAAGAGAATGTAAGTAAAGGACAAACTCAAGTATTAAAAATTCATCTTGCTTAATCAATTGGTTTACAATAAAATAATAGAATTAAAAAATCAAGTGGCTATGTTCACTTGATTTTTTATTCATTACAAGGAGGTTTTATGGGACAATTACAGATGTACTTGGCTTTTTCCCGCAGTTCTTTCAGACGGGCAGCCGCCTATCGTTTTGATGCTTGGACTCGTGTGTTCTCTAATTTTATTTTTCTATTTATATGGGGTGTCATTTGGTACGGTTTATACCTTGATAAAAACATTGTAGCAGGAGTGTCTTTTCAATCCATGCTCAGTTATATCTTTGTCAGCCAAATGCTGCAAGGAATTCATAGCGCAGGTACTCCTCTTTGGGAGATTCAAGAAAAGGTGCGTACAGGAGATATCGTGATGGAATTGATTCGCCCTTATGATTACCCCCTGCGGGCCTTATTTTCGGATCTAGGAAGCATTGCTTTTCATATGCTTACGGCTGTTTTACCCTTATATGTTCTCTTATTTTGGTGGTTTCATTTGCAAGTACCCTATACTTTCAGTCAATGGTTTCTTTTTATTTTTTCTGCCATATTAGGTTTTCTCATTCGCTTTAGCATTGAATTAATTTTTGGGTTGTTTACCTTTTGGTTAGTGGAAACAGGCGGTGTCGAGGATATTTTTTATTTCTCTATTTCCTTGTTTTCCGGATCGGTTGTACCTTTATGGTTTTTCCCTGATTGGTTAGAAACATTGGCTCGTTTTTTACCTTTTCAGGGCATCTTTTTTGTTCCTAACGCCATTTTCGTCGAAAAACTAGCAGGGCCTGAAGCAATCAGTGCCATTTTTATTCAACTCTTCTGGGTTCTAGTTAGCTTTTTCGTATTGCGGTTTGTTTGGCGCAAAGTCTCGCAAAAGGTAACGGTGCAAGGGGGATAAATGTCAATTGGATAAGAAATCTGTTCTGTTACCCATTCAATTATACCTTCACTTTGTTTCCGCAAGTATCCGGGCTCAACTCCAATACCGCTATGGGTTTATTATGAATATTCTCGGATGGGCGATGAATTACACAGGAATGGCCATTACTATGTGGGTGATGTTATATTCCTTTAAAGCTTTAGCAGGATGGACCTTTTGGCAATTGCTTTTTTTGTTTGCCTTATCCGTCTTATCGTGGAGTATTTCTTTGCTTTTTTTCTTTCATTTCCATAATTTGGACCAATATATTTTAAATGGAACGTTTGATCGCTTTTTGGTGCGCCCCATACATCCTTTTTTCCATTTTATTGCTATGAAGTTTGATGTGGGCGCCTTTGGCCAACTCCTTTTTAGTATCATTGCCTTTATCTTTGCTTACCATCAACTTCATCTTTCATTTAGCTTGCTACAATGGCTAGTCTTTGCTGGTTCCGTTCTTGGAGGAGTATTGATTCAAGGGGGAATCTTAGTCTTCATTTCGGCAGTAGCCTTCTGGACAACCCGTTCAGAACAGCTTTACTGGGTGGTATTATTTCCTGCCAAAAATTTAATGAATTATCCGTTATCCATCTATCCTAGGATTGTTCAGTGGTTTTTAATTTTCGTCATCCCCTTCGCTTTTGTCAATTATTTTCCATCCTTATTATTGTTAGGGAAAACAGGGGATTTTCCATCCTTTTTCGGTTTTTTCAGTCCGTTTGTGGGGATTATCTTCTTCTATCTTTGCTGGCGGTTTTGGATGAAAGGATTAGATCGATATAAGGGAACGGGTTCTTAACGCTGGAGGTGTTTCTGTGAGTCTTATTGAAGTAAAACATATTACAAAACAGTATCAAATCCCAAAAAGAGAAGAAGGGATAATAGGGGCTTTAAAAAGCCTTTTTCACCGCGAATATATCACAAAGATTGCGGTTGATGATATCTCTTTTTCCATTGAGGCAGGAGAGATGGTTGGCTATATTGGGCCAAACGGAGCTGGTAAGTCGACAACGATCAAAATGTTAACCGGTATCCTTGTTCCTACTTCAGGGGAAATACGGGTGAATGGATTGATTCCTTATCGGGAAAGGCAAAAAAATGCCAAACAAATAGGTGTGGTCTTTGGCCAACGGATCCAACTTTGGTGGGATCTTCCGACCATTGATTCTTTTGAATTGTTGAAACGGGTCTACCAAATCCCTGAACAGCGCTATAAAATGAATATGGAGATTTTTACAGAGATACTGGGAATTGATGAGTTCTACCAGACCCCTGTCCGTCAACTTTCTCTAGGACAAAGAATGAGAGCAGATATTGCCGCAGCGTTACTTCACGATCCCATCATCCTCTTTTTAGATGAACCTACCATTGGCTTAGATGTCGTTGCAAAAGAAAAGATTCGTAACTTTATTCAACAGATCAATAAAGAGCGGGGGGTTACTGTCATATTAACGACCCATGATATGGCAGATATTGAAAAGCTGACAAAAAGGATGATCCTCATTGATCAAGGCCGTGTCATGTATGATGGGGAATTAGCGAAAATTAAGGAGTTATATGGGAAAAATCGCTTTTTGATTGTGGATTTAGAAGTTGATGCAAAGATAGAGGTACAGGGGGCAAAACTTATTAAAGAGGAAGGAAAACGGAAATGGATTCAATTTGATCGGGAAAAGATAAGTGCTTCGGAGTTAATCCATCAACTATCGAATCGATATGAAATTAGGGATTTAACCATCGAGGAACCAGAAATCGAAGATATTATTCGCCAAATCTATGAACAAGGGTTGTCAATATAAAAAAGAGGATGGAAAGGAAATGAAGAATAAAAAAATTTATCAAATCCTGCGAATTCTAAATAATAATACCATATTAGCCAAAGATGAACGGGGAAACGAAGTTGTACTTTTAGGGAAAGGGATTGGTTTTAACCGTAAAAAAGGAGAATATTTGGCTGATGAACAACTACAAGCGATTGAAAAAGTATTTACCCTTTCTTCTGATGCAAACCGCGATTCCATCTTACGTGTTCTTACAGAAGCTGATGATGAAACGATACATGCGATTCATGATGTGATTCAATATATTGAAAAGAAGTCGGATCTTCATTTTACAGAACAATTTTTAGTCTCTTTTATTGATCATATTTCCTTTGCGATAAAACGTTTACAACAGGGAATTAATATCGATAACCCCTTTTTATTTGAAATTCGAACCCTTTACCCAGAAGAGTTTGCTCTCGCATTACAAGGATTGAAGATTTTAGAACAAAAATTAAATCTGGAAATCCCAGAAGATGAGGCTGGGTTTATTACCCTTCATCTTAATAGTCTTAGGACCAATCAAAGTATTAACAAAATGAATCGTTTTTCAGCACTTGTCAATCAGTTGATTCATGTGATTGAAGAAGAATTAGCGATCAAGATTGACAAGGAGTCCATCGATTATGCCCGCCTAGTGACACACTTGCGCTTTGCCATTGAAAGAACGGAGCAAAACCAACACTTAGGAGAAAATCATCCCTTAAGTTCTTTATTGCAAAAAGAGTACCCCATATGTTATAATCTCGCTTGGAAATTAGTTAAGATCATGCAAAATACGTTAAAGGCAGAAATACCAGAGGCAGAGGTAAGCTATCTTACGTTGCATATTCAAAGAATCTTAGATCATATCAATGACAATCAAAAATGAAAGCGTCTACGTGTTACTGATTCGATCAGGCATGAGTAATTTTTTGGTGATTATGACATCCTAGTCATAGATCACAATTATTACTCATGCCTTTTTCTTTTTTGGTATTTCCTGCTGATATTAGCAGAAATTATAAATTAAAGGAGGATTAACGATGCTAAAAAAAATCTTTGGTGTGTTGCAACAAGTAGGTAAAGCATTGATGTTACCTGTTGCCATTCTACCTGCAGCTGGAATTTTGTTAGCTTTTGGGAATGCACTGCAAAACCCTGAGTTAATAGAAAAAATTCCAGCTTTAACTAGTCCAGGTATTCAACTGGTTGCAAATGTGATGGAGGATGCAGGAGGAATCGTATTTAGTAATCTTCCACTCCTTTTTGCTGTGGGAGTTGCTGTTGGACTTGCTGGTGGAGAAGGAGTTGCTGGTCTTGCCGCAATCATTGGTTTTCTGATCATGAATATTACGATGGGAGACATTCTTCATATCACCCCTGAAATGGTTGCAAAAAGTCAATCTTATGCAACAGTACTTGGTATTCCAACGCTGCAAACAGGGGTTTTTGGTGGGATCATCGTAGGTATTTTAGCCGCTTATTTATATCGAAAATATTACACCATCCAACTCCCGCCATTTTTAGGTTTTTTTGCAGGGAAACGTTTTGTGCCGATTGTCACTGCAGGATCTGCATTAATCTTGGGTATTTTAATGACTTTTATTTGGCCGCCTGTTCAAAATGCGTTAAATGTGTTTTCTCACAGTATGATCGATCAAAATAAAACGTTAGCTGCGTTTATCTTTGGTTTGATTGAACGATCCTTAATTCCATTTGGACTTCATCATATTTGGTATGCCCCATTTTGGTATGAATTTGGGAACTATGTCTCAAAAGCAGGTCAAATCATTCATGGGGATCAACATATCTTTTTCGCACAGTTAAAAGATGGGGTACCTTTTACAGCTGGAACATTTATGACAGGTAAATTCCCATTTATGATGTTTGGTCTTCCTGCCGCAGCCTTAGCGATGTATCACGAAGCAAGGCCTGAGAAGAAAAAGATTGTTGCAGGAATCCTTGGTTCTGCAGCCTTAACATCGTTTTTAACAGGAATTACAGAACCGATTGAATTTACATTCTTGTTCATTGCACCTGTCTTATTTGCGATCCATGCGGTCTTTGCTGGCTTATCCTTTATGATTATGCATATCCTAAATGTGAAAATTGGGATGACCTTCTCTGGCGGTGTCATCGACTATATCCTCTTTGGAATTTTACCAAACCGTACTGCATGGTGGCTCGTCATACCAGTGGGCTTAGTATTTTCTGTAATTTATTATTTTGGTTTTCGCTTTGCGATTCGCAAATGGGATCTAAAAACCCCTGGCCGAGAAGACGAGGAAAATCGAGTTGAAAATACAGCAGATCATTCAGATAGTCTTGCTGCAAAAGTTTTAAAAGCCTTTGGAGGGAAGGAAAACTTAAGTGTACTCGATGCTTGTATTACTCGTTTACGGGTTACGGTAAAAGATCCAACGAAAGTGAATAAAGAAGAATTAAAAAAATTAGGAGCAGCAGGAGTCATGGAAATGGGCAATAACTTTCAAGCGATCTTTGGAACAAAGTCTGACTCCTTAAAGGAACAAATAAAAGCAATAATCAATGGTCAATCACCGGAAGCAGTGGAACAAAAGAACTTGATCAATGTCATTCCAAACAATATAGAAACCGTTGAAGAAGGTATCGAATATATCGTTGCTCCATTAGATGGAGAAGTCATTGACCTTTCAGAGGTGCCAGATCAAGTTTTTGCTGGTAAAATGATGGGGGATGGGTTTGCGATCAATCCTTCAGATGGAAAAGTTGTTTCTCCTATAAAAGGAAAAATCACCACCATCTTTCCGACTAAACATGCGATTGGTTTAGTTTCTCATAGTGGCTTAGAGGTTCTCATCCATGTAGGAATCGATACGGTTAATCTACAAGGAAAAGGATTTGAATTATTGGTGAAAGATGGACAAGAAGTAGAGGTTGGAACACCGTTGTTAAACGTCGATTTGGATTATATCCGCACCCATGCCAAATCAACGATTACACCCATTGTCTTCACCAATTTAAATGAGAATCAATTCCTTCATGTTAATAAAGGAGAAGTAAAAGCTGGGACCACAGAAATTGCAATTATTGAAAAGAAATAACTTGTTCATAATTAAAAAATTTTAGAATCACAAGGAGGAATAATCAAATGGTAGAAAAAGTATTTACAGTTAAAAATCCAACAGGACTTCATGCAAGACCTGCTACACTATTAGTACAAAAGGCAAGCTCTTTCCCATGTGAAATTACGATCGTAAAAGGAGAAAAACAGGTGAATGCTAAAAGTATTATGGGCATTATGTCCCTTGGTGTTCGTCAAGGTGATGAAATTAAAGTGATTGCAAATGGAGAAAACGAGGAAGAGGCATTAAAAGCAATCGGAGAAATTATCGAACGAGAACACGAATAAGGAGGATGAGCAATGGAATGGAGAGGGATCGCTGCCTCATCAGGAATAGCTATGGGGCCTGCTTTTCTTCTAAAAGAAGAAAAAGTAGATGTAACAAGATATCAAGTAAATGACATTGAACAAGAAATAAAACGTTTTGAAGAAAAAGTAAAGCAATCCATCAGCGAGTTGGAAGCGATTCAACAAAAAGCAAAGGAAAAATTAGGAGAAAAAGAAGCGCAGATCTTTGCTGCTCATATTCTCGTTTTGCAAGATCCAGAATATATTGGCGCAGTAAAAGATAAAATTCAAAGGGAGTCCATTAACGCAGAAGCCGCATTAAAGGAAATCACAGATCAATTCATTACCATTTTTGAAAGTATGGATAATGAGTACATGAGAGAACGGGCTGCCGATATTCGCGACGTAAGCAGTCGGGTTTTGAAAAGACTTGCTGGAATAGAAGAAAAATCGTTAGAAGACTTCAATGAACCTGTTGTTTTAGTTGCTCACGATCTAACCCCCTCCGATACAGCCCAATTAGATCGGGATAAAGTTGCGGGCTTTGCCACCAATATTGGCGGTCGAACTTCTCATTCGGCGATTATGGCTCGTTCCATGGAAATTCCTGCAGTTGTAGGACTAAAGAATATTCTTGAAGAGGTACAAGCAGGAGATTATCTCATTGTTGATGGCATTGAGGGAGTCGTTTATAAAAACCCGAGTTCTTCGCTAATTGAAGAATATACAGCAAAGAAAAAAGCCTATGAAGCAGAACTTGCAGAACTTAAAAAGCTGAAGACAGAACCTTCCATCACCAAAGATGGTCATCGTGTAGAAATCGCCGCCAATATCGGCAATCTAAATGATGCAAAAGCTGCTGTTGAAAATGGGGCAGAAGGAATTGGCTTATTCCGTACAGAGTTCTTATATATGGGAAGAACCGACCTCCCTTCTGAAGAGGAACAGTTTGAAGCATATAAACAAGTGGCAGAAATGTTTGCAAAAGATCATCCCATTGTGATTCGGACCTTAGATATTGGCGGGGACAAAGAATTACCTTACCTTGATCTGCCTAAGGAATTGAATCCGTTCCTTGGCTATCGGGCGATTCGTCTCTGTTTAGATCGTACTGATATCTTTAAAACACAGCTTCGTGCGATTCTGCGTGCAAGTGTCTATGGCAATATTAAGATGATGTATCCAATGATTAGTTCTTTACAGGAGTTACGACAAGCAAATCAAGTCTTAGCTGAGGTCAAACAAGAACTAGATCAACAAAACATCCCCTACAACAAAGAGATGGAAGTAGGGATGATGATTGAAATCCCTGCAGCAGCAGTCATTGCCGATCAACTTGCAAAAGAAGTTGATTTTTTCAGCATTGGTACCAATGACTTAATTCAATATACGATGGCTGTTGACCGGATGAATGAGCGGGTATCTTACTTATACCAACCTTTTAATCCTGCCGTATTACGCTTAATTAATATGGTAATTCAGGCTGCTCATAAAGAAGGAAAATGGGCAGGGATGTGCGGCGAAATGGCAGGTACCCTTCCGGCGATCCCAATTTTATTAGGAATGGGTTTGGATGAATTCAGTATGAGTGCGTCATCCGTTCTTAAAGCCCGTTCTTTGATCCGAAAATTAAATGTAGCAAAGATGAGACAAGTAACCGAAAAAGTTCTGCAAATGGAAACGGCGGATGAAATTGTACGCTACGTTGAACAAGAAGTTTTAGCAAAAGTGAAATAATATTTTTATAAACTTCCTTATTAGTAATTGGTAATATTTTAATTCCACATTCATACCTTTATTTCTTCTCTTCTAATCCTATGAACAGGTTAGAGGAGCAAAATTGGTGAAGAGGGCATTTTGCCTTCTTTTTTTAAAAAAATAAGTATAACTTTCTTCCACTTGTCATTTAGGGGTTTGTATATTCCATATGCGACTTTCAAAAGTGCCCTTCTCTCCTTCATCATTATTCATAGAAGGGCGCGGATGACGGAGCGCGATGGAATATACAAACCCTTTTTATCTATTTGGATGGCACAGGTACAAGAATCTTTGTCTTATTTATGCTATACTATTTTTATAGGAAATCGTGTAAAGCTGGAGGCTATTATGGACAAACGAAATCGCATGACAGCCAAACAAAAGAATAACGTGATTCCAATGGCTTTTGATGCGGATTTTTTCTTCGAAAGGGCCATGCATTATCACGAACAGCATAATTATACAAAGGCCTTAAAATACCTTTGGAAAAGTGTTGAATATGATTCCACGAACCCTATTCATTATTGTTATATCGCCGAAATTTTAGCTGAGATGGGGAGATTTGAAGAATCCACTCAACTCTTACTCTATGTTGTTGAAAAACTTGATCCGAACTTGACCGAGTGTTATTTTTATTTAGCCAGTAATTATACCTATCTTGATGATTTGGAGTCTTCCTATCATTATGTAAAGTACTATCTTGAAATTGATCCTAATGGCGAATACGTAGATGAAGCGAAAGAAATGCTGGAATATTTGACCTATGAGTTAGAACTTTCTAATGAACAAAGAGAAAACGACAATTTGCAATTATTGATTTGGCATCGTCAGGCAAAGCGTGCCATTGAAGAGGGAAAATATTATGAAGCCATTAAACTGTTGCTAAAAATATTAGAAGTCAATCCTGACTTTATCATTGCTCGAAACAATCTATCCCTTGCCTATTTTTACATGGGGAATGTAAATAAAGCAATCGAGCAAGCAGAGTTGGTCTTAGAAAGGGAACAGACCAATATTCACGCACTAGCGAACCTTGCGATTTATTATTATCATTTACAAGACAAAAAGCAATATGAAAACTATCTTACGATACTGAAAAAAGTGGTTCCTATTCATCGAGAAGGAATGTATAAATTAGCCACTACTTTTGGCATCTTAGGAGAGGATGAATTTTCCTTTAAATATCTGAAAAAGATGATTAAAGATGGTATAGGGGATTGGCTCATATTTCATTACGGTGCAATTGCTGCATTAAATACAAAGCGTTATGACATAGCAGAAAAATGGTGGAAACAATTACTGCTTCAACAACCATCGAAGGTAGCTGAATTTTATCTGGAACTTTTAAGTTGGCTTGAAAAAGAACCGAAGGTAAAATTGCCAAAGTTTCCTTATCATCATCAGCTTCCCTTTCATGATTGGATGGATCGGATTGAAGCGGATCCTGAACAATATTTTAGCCAACCTTTTCTCTCCTTTAGCCTTTTAAAGGGGTTAAAGTATGGAGATGAGGAAACGAAAGAACGAGTGATTGCCATTCTTCGTTTTGTTGATGAAAAACAAGGGGAAGAGATTCTCCGTCAAATATTAATCGATGAAGAGCAATCTTTCTCGTTAAAGAAGAGGGTATTGTTTATTTTAGAAGATCTTGATGCTAAGCCCCCTTATTTATTGAAGAAGAATCAAAAAGTCATGGAATATGGCCGGTTAACTCCTGATAAAAAGCATTGGAAAGATTCTTGGATAAAAGTTTTAGCTATTATAGAAAAAGAAATGATGGGAAGATATTCTTTTTTTGAAATCCTTGATGCCAAGAAATTATGGCATGTATTTCTAGCGAATACGATTCCTAATACCCCGCAAATTCGCAAAGCAGAAGGATGGGCAGCTGCACTTGAATATATAATTTCCCATTTTCGCGATCATCCGATTCCGATTGAAAGATTAGAAGTATTCTATCTTGTATCGAAACATACGATTATGAAAAATGTAAAACGAATCCAAGAAGTTTTAACTTCAGCCTATTTTTCAGATGATCATCAGTTCAATTAATTGATTTCTTTTCAATGGGAAAAATAAGAAGGATCTACGATGTAAAAACTTATACCCTATGGGGTACTCGACAATTGAAGTAAAAATCAGTAAGATATATATTATGATTTGAACAATAATAAAGTTCATGTTTAGATAGGAGGTAACTATCTGTGAGCGGAGAGAAAATGTATGATGTTGTCATTATTGGTGCTGGTCCTGCTGGAATGACTGCAGCTGTATATGCTTCACGTGCCAATTTAAAAACAGTCATGATTGAAAGAGGAATTCCTGGCGGCCAAATGGTAAATACGGAAGAGATCGAAAACTATCCAGGCTATGATAGTATCCTTGGACCAGAATTAGCCAATAAGATGCTGGATCATGCCAAAAAATTTGGAACCGAATATGCATATGGGGATGTAAAAGAAATTGTAGATGGAACTCCATATAAAATCGTGAAAACCGGAAATGGCGACTATAAAGCAAAAGCAGTCATCATTGCAACAGGAGCCAAGCCCCGCTTACTTGGTGTACCTGGTGAAAAAGAATTGGCTGGCCGTGGCGTTTCTTATTGTGCTGTTTGCGATGGTGCATTTTTTAAAGGGAAAGAATTAGTCGTAGTAGGTGGTGGAGATTCAGCAGTAGAAGAGGCTGTATTCTTAACCAAATATGCTTCCAAAGTCACCATCATTCATCGTCGCGACCAATTAAGAGCACAAAAAATTCTACAAGACCGCGCTTTTAAAAACGAAAAAATCGAATTTATTTGGAATACTACAGTTGAAGAAATTCTAGGAGAAAACCGTGTCGAAGGCGTTCGGATTAAAAATAAAGTAACAGGAGAAATCAAAGATTTACCTGTACAAGGTGTATTTATCTATGTTGGAATGGACCCAATGACAGAGCCATTTCAGAATCTTGGTATCACTAATGAGGCTGGGTATATTTTAACCAATGAAAATATGGAAACAAAAATTTCTGGAATCTTTGCTGCAGGAGATGTCAGAGAGAAACAACTTCGCCAAGTCGTAACGGCTACTGGAGATGGAAGTATTGCAGCGATGGCTGCACAACATTATATCGAAAGCCTAGAGGATCAAGAATAATCAATGGTTTACAGTATATCAATGTGTGCATGGTAGATAACCATGCCTCTTTTTTTTGACGAAAGATCAGTGCTTATGGAATATACAAACACATTTTTTAAACGCCAGTATTAAAGGAGAAAGATTGTTAATATACTAAAAAGGTGCTATTCTTGTAATAGAGGTGAATCTTGTGAAAAGAGTAACAAATTGTATTTTGCAAAGAGGGGACCAGATCTTAATGTTACAAAAGCCTAAACGAGGTTGGTGGGTGGTACCTGGTGGCAAAGTCGAACCAAAAGAAAGCCTTCAAGAGTCGGTGAAAAGAGAATTTTATGAAGAAACAAATCTAATTTTAGAAAATCCTCAACTTCGAGGAATTTTTTCCATCATTATCGAAAATAATGGAGAGTTAGTTGAGGAATGGATGCTGTTTACCTATTATGCAACCGAATTTCGTGGAACATTAAAAAAGGATTGTGAAGAAGGAACTCTTGAATGGATAAATATGAATCAAGTACTTTCTTTACCTAAAGCTAAAGGTGATAATATTTATTTTGAACACATTTTTTCATCAGATCAAGTCATTACGGGAAAGTTTATCTATACACCTGATTATGATTTAATCTCTTACCATCTCGATCCTATTTATAAACAAAAAGTACTTACAGTATAAAAAAATAGAATGGGGAATAGCGATGGAAAAGAAAGAAATTTATGTAGGTGTTGATTTAGGTGGTACAACCATTAAAATGGGTTTGATCTCGAAAATAGGAGAGCTTATTTTTGAGACAGAGATTCCTACGCGTACCAAAGATGGGTACCAAGCCATTATTGACGATATTGTCCAAAATGTAAGAAAAATCGCCTCAGATTTTGGCTTAACGTGGGAACAAGTAAAAGGAATGGGAATGGGAATACCAGGGCTCCTCGATATTGACGCTGGAATTGTTCGCATGGCTCCAAATCTCAAATGGAAGGATTTATCCATAAAGCAAATTTTGGAGAATGAGTTGCTGATTCCTGTAAAAATTGAAAATGATGCAAATGTTGCTGCCATTGGTGAAGCTTGGGTTGGAGCGGGAAAAGGATTTAAACATGTGATAATGGCAACGATCGGTACAGGAATTGGTGGAGGAATTATCGTGGATGGGAAAATCCTCCATGGTAAAAATGGGATGGCTGCAGAATTAGGGCATATCCCCATCTCCGATAAGGGAATCGTTTGTGGTTGCGGCAATGTGGGTTGTTTAGAAACCGTATCTTCTGCAACAGGTATCATTCGCATGGCAAAAGAAGTCGTTGCGAAGGAAAAAGATTCAATACTTACGGAAAGATACAAAGGAAAATTAGATGAGATTACGGCAAAAAGTGTTTTAGATGCCGCAAAAGAAAAGGATAAAGAAGCGATGGCGATCGTAAAAGAGGCAGCTTACCTTTTAGGAAAAGCATTAGCTACAGTTGCTAATTTGTTTGATCCTGAGATCATCATCATTGGCGGCGGGGTTTCAAAAGCTGGAAATATTTTATTTGAACCCATTCGCGAAGCGTTTTATCAACATGGATTAAAAAATATTGTAAAAAATGTTCAGATTGTACCGGCAACTTTAGGAAATACTGCGGGAATAATTGGAGCAGCTGCACTTTTTCATGTATAAGTTGTATAAAGAAGCCGTAGATATGAGAGACGAGGGTGAATAAAATGAGTGAATCGGGTCCAATTCATTTAATTATTATTACAGGAATGTCAGGTGCAGGAAAAACAGTTGCCATTCAAAGTTTGGAGGATATTGGCTTTTTCTGTGTCGATAATTTACCACCTGTCTTTCTTCCTACCTTTGTTGATTTAATGATTCAATCCGGTGGTAAAATCAATAAAGTTGCCTTAGTGATCGATTTAAGGGGTCGAGAGTTTTTTGAGAATTTATCAGAAGCTTTAAAGGCACTTGATAAACTTGAAGGTATCCGTTATCAAATTCTCTTTTTAGATGCAGATGATAAGACACTCCTTCGTCGATATAAAGAAACTAGAAGAAGACATCCTTTATCTTCAAATTCATCGCCAATTGAAGGAATCATTTTAGAAAGGAAATTACTTGAAGAATTAAAGGGAAAAGCAAGTGATCTTATTGATACAAGTGCATTAAAACCGAGTCAATTAAGGGAAAAAATCATTGCTCGATTTGGTGAAATAGAAAAAAATCGCTTATTCATTTATGTGGTTTCCTTTGGGTTTAAGTATGGAATCCCAATCGATGCGGATCTTGTTTTTGATGTTCGCTTTTTGGCAAATCCTCATTATGTAGATTCATTGCGTCCGCAAACAGGTTTAGATCAGCCTGTTTATGAATATGTGATGAAATGGTCTGAAACCCAAGAGTTTATTACTAAATTAACGGATTTCCTTCATTTCCTTGTACCAAAATATCAAAAAGAAGGGAAAAGTCAACTCGTCATTGCAATTGGCTGTACAGGGGGAAAGCATCGCTCTGTTGCAATTGCAGAATATATTGCCCATTCACTTGAAAAAGACTGGAATGTAAGTGTTCAACATCGTGATATTGAAAAAGACCGATGATAAGGAGATCAAATCAATGAGAGTGAAACCATATAAGGTTGTAGCCATAGGAGGAGGAACAGGGTTATCTGCCATTTTAAGGGGGTTAAAGAAAAAAAATCTGGATATCACAGCGATTGTAACGGTTTCTGATGATGGTGGCAGTTCAGGAAAACTGCGAGATGAGCTAGATATGCTTCCTCCAGGAGATATTCGTAATGTCCTTGTTTCCCTTGCCGATACCGAACCTTTGTTGGAGAAAGTTTTACAATACCGCTTTCAACATGGGGAAGGGCTGGCAGGGCATAATTTGGGAAACTTGTTACTAGCTGCTTTACAGGATATAACTGGTGATTTTTTTTCTGCGATTAAAGAATTAAGCCGCGTTTTAGCTGTTAAAGGGAAAGTCCTTCCTGCAACCTTACAGAAAGTCTCTTTAATTGCTGAATATACGGATGGCACAAGAATAAAAGGAGAATCAAGTATTCCAAAAACGGGGAAAGCTATTCAACAGGTATTTATTGAACCTCGCGATGTTGAACCATTGGATGAAGCGGTTGAGGCGATTTTAACAGCTGACGGGATTTTAATTGGCCCAGGTAGCCTTTATACCAGCATTATTCCTAATCTTCTCGTAAAAGGCATTCAAAATGCGATTTTATCCGCAAAAGGGAAGAAAATTTTTATTTGCAATGTCATGACCCAACCTGGAGAAACGGATCATTATCAAGCGATTGATCATGTAAGGGCAGTAGAAAAACATGTTGGAAAGCGCTTTATTGATGTGGTTATTGTGCACGAGGGAAAAATTTCTCAAGAAATTATTGAACGTTATCGGCATAAAGGGGCGGAACCAGTTACAGCAAATAAAGAGCTTCTCTTATCTCAAGGGTATCAGGTTGTGGCAGATCAATTTTTAACATATAAAAAGTATGTCCGCCATAATGCTGATAAATTAAGCGAACGAATTCTTACGATTTTAGAGGGAGAAGGGAAGCAAGCAAGCAAATAGAATTGAGGTGATCTTGATGTCCTTTGCTTCCGAAACAAAAAAAGAGCTCACCTATGTCTTTGGGGAAGACCGGAAATCAAAACTGGCTGAACTATCTGCGATTGTTAAAATGAATGGCAGTGTTCAAGTCAGCAACCAACAAATCAAATTGGAAATCATGACTGAAAACGCGGCGATCGCTAGAAAAATCTATACCCTGATCAAAGACCTTTTTCAAATTCATGCAGAATTATTAGTTCGAAAAAAGATGAGATTGAAGAAAAACAATATTTATTTAGTCCGTATTCCGGTTAAGATTGAAGAAATCTTAAACGAACTAGCGATTGCTGAAAAAGGGTTTACGTTCTACCCAGGGATTAAAAAGAGTATTATTCCTGATACGGATAGTAAAAGGGCTTATCTTCGCGGCGCATTCTTAGCAGGAGGCTCCATCAATCATCCAGAAAGTTCTTCCTATCACTTAGAAATCTCCTCAAATGATTATAACCATGTCGTCGATCTTTGTAATTTATGTAATGAATTTGGCTTAAATGCAAAATGGACAGAACGTAAGAAAGGTTATTTTATGTATATTAAAGAAGGGGAAAAAATCACGGAGTTCCTTAGCAATATTGGTGCACATCAAGCTTTATTCAAATTTGAGGATGTCCGTATTGTCAAAGATATGCGGAATTCTGTAAATCGTTTGGTCAATTGTGAAACGGCGAATTTAAATAAAACGATCGGAGCTGCCATGAGGCAGATTGAAAATATAAAATTAATCGATAAAGAAATTGGTTTAGAGAATTTGCCAGTTAAGTTAAAAGAAATCGCAGAATTAAGATTGCGTTATCCAGAATTAAACCTTACCGAATTAGGTCAACTCATTCCAAGTGGAAAGGTAAGTAAATCAGGAATTAATCATCGCTTGAGAAAATTAGACGAAATTGCGAACAAATTACGGAGTCATCAGTAATTTTTTTAAAGTCATGGTATAATAACGAAAAGAATGAAACAGGGGGACGTAACGATGGTCAAAAGTACAGTTATTGTGAAACTAAAAACGGGTTTGCGGGCTCGACCTGCTGCATTATTTGTTCAAGAAGCAAATCGATATTCTTCGGAAATTACTGTTGAAAGAGAAGACAAAAGAGTAAATGCGAAAAGCATTATGGGAATTATGAGTTTGGCCATTAATAATGGAGCAGAAATAACGATTATTGCTGAAGGTAGTGACGAAGAGCAAGCCGTTGAAAAATTAACAGAATTATTAAGTAAAGAAGAATAACATGTTGGAAATGCTGGTATATTCCAACTCTTATGGAATATACAAACACTAAGCTTGGCTTGTATGATTTTGTAAGCGCGACTTTAGCGAGCGAGCCTTCCCTCCGACTGTTTTTTCATGGAAAGCTGCGAGGTATCGGAGCGCGTTAGAATCATGCAAGCCATTTTAGCACATTGGATTATTGACAGATGGGAAAGAGATTAATAGTATAATGGAAAAATAAGTAAAAGGAGATAGAGAAAATGAAAGTAGCGAATCATATTGTTGAATTGATTGGCGAAACGCCAATCGTCAAATTACAACGTAATGATGAAAATCATGCAGACATCTACATAAAATTAGAGTATATGAATCCTGGCGGAAGTGTAAAGGATCGTATCGCCATGCAAATGATACTGGATGCTGAATCAGAAGGAAAATTAAAACCAGGAGATACGATTATTGAAGCAACGAGCGGGAATACAGGGATTGGGGCAGCGATGGTCGCTGCTGCTAAAGGATATCGTGCTGTATTTGTTATGCCTGAAACGATGAGCAACGAGCGAAAAAACCTTTTACGCGCTTATGGAGCAGAACTGATCTTAACTCCAGGGGCAGAAGGAATGCCGGGAGCGGTAAAAGTGGCCGAACAATTAGCAAAAGAGAAAGGGTATTTTTTACTGCGCCAATTTGAAAATCCTTCCAACCCCAAAGTACATCGATTAACCACAGCAAAAGAAATCCTTGAGCAAATGGATGGAAAAATCGACGCTTTTGTAGCAGGGATCGGTACAGGGGGAACGATTACTGGAGTAGGTGAAGTTTTAAGAGAACGTATTCCCCAAGTTCAGATTATTGGGGTAGAACCTAAGGATTCACCTGTATTGTCTGGAGGAAAACCAGGGCCTCATAAGTTACAAGGCTTAGGTCCAGGATTTATCCCAAAAACATTAAATACAAAAATCTACGATGAAATCATTCAAGTTACAACAGAAGAAGCGTTTGCAACAGCTAGAGAATTAGCGAGAAACGAAGGGATTTTAGGTGGGATTTCGACTGGAGCAGCTGTATTTGCAGCAAAAAAAGTGGCGAAACGTTTAGGAAAAGGAAAAAATGTGGTGGTGATCGCACCAAGTACCGGAGAGCGTTATCTTAGTACCCCTCTTTATCAATTCGAGGAATAAAAGTAACAAATAAAATGAAAAAAAAACATGAGATGGCTTGTAAGTTAGGTTTGTATATTCCATAAGTGTTGGAATATACAAACCTATTTTTATGGCAATAGGGGACTCTTCCAATCAGTTATTTCTTCGCTTTTGGAGCGGAAGTTATAATCTCATCAATGAGTCCATATGCTTTTGCTTCTTCAGCAGTAAGGAAATTATCTCGATCGGTATCTCTTTCAATTTTCTCAAGGGGTTGCCCAGTTCGTTCACTTAGAATTTGATTTAAGCGTTTTTTCATATCAAGGATACGTTTCGCATGGATTTCAATATCACTTGCTGAACCTTGTGTTCCACCGAGAGGTTGATGAATCATGATTTCACTATTTGGCAACGCATAACGTTTTCCTTTTGCACCGGCCGCTAAGAGGAATGCCCCCATTGAGGCTGCCATTCCAATGGCAATCGTAGATACATCTGCTTTGATAAATTGCATGGTATCATAGATAGCCATACCAGCGGTAATCGATCCACCAGGAGAATTAATATATAGATAAATATCTTTATCAGGATTTTCTGATTCCAAGAATAATAATTGGGCAACAACAGAATTGGCTACAGCATCATCAATGGCACTACCTAAAAAGATAATGCGGTCTTTTAGTAGTCTTGAATAGATGTCATAAGCCCGTTCCCCGCGATTGGTTTGTTCAATAACATAAGGTACATAATAACTCATTCTATAAGCTCCTCCTTTTAAAGGTTCTTTTATGAGACTATTTTTTATATTATTATCATACCTTATTGGTCAAAAAAGGTCAAACATAAGATTGAGGAAATTTACCATAACTATTTTATCCTTTTTTTGATAAAATAAACTTACAAACTTAGCTAGATTAAATAAAAAAAAGAGCCTGTTTTAAGCTCTGTTTTGATGATTCGTAATGTAATTTTTAGATAAAAAATGGCGCGCTCGGAGGGACTCGAACCCCCGCAAAACCTGGCTCCGGAGGCCAGTGCTCTATCCAACTGAGCTACGAGCGCAATTGCGACAACCCTTATTATACAATCAAAAGAAAGAAAAATCAACCTTGGATCAGGTGATATCATGCTGATGGAATATGGACTATACCAACAACAAACGCAAAAGCTCATCATGACCAAAGAATTGCGTCAAGCGATTACAATACTACAATATCCAGTGATTGAGCTGGTTGAATATATTCAAGAACAGATTGTAGAAAACCCAGTCCTTGAAATCGATGATAAGGAAATGGAACGATTTCGCTATCTTTATCAAAATAGCCGGTGGATCGGCTCGTTAACCTATTTAAAGGATGAAGAAAGGAACATCTGGGATACAATTGCTGCAAAAGAAGACAGCCTAGAAGATTATTTATTGCAACAGGCAAGATTATCTAATTTAGACAGCAAAAGGTTTAGGATTTTAACTTTTTTAATTGGGAATCTAAATGAAATGGGTTATTTCACCATGTCATTAGAAGAAGTTTCCGAGTTACTTAAGGTGTCAAAAGAAGAAGTAGAGCAAACGCTTACTTTACTAAAATCCTTTGATCCCATTGGCATTGGTTCAAGAGACTTACAAGAATTTTTGCTCATTCAACTAAAACAGATGGAACCCTTTGACGAAAAGGCTGCTCAAGTGGTCAAAAATCATCTTGCCGATTTGGCGGAAAAAAGGTATACGAAAATTGCCCAAAGGATGAAAATATCAGTTGAAGAAGTTGAGCAAATTGCTGATTTATTAACGACATTAAAACCAAGGCCAGCATTTGGTTTTGCAAAAGGGGAAACTCGTTATATCTTACCTGATATTTTTGTAGAAGAAATCGAAGGAGAATTGATCATTATTGTGAATGATACACTCATTCCCCGTCTTCGTATGAATCCTTATTATTCCCAAGTGATTGAACAAAGGCGTGATGATAAGGAAGCAGTGAAATTTGTGATGGACAAATGGAATCAAGCCACATGGCTAATTAAAAGCATTGAAAGAAGAAGGGATACTCTTTATAGAGTGACGAGAGAGATTATCGAGGCTCAAAAGGTTTTTTTTCAAACGAATCAATTAAAACCGCTTACATTAAAAGATATTGCGGAAAAAACAGGAATTCATGAATCAACGGTAAGTCGCGCAATTGCGAATAAGTATATCCATACACCGAAAGGAACCTTTGAACTTAAATTCTTTTTTAGTCATGGAATTACTTCGAGTAACGGAGAAGTTACCTCTGTTAACGAAGTAAAAAAACAACTGAAAGAATGGATTGAAAAAGAAGATAAAAGAAAACCTTATTCTGACCAAATGCTAACGGAGCTTCTTCAACAACAAGGAATTGAAATATCACGGAGAACAGTTGCAAAATATAGAGAGGAGCTAGGGATTCCAGCTTCATCTAAACGTAAAAGATATAATTAGGGGTTGCTATTTGCTTCATTTCTCGCTATGATGAATATGAGAAATGAATTTTTTTTGCCCTCTGTGGGACATAATATGTAAATGCGGGACTATTTTAGACCAAGGAGACGTTTACATTGGATTTATTACAACTTCAATTAAAGTTAGTACCTGATCTCTTAGAAGTGATGAAAAAACGTTATAAAATTTTATATTTTGTCTCGATGATGCAACCGATAGGCAGAAGAAGTTTGTCTCAATCCCTTGGAATCAGCGAGCGAATCTTACGTTCTGAAGTTGATTTTTTAAAGCAACAAGGTCTCATTGAAGTAGATAATCTTGGCATGAAATTAAGCCAAGATGGAGTTGAAGTTTTACATAAAGTTTCTCCATATATTCGAAAATTATTTGGTCTTAATGATTTAGAAAATGAATTGCAAAATAAACTCCAATTAAAAAAAGTGATTGTCGTAGCGGGAGATGTAGATACGGACCCGTTTGTAAAAAAAGAACTTGGCCGAGCGGCAGCACATCTAATGAGACAATATATGAAAGAGAAAGACATCGTTGCTTTAACAGGCGGATCAACTATTGCTGAGGTTGCTGAAATGATGCCGGAACACCCTCATTTACATTCGGTATTGTTTGTTCCAGCCAGAGGTGGAATTGGTGAGAATCATGAATACTTGGCCAATACATTGGTTTCGATTATGGCGAAAAAAACGGGTGGTTCTTATCGATTGCTTCATGTACCCGATCAACTAAGCGAGGAAACGTATCATTTCCTCATCAATGAAGAACACGTACAAGAAGTTTTAGCTGTGATTCGTTCTGCAAGAATTGTGGTTCATGGAATTGGTCAAGCTAAAATTATGGGGATTCGAAGAAGAATGCCCGCTGAGATTATGCAACTTCTTGAAGACAAAAAAGCAGTAGGGGAGGCATTTGGTTATTACTTTGATCAAGATGGGAATATCGTCTATAAGATGAATACGATTGGACTAACTTTAGATGATTTGGTCCATATCCCTCATATTATTGCCGTTGCAGGTGGAAAAAGCAAAGCGCTAGCGATCCTATCTGTGCTCCGTCATAATATCAAGCAAATGTTGGTGACAGACGAAGGAGCTGCCAGAGAGATTTTGAATCATTTATGATTCATTGCCAAGAAACTATACTTTCCATTGATTTTATTGGAGTATAGTTTTCATATAAAATCAATGAATATCAGAAGGAGGAATAAATATGGTTAAGGTTGGTATTAACGGTTTTGGTCGTATCGGGAGAAATGTTTTCCGTGCCGCATTAAACAATCCTGATATTGAAGTGGTTGCTGTCAATGACTTAACCGATGCAAACATGTTGGCTCATCTTTTAAAATATGATTCCGTTCATGGGAAACTTGATGCAGAAGTTGAGGTTGTAGAAGGTGGCTTCACCGTAAACGGAAAATTTGTAAAAGTAACCGCTGAAAGAGATCCTGCAAATCTTCCTTGGAAAGAGTTAGGAGTAGAAATTGTTGTTGAATCTACAGGTCGTTTTACCAATGCTGAAGATGCTAGAAAACATATAGAAGCAGGTGCAAAAAAAGTTATCATTTCTGCTCCAGCTAAAAATGAAGATATCACCATCGTAATGGGTGTAAACCATGACAAATACGATCCTGAAAAGCATCATATTATCTCTAATGCTTCTTGTACGACAAACTGTCTTGCACCATTTGCAAAAGTACTTCATGAGAATTTTGGAATTAAACGCGGTTTGATGACCACTGTTCACTCCTACACAAACGATCAACAAATTCTTGATTTACCGCATAAGGATTACCGTCGTGCTCGAGCAGCCGCAATGTCCATTATTCCAACTACCACTGGTGCAGCGAAAGCAGTTTCTCTCGTATTACCAGAACTAAAAGGAAAATTAAATGGATTTGCAATGCGTGTGCCGACTCCAAACGTCTCTGTTGTTGATTTAGTCGCAGAACTGGAAAAAGAAGTAACTGTTGAAGAAGTAAACGCCGCATTAAAGAGAGCAGCAGAAGGTGAATTAAAAGGAATTCTTCAATATTCTGAAGAACCATTAGTATCTGTTGATTATAATCACGATCCCCATTCTTCCAGCATTGATGGTCTTTCTACAATGGTTATGGAAGGTCATATGGTTAAAGTGGTATCTTGGTATGACAATGAATGGGGTTATTCCAATCGTGTGGTTGACTTAGCAACTTACATTGCAAAAAAAGGAATTTAATAACGACAAGAGAATAATGATAAATTGTTATGAAAAAGAGGAGAGGAAAATTCTCCTCTTCAATCATTTTGCAAACTCAGGAGGGATGGGAATGAATAAGAAGTCTGTTCGTGATATTGATTTAAAGGGAAAAAGAGTTTTTTGCCGCGTCGATTTCAATGTGCCAATGCAAGATGGACAGATTACTGATGACACGCGGATTCGCGCAGCCTTGCCTACCATTCAGTACATTATTGAGCAAGGTGGAAAAGCAATCTTAGCAAGTCACTTAGGCAGGCCAAAGGGAAAAGTCGTAGAAGAAATGAGATTAACCCTTGTAGCCAAAAAACTGTCTGAGCTATTAGGGAAAGAAGTGAAGAAATTAGATGAAGCGATTGGCGATAATGTGAAAGCTGCGATTGCTGCAATGAATGAAGGAGATGTCATTTTATTAGAAAATGTACGTTTTTATCCAGGTGAGGAAAAGAACGATCCAGAATTGGCGAAAGCTTTTGCTGAATTAGCTGATGTCTATGTCAATGATGCTTTCGGAGCAGCTCATCGTGCACACGCATCAACAGAAGGGATCGCTCATTATCTCCCGGCAGTTGCTGGTTTTCTCATGCAAAAAGAAATCGAGATCCTAGGGAATGCTTTATCTAATCCTGAACGCCCATTTACTGCAATCATTGGTGGGGCAAAGGTGAAAGATAAAATCGGAGTTATTGAAAATTTATTAGAAAAAGTTGATAATTTAATTATTGGCGGTGGATTGGCATACACTTTTGTCAAAGCAAAAGGATATGAAATCGGTCAATCACTCCTTGAAGAAGATAAAATTGAACTTGCCAAATCTTTTATGGAGAAAGCAAAAGCAAACAATGTTCGTTTCTTAATGCCAGTTGATGTTGTAGTAGCGGATGAATTTTCGGAAAATGCAAATAAAAGAGTCGTCGATATTACAGAAATTCCGGCAGATTGGCAAGCCCTTGATATTGGTCCAAAAACGATTGAGTTATATTCCCAAGTGATTCAAGATTCCAAACTCGTTATTTGGAATGGACCAATGGGTGTTTTTGAGATGGATGCTTTTGCCAAAGGAACCAATGCAATCGCAGAAGCCATGGCAAAAACGAATGCTATAACCATTATCGGAGGAGGAGACTCAGCTGCTGCTGTAGAAAAAGCTGGATATGCCGAGCAAATGACCCATATATCTACTGGTGGTGGCGCATCTTTAGAGTTTATGGAAGGAAAAGAATTACCAGGTGTTGTTGCATTAAATGATAAGGAATAGGTGATCATATGCGTACTCCGATTATCGCTGGAAATTGGAAGATGAACAAAACGATTGAGGAAACAAAAGCATTTTTAAATCAAGTAAAAGATTTTTCCGTTGAAGGTGTGGAAGCGGTTCTCTGTGTTCCTTATACAGATCTTGCAATTGCGAAAGAGCTAGTTGGAGATTACATAAAAATTGGTTCCCAAAATATTCATTGGGCAGAGTCTGGGGCTTTTACCGGTGAAATTAGCCCATTGATGTTAAAAGAATTGGGAGTTCAATATGCCATTATCGGTCATTCTGAGCGCCGAGAAATGTTTGGAGAAACCGATGAAACCGTCAATAAACGAGTCCATGCCGCTTTCAAGCATGGGATCACTCCCATTGTTTGTGTGGGTGAAAAAATAGAAGAACGGGAAGCTGGTAAAACGAAAGAGGTCGTAAAAGAACAAACGGAAAAAGCAATTCAAGGTCTTACTTCGGAACAGGTAAAACAAATCGTGATTGCTTATGAACCTATCTGGGCGATTGGTACAGGAAAATCTTCAACAGCAGAAGATGCCAACGAAGTGATAGGGTTTATCCGGCAAGTGATTGCCGATCAATATGATCAGCAAGTCGCCAATGAGGTTCGCATACAATATGGGGGAAGTGTGAAACCTGAAAACATCGGCGCTTTTATGAGGCAACCAGAGATTGATGGTGCTTTGGTCGGGGGAGCTAGTTTAGATCCAACATCATTTAAAGCTCTAGTAGAGGGTGGGAAACAATCATAATTTCATAAGAAATGGAGAGTGAATGAGATGTCTCGACCAAAACCACTTGCTTTAATTATCTTAGATGGATTTGGCTTACGTGATGAAGTATATGGAAATGCCATTGCTCAAGCAAAAAAACCTAATTTAGATCGCTTTTGGAATGAATATCCTCACACTAAATTAGGTGCAAGCGGAATGTCTGTTGGTTTACCAGAAGGTCAGATGGGAAACTCGGAAGTTGGCCACTTGAATATTGGCGCTGGTCGTATTGTTTATCAAGATTTAACAAGAGTCACCAAGGCGATCGAAGAAGGTTCCTTTTTCAAAAATGAAGTATTCCTTAATGCCATCAAACATGTGAAAGAAAAAAATAAGAAATTGCATCTCTATGGACTGGTGTCTGATGGAGGCGTTCATAGCCATATTGATCATTTATTTGCTCTTTTAGAACTCGCAAAACGAGAAAATGTGGAAAAAGTTTTTGTTCATGCCTTTTTAGATGGAAGAGACGTAGCACCTGATAGTGCCATTGAATATATTCGTCAACTTCAAGAAAAAATGAATGAACTAGGTGTAGGTCAAATCGCAACGGTACAAGGACGTTATTATGCGATGGATCGGGACAAACGTTGGGAACGCACCGAAAAAGCATATCGTGCGATGGTTTATGGCGAAGGTCCCCATTATACTGATCCTATCAAAGCGATTCGCGAATCCTATGAGAAAAGCGTATTTGATGAATTCGTAATGCCAACTGTTATCGTTGATGACAATGATCAACCCATTGGCTTAATTGAAGATGAAGATGCGATTATTTTCTTTAACTTTAGACCAGACCGTGCGATTCAAATCTCGCAAGTCTTTACCAATAAAGATTTCCGTGGCTTTGATCGCGGCGAGAAATTCCCGAAAAACGTTTATTATGTGACATTGACCCATTTTAGTGAAACGGTAGATGGTTATGTCGCTTATAAGCCAACGAACTTAGATAATACTTTTGGTGAGATTGTAAGCCGCCAGGGACTTAAGCAATTACGGATCGCTGAAACAGAAAAATATCCTCATGTCACTTATTTCTTCAGCGGAGGTCGTGAGGCTGAATTTGAAGGGGAAACAAGAATCTTAATCCCATCGCCAAAAGTAGCGACCTATGATCTCAAACCTGAGATGAGCGCTTATGAGGTAACAGATGCGGTCTTAAAAGAAATTGAGGCAGATAAACATGATGTCATCATTTTGAACTTTGCAAATCCAGATATGGTTGGCCATTCAGGAAAAATGGAACCAACGATTCGTGCCATTGAAGCAGTTGACGAGAATTTAGGACGGGTTGTTGATGCCATTTTAGCTAAAGGTGGTATCGCTTTGATTACTGCAGACCACGGAAATGCAGATCATATGATCGATGATCAAGGAAATCCAATTACTTCTCATACAACGAACCCTGTACCATTTATTGTAACCAAGAAAGATGTACAACTTCGCGAAGGTGGAGTGTTAGCTGATATTGCGCCTACGATGTTAAAACTTTTAGGAATTGATCAACCAGAAGAAATGACTGGAAAATCTATTATCATCTAAGAGTAGTGTTTCTTTGGAGTTGTGTTTTTCATAAGCAGCGAGAAAGGCATGGATGATAAAGCTGCGTTGGAAAAACCAACTCCATTGATAAAGTTAATTTAAATAAAAGTGATCAAAGGAGTGGACATTGTGACCATTATTTCAGACGTTTATGCACGCGAAGTACTTGATTCTCGAGGAAATCCAACGGTAGAAGTAGAAGTTGTGCTCGAATCAGGAGCAATGGGAAGAGCGATTGTTCCCTCTGGAGCATCCACTGGTGCCCATGAAGCAGTAGAATTAAGAGATGGGGATAAAGAGCGTTATCTTGGTAAAGGCGTTCTAAAAGCTGTTGAAAATGTTAACAACATTATTGCCCCAGAGATTATAGGAATGGACGCTCTTGACCAAGTGGGCATCGATGAATATCTCATTGAGTTAGATGGAACACCAAATAAAAGCAAATTAGGCGCCAATGCCATCCTTGGTGTGTCCATGGCTGTTGCCCGTGCTGCTGCCGATGCATTAGGAATACCTTTATATGCTTACCTTGGCGGATTTAATGCAAAAACATTACCTGTACCCATGATGAATATTTTAAACGGTGGAAAGCATGCCGACAATAACGTAGATATTCAAGAATTTATGGTAATGCCTGTTGGAGCAGAGAACTTCCGTGAAGCATTGCGAATGGGTGCAGAAATCTTTCATAACTTAAAATCTGTTTTAAAAGGAAAAGGACTAAATACCGCCGTTGGTGACGAAGGGGGTTTTGCTCCCAACCTTTCTTCAAATGAAGAAGCCATTTCGACGATCATTGAAGCGATTGAAAAAGCGGGTTATAAGCCTGGCGAAGATGTTTTTATTGCTCTTGATGTGGCTTCAAGTGAAATTTATAAAGATGGGAAATATCATCTAGCAGGTGAAGGAGTCGTTCGCACTGCAGATGAAATGATCGACTTCTATGAAGAGCTTCTCAAAAAATATCCAATTATCTCGATTGAAGATGGTTTAGCAGAAGATGATTGGGAAGGTTGGAAGAAACTAACCGAACGTTTAGGTAAAAAAGTTCAACTTGTTGGTGACGACTTGTTTGTAACAAATACCGAACGTTTATCCCAAGGAATTGAAAAAGGAATTGCTAACTCCATCTTAATTAAAGTGAACCAAATTGGTACACTAACTGAAACCTTTGATGCCATCGAAATGGCAAAACGTGCAGGTTATACAGCGGTTATCTCCCACCGGTCAGGTGAAACGGAAGATTCCACCATCGCGGATATTGCTGTAGCAGCAAATGCTGGTCAAATTAAAACAGGTGCCCCATCACGTACCGATCGTGTAGCAAAATATAACCAATTACTTCGTATCGAAGATGAATTGGCATACATCGGCCGTTACGGCGGGAAGAAAGCATTTTACAACTTAAAGTTCTAATTAAAAAAAAAACTTTTATCGAAGTCTTTTCGAAGACGTAACTTTGATTTATTACTTTAATGAAGTTAAACTTTCCTTTGCGGTTAGATAAAAAGAGGCTGTCCTCAGTCGTTTTACCGACCTTTGATATGCTCCCCTTAAGGTAGACAGATAAAAAATAAAAATTCTGTTTATCTTAG